>NZ_JBHUUW010000019.1:0-102292 GCF_042670825.1 Streptomyces sp. NPDC057137 | reverse complement strand
CTGACCGTGGCGTACGGAACGGCCCCGTCGGCAGCCCAGAGGCGGCGGCCGACCTCGGCGGGCGGGTCGCGCCGGGGTGGCCACGGTCCACCGAGCGCTGTGTCGGTGATGTCCGCACCGGGGCGGCCGGCACAGCGCCCCTTCGTCGTCCGCCCGGCTGACCGTGGCGTACGGAACGGCCCCGTCGGCAGCCCAGAGGCGGCGGCCGACCTCGGCGGGCGGGTCGCGCCGGGGTGGCCACGGTCCACCGAGTGCCGTGTCGGTCACGTCCGCACCGGGGCGGCCGGCGCAGCGCCCCTGCGTCGTCCGCCCGGCTGACCGTTGCCTACGGAGCGCTCCCGTCGGCAGCCCGGAGGCCGCTCCCGATCTCCGCGGGCGGGTCGCGCCCGTCGGTGCCTCCGTCGCGCGCACCGAACGACCAGCTCTTTCGGCCGGGCGCCGCCCCGGCGCACCCTCCACGTTCGTGGCCGACCACCACGCCGTGGTGTGCGGTCACGGCCCCGGTGTGCGGCGGCTGTCGGCCACCCTCGCGCCCCGTCGCGCCCCGGCCCCTCCCCGTCGGATAGCCTGACCGGCGGTTGTCTCTTCACGTCAAGACAAGATTCACCCGCCGTCGGAGAGATGGCCCGCACCAGGGGCAGGGCCCCTGCCGCCCGCCGTTCCACCGCTGTCTAACGGAGACCGCCATGACCCGCACTCCCGTGAATGTCACCGTCACCGGCGCAGCCGGCCAGATCGGCTACGCGCTGCTCTTCCGCATCGCCTCCGGCCAACTGCTCGGCGCGGATGTGCCGGTCAGCCTGCGTCTCCTGGAGATCCCGCAGGGGCTGAAGGCCGCCGAGGGCACCGCCATGGAGCTTGACGACTGCGCCTTCCCGCTGCTCCGCGGCATCGAGATCACCGACGACGCCAACGCCGCGTTCTCCGGCGCCAACGTCGCGCTGCTCGTCGGCGCCCGCCCCCGTACCAAGGGCATGGAGCGCGGCGATCTGCTCTCCGCCAACGGTGGCATCTTCAAGCCGCAGGGCAAGGCCATCAACGACAACGCCGCGGACGACATCAAGGTCCTCGTCGTCGGCAACCCGGCCAACACCAACGCGCTCATCGCGCAGGCCGCCGCCCCCGACGTACCGGCCGAGCGGTTCACCGCGATGACCCGCCTCGACCACAACCGCGCGATCTCGCAGCTCGCCGCGAAGACCGGTGCGGCCGTCTCCGACATCCGGCGTCTGACCATCTGGGGCAACCACTCCGCCACCCAGTACCCGGACATCTTCCACGCGGAGATCGCGGGCAAGAACGCCGCCGAGACGGTCAACGACGAGCAGTGGCTGGCCGACACCTTCATCCCGACCGTCGCCAAGCGCGGCGCGGCGATCATCGAGGCCCGTGGCGCCTCCTCGGCGGCCTCGGCCGCCAACGCCGCCATCGACCACGTGCACACGTGGGTCAACGGCACCCCCGAGGGCGACTGGACCTCCATGGGCATCCCGTCGGACGGCTCGTACGGCGTCCCGGAGGGCATCATCTCGTCGTTCCCCGTGACCACGAAGAACGGTGTGTACGAGATCGTCCAGGGCCTGGACATCAACGACTTCTCCCGTGCGCGCATCGACGCCTCGGTGAAGGAGCTCACCGAGGAGCGCGACGCGGTCCGCGAGCTCGGCCTTCTCTGATCAGTAGACGCACCTAGCACGTAGCACGTAGTACGACCGAGCTCCCGGCAGCCGTTCACCCGGCCACCGGGAGCTTTGTCGTGCCGGCCGCCACCGACCCGACCGCCACCGACCCGACCGCCGGCAACCCGACAGGCGCCCGCCCAGGGGGTGTGCCCGTCGAACACCAAGTTGCCGCTTATGTCGCCGAGTTGGCCCCCTGTTTCCCCCTTGTTTCGCCATGAACATGGTGACAGCGCGCTGTATCTGGGGCACCATTCCCGCGTCGGTCATCGCGCGTAGACCCGTGCGGCGACCGCGCCGCTCGCTCTGAGGGAAGTTCCGTGTCACCGGACACGGAGCGTCAACCTGTCGCCCCACCGGAGGTTTTCCTAATGCGCCGTCGTCTCGCCATGCCGCTCGCCGCCCTCGCTCTCGCCCTCCCCGCCACCCTGATGTCCGCCAACTCGGCCGCCGCCGCCCCGGCCGACAAGCCGCAGGTCCTGAGCAGTTGGACGCAGACCAGCGCCGCCAGCTACAACTCGTGGGTCTCCGCGCGCGGCAACCAGGGCTCCTGGTCCGCGTACGGCTTCGACTGGTCCACGGACTACTGCTCGTCCTCCCCGGACAACCCCTTCGGCTTCCCGTTCCAGACGTCCTGCGCGCGCCACGACTTCGGCTACCGCAACTACAAGGCGGCCGGTTCGTTCGACGCCAACAAGTCGCGGCTGGACAGCGCGTTCTACGAGGACCTGAAGCGGGTGTGCAACGGCTACTCGGGCGCCACGAAGACCTCGTGCAACGGCACGGCGTGGACGTACTACCAGGCGGTCAGCATCTTCGGCCGCTCCGCGCTGGTCGACGGCAACAAGTCGGTCGCCTGACCGACCCCGCGGCGGCCCCATCCGCCGTAACCCCGTACTGAGAGCCCCTCGCCCCCCAGCGAGGGGCTCTCGTGCTGTCCGGGGCCCGGCGGGTCGCGTCCCACCGAAACCCCGGCCGGCGAGTGACCCTGAACACTTTCGGCCATCGAACACGCATGCTTCCCCCATCCCGGGGCAGGGGCCCAGATCGCCAGTTGTTGCTGGTGGTGGTGCATATCGGGAACGGAAGGCCAAACGCGACGTGTCGGCACAACTGACCATTTTTGTGGACGGAGAGTGGCGCAAAGCTGCCTCCGGTGCCACACGCGAGATCATCGACCCCGCCGATGCCACGCCGTTCGCGGTGGTGTCCGAGGGCGGGGCCGAGGATGTCGACGCCGCCGTTGACGCCGCGCGCAAGGCCTTCGACGGGGGTACGGGGGACTGGCCCCGGACGTCCGTCGGCGAGCGGGCCGCGTTGCTGCGGCGGGTCGCCGGGCTGTTGCGGCGGGACCGGGAAGCGCTCGGGGCGCTGGAGAGCCGGGACGCCGGCAAGACCGTCGAGGAGGGGCGCGTCGATGTCGACTGCGTCGCCGACGCCTTCGCCTACTTCGCCGATCTCGTGACCAACGAGAGCGGCGGCCGGGTCGTGGACGCCGGGTCCCCGGACGTGCACAGCGTCGTCGTGCACGAACCCGTCGGCGTCTGCGCGCTCATCACACCCTGGAACTATCCGCTTCTCCAGGCGAGTTGGAAGATTGCCCCGGCGCTCGCCGCGGGCAACACTTTTGTGGTCAAGCCGAGCGAGATCACCCCGCTCAGCACCGTCGCGCTGATCGACCTGCTCACCGAGGCCGGGCTGCCGCCGGGTGTCGCCAATCTGGTCACCGGCGCCGGTGACCCCGTGGGCGCCCGGATGGCCGAGCACCCCGATGTGGACCTCGTGTCCTTCACCGGCGGACTGGCCAGCGGTACGAAGGTGATGCAGGCCGCGGCGCCCGGTGTGAAGAAGGTCGCGCTGGAACTGGGCGGGAAGAACCCGAACGTCGTCTTCGCCGACTCCTGCGCCACCGACGAGGGCTTCGACACCGCAGTCGACCAGGCCCTGAACGCCGCGTTCATCCACAGCGGCCAGGTCTGCTCCGCCGGTTCGCGCCTCATCGTCGAGGAGTCGCTGCGCGAGCGCTTCGTCGCCGAACTCGCCCGGCGCGCCGCGAAGATCCGCCTCGGCCGGGGCACCGGCGAGGGCGTCGAGTGCGGACCGCTCGTCTCCGCACAGCAGTTGGCGAAGACCGAGGAGTACGTCGCGTCCGCGCTCGCCGAGGGCGCCGTGCTGCGGTCCGGCGGCAAGCGGCCCGAGCCCGCCGAACTCCGGCCCGCCGCCGGGTACTTCTACGAGCCGACCGTCCTCGACCAGTGCCACCGCGAGATGCGGGTCGTCCGCGAGGAGGTCTTCGGCCCCGTACTGACCGTCGAGACCTTCCGTACGGAGGACGAGGCCGTCGCGCTCGCCAACGACACCGAGTACGGGCTGGCCGGCGGTGTCTGGACGGCGGACCCCGGACGCGCCCGGCGCGTCGCCGGACGGCTGCGGCACGGCACCGTCTGGATCAACGACTTCCACCCCTACCTGCCACAGGCCGAGTGGGGCGGCTTCGGCAAGTCCGGCATCGGGCGCGAGCTGGGGCCCGCCGGTCTCGCCGAGTACCGCGAGGCCAAGCACATCTACCAGAACCTCGCGCCGAGGCCGGTGCGCTGGTTCGCCGGCTGACGAGCCGGCCGACGAGCCGGCGGACACGGACCGACATCGGCTGACATCCCGACCACCTGACGGCCAACTGCCTTACGGCTCAGTCTCGTTACGCCTCATCGCGCGCAAGAACCTTGAATCACCCTAGGGAAGTGGAGTAGACGACACCCATGGCCGAACACGACGCCGCATACGACTACGTCGTCGTCGGAGGCGGCACCGCGGGATCGGTGATCGCCTCCCGGCTCACCGAGGACCCCGACGTCACCGTCGCCGTCATCGAGGGAGGGCCGTCCGACATCGACCGGCCCGACGTGCTGACGCTCCGGCGCTGGATGGGGCTGCTCGGCGGCGAGCTGGACTACGACTACCCGACGACCGAGCAGCCGCGCGGCAACTCCCACATCCGGCACAGCCGGGCCCGCGTGCTCGGCGGCTGCTCCTCGCACAACACCCTGATCGCCTTCAAGCCGCTGCCGTCCGACTGGGACGAGTGGGCGGCGGCCGGGGCCGACGGCTGGGACGCGGCGGCCATGGATCCCTACTTCGGGCGGCTGCGCAACAACATCGTGCCCGTGGACGAGCGGGACCGTAACCCCATCGCCCGCGACTTCGTCGACGCGGCGCAGGCGGCGCTCGGTGTCCCGCGCGTGGAGGGCTTCAACAAGAAGCCCTTCCACGAAGGCGCCGGCTTCTTCGACCTCGCCTACCACCCTGAGAACAACAAGCGGTCATCCGCCTCGGTGGCGTATCTGCACCCCTTCCTGGACCGGCCCAACCTCCAACTGCTGCTGGAGACCTGGGCGTACCGGCTGGAGCTGGACGGCAGCCGCGCGACCGGCGTGCGCGTACGGGCCGCCGACGGTACGGAGTCGTACGTACGCGCCCGGCGTGAAGTCCTCGTCTGCGCCGGGGCCGTCGACACACCCCGGCTGCTCCTGCACTCCGGTATCGGCCCGCGCGCCGACCTGGAGGCGCTCGGCATCCCCGTCACGCACGACCTGCCGGGCGTCGGCGAGAACCTGCTCGACCACCCCGAGTCGGTCATCGTCTGGGAGACCGACGGGCCGATCCCCGAGAACTCGGCGATGGACTCCGACGCGGGCCTCTTCGTCCGGCGCGACCCGGACGTCCAAGGCCCGGATCTGATGTTCCACTTCTACCAAATCCCGTTCACGGACAATCCGGAGCGACTGGGGTACGAACGCCCCGCGCACGGAGTCTCGATGACGCCGAACATCCCCAAGCCCCGCAGCCGAGGCAGGCTCTACCTCACCAGCGCCGACCCGGAGATCAAACCCGCCCTGGATTTCCGGTACTTCACGGACGAGGACGACTACGACGGCCGAACCCTCGTGGACGGCATCCGGCTCGCCCGGCGGATCGCCGCCGTCGAACCGCTCGCCGACTGGCTGACCCGCGAGGTCTGTCCGGGCCCGGACATCACCTCCGACGAGGAGCTGAGCGAGTACGCCCGCAAGGTCGCACACACGGTCTACCACCCCGCCGGCACCTGCCGGATGGGCGCCGCGGACGACGAACAGGCCGTCGTGGGACCGGATCTGACGATTCGTGGGCTGACCGGGATCCGAATCGCCGACGCTTCCGTCTTTCCCACCATGCCGGCCGTGAATCCGATGATCGGCGTCCTGATGGTCGGCGAGAAGTGCGCCGAACTGCTCACCGCGACAACCGACACCGCCGACACCACTGCGACAACCGACACCACCGCGACAACCGACACCACCAACACAACCGCACCGGGAGGTGATGCGTGATGACCGCCACCGAACCGGTCTTCTCCGTACGCGATCTGTGGAAGGTCTTCGGACCCAAGGCCGACCGAATACCGGGCAACAAGGAGTACGCGGCGCTGTCCGCCGAGGAGTTGAGGGAACGCACCGGCTGCACCGCCGCCGTCCGCGACGTCTCCTTCGACGTGCACAAGGGCGAGGTCTTCGTCGTCATGGGCCTCTCCGGCTCGGGCAAGTCGACCCTCGTACGCTGTCTGACCCGGCTCATCGAGCCGACGAGCGGACAACTGACCATGGACGGCGAGGACGTCATCGCCATGGACAAGAACCGGCTGCGCGAACTGCGCAGGCACCGTGCCGCCATGGTCTTCCAGCACTTCGGTCTGCTGCCGCACCGCTCCGTACTCGACAACGTCGCCTACGGCCTGGAGATCCAGGGCATGAGCCGCCCCGAGCGGCGCGCCAAGGCGGCCCAGGTCGCCACCCTGGTCGGCCTCGCCGGTCTGGAGGACCGCCGCCCCGGCCAGCTCTCCGGCGGCCAGCAGCAGCGCGTCGGCCTCGCCCGCGCGCTCGCCGTGGACCCCCAAGTCCTGCTGTTCGACGAGCCGTTCAGCGCGCTCGACCCGCTGATCCGCCGTGACATGCAGGAAGAGGTCATCCGGCTGCACCGCGAGGAGGGCCGCACGATGGTCTTCATCACCCACGACCTCAACGAGGCGCTGCGCCTCGGCGACCGCATCGCGCTGATGCGCGACGGCGGGATCGTGCAGCTCGGCACCCCCGAGGAGATCGTCGCCAACCCGGCCGACGACTACGTACGCGACTTCGTCCGCGACGTCCCGCGCGAGCAGGTCATCTCCGTACGCCGCGCCATGCGCCCCGCGCGCGACGGCGAGGGCGAGTCGGGAGTCGCGCTCCAGCCGGACACGCTGGTCTCCGACGCCATCGAGGCCGTCGCACGCAGCGGCTCGTACTGCCGGGTCGTGGAGCAGGGCCGGACGCTCGGCGTCGTCGGTTACGAGGAACTGCTCGCCGTCGTCGCGGGGCTGGACGACGAAGCGGAACCCAAGGAGGTGGCGGCGGTATGAGCGCCGCTCCCAATCCGGTGTTCGAGAAGACCGACCGGGCCCCGGGGGACACGGGCGGCGCGGACGACGTACGCGTGGGCAAGATCGACCCGTCCGGCGGCGCCCCCGGCCCCTGGGCCCGCCTCGCCGGCAACCCCCGCGCGATGCTGCTCATCGCCGCCGTCCTCGTCGCGATCGTCAGCGCCGCCGTCACCGGCAGCGGCGCCTGGCCGGCCGACCTGACCGTCGACGTACGCTCGCCGCTCGACGACCTCAACCGCTGGCTCGTCGACAACCGCACCACCCACCCCCTCTTCCTCTACTTCCTCCTGCACATCAGCAACTCCGCCGAAAGCTCGGTCGACGGCGTGTTCAGCGTGCTGGAGAGCCTCGGCTTCATCGGTGTCACCGTGGCTGCCGTACTGATCGCCTGGTACGCCGGCGGCGCCGGCCTGCGCCGCCGCGCACTGCGCACCGCCGCCACCGCGCTCGCCACCTTCGCGGTGATCGGGCTGCTCGGCATGTGGGAACCGGCGATGGAGACGCTGGCGCTGATGATCGTCGCCGTCACCGTCTCGGCCCTCGTCGGCGCGCTGCTCGGCCTCGCGGCCGGGCTGTCCGACCGCTGCCAGCGCGTGCTGCGGCCGGTCTTCGACACCATGCAGGTGCTGCCCGCCTTCTCGTACCTGCTGCCGTTCGTGCTGCTCTTCGACATCGGCATCCCGTCGGTCTTCGTCGCGACCGTGATCTACGCGGCCCCGCCGATGGCCCGGCTGACCGCGCTCGGGCTGCGCGGCGCGGACGCCGCCGCACTGGAGGCGTCCGCCTCGCTGGGCGCCAGCTCCTGGCAGCGGCTGGTGACGGCGCGGCTGCCGCTCGCCCGCAAGCAGATGCTCCTCGGCCTCAACCAGACGATCATGATGTGTCTGTCGATGGTCGTCCTCGCCTCGATGATCGGCGCGGGCGGACTCGGCGACGAGATCTTCACGGCGCTCTCCACCGTCGACGTCGGCCTCGCGCTGCCCGCCGGAATCGCCGTCGTCCTGCTGGCGATCTGGCTGGACCGCACGACCGCCGCGGCCGGCGAACAGCTTGAGGACCCCGCCGCCGGGCGCCGTCCCAAGTGGTGGGCGCTCTGGTCCGGCATCGTCGCGGCCGTCGCCGGCGGCGCGGTGCTCGGAGCCGTACTCGGCCGCAAGGAGTGGCCGGAGGCGTGGACCGTCGCGATCAGCGAGCCGGTCAACACCGTCGTCGACTGGATCGAGCGTGAACTCGGCTCCGGCGTACCGGTGTTGGGCGGCACCCTCACCTGGTCCGAAGGCTTCGCGAACTACGTCATCAACCCCGTGCGCGACGCGCTGCTGGCCACCCCCTGGTGGGCGCTGCTCCTCGTCGCCGGTGTGCTGGCGCTGCGGACCGGCTGGAAGGCCGTCGTCACGGTGGTGCTGTCACTGGCGGCGATCGGCGCGATGGGTCTCTGGGACCGCTCGCTCGACACGCTCTCCCAGGTCCTCGCCGCGCTCGTGGTGACCCTGGTCCTCGGCTTCGCCATCGGCATCCTCGCGGCGCGCGTCGAGAGGGTCGAGCGGGTCATCAGGCCGGTGCTCGACATCATGCAGACGATGCCGCAGTTCATCTATCTGATCCCGGTGATCGCGCTGTTCAGCGGCGGCCGTACGGCGGCTGTCGCCGCGGCCGTCGTCTACGCGCTGCCCGCCGTCGTACGCATCACCACCCAGGGAATCCGGCAGATCGACCCGTCGGCCCTCGAGGCCGCGCGCTCACTCGGCGCCGGTACGGGGCAGCAACTGCGCCAGGTCCAGCTCCCGTTGGCCCGGCCCGCCCTCCAACTCGCCGTCAACCAGGGCGTGGTGCTCGTCCTGGCCATTGTCGTCATCGGCGGCATGATCGGCGGCGGCGCGCTCGGCGTGGACGTGGTGAAGGGCCTGGCCAAGGGCGACCTCGGCCTCGGCATGACGGCCGGTATCGCGATCGTGTGCCTGGGGCTGCTGCTGGACCGGATCTCGCAGCCGAGCGCGGCGGCGAAGGAACGCGCCCTGGTGTGAACACGCCGTGGGCTCCCCGACACCCGCACCGACACCCGCACCGACAGCTGAATCCACAACTGAATCCATAACTGAAACCGCGACAGAAAGAACAACGACGTGAACCACAGCAAGCGGATAAGCACCACCCTGGTCGCCGGAGTCGGCGCGCTCGGCATGCTCGCGCTCAGCGCGTGCGCCGCCGATACCGAGTCCAAGTCGGCGTCCGACGAGATCACCCTGACCGTGCCCTCCTGGGTCGGCGCGCGCGCCAACGCCGAGGTCGCCAAGGTCATCATGGAGCAGGAGCTGGACGTCAAGGTCGAGCTCCAGCAGCTCGACGAGCCGGTCGCCTTCGACGCGCTCAACAACGGCAAGGCCGACGCCATCCTTGAGGACTGGGGCGGCTCGCCGAAGAAGGAAAAGCTCTACATCGAGGACAAGAAGACCATCGTCAAGGGCGGCGACCTCGGCGTCATCGGTCACATCGGCTGGTTCGTCCCGAAGTACTACGCGGACGCCAACCCCGAGGTCACGGACGCGACGAAGCTCAACAAGTTCACCAAGGACTTCAGCTCCGCGAACAGCGGCGACATGGGCGAGTTCCTCGGCGCGGCACCCTCGTACACCACGTACGACGAGCACCTGGTCAAGAACCTCAAGCTGAATCTCAAGATCAAGGAAACGGGCAACGAGGCCGCCCAGATCAAGGAGATCCAGCAGAAGTACCGCGACAAGGAGCCCTTCATCACCTACTGGTGGGACCCGCAGTGGCTCAACGCGGACATCGACCTGGTCGAGGTGAAGCTGCCCGCGTACGAGGAGGGCTGCAACGTCCCGGAGACGGCGACGGACTGCGCGTACGCCAACACCCCGCTCCAGAAGTACCTCAACGCGGACTTCGCGAAGGACGGCGGTGACGCCGCCGAGTTCATCAAGAACTTCAAGTGGAGCACCGAGGAGCAGAACGAGGTCGCGAAGGCGATCGCCAAGGACAAGATGAGCGGCCCGGACGCGGCCGAGAAGTGGGTCAAGGAGAACAAGGCGACGTGGGAGGCCTGGCTCCCGAAGAAGTAACCCGTCGCACCCGCACGGACGGCCCGGAGGGCTCACCGGCTCCGGGCCGTCCGGGCCGTCCGTGCGGGTGCGTACCTCAGAACTGGCTCAACTCTCTTGAGAGCGCGGATACGCGAAGGACAGGATCCAAAGATGAAGCTATTCGGGCAGGACAAAGAAGAGTTCACGGTTCTCGTCGTGCGCGAGGCCGACGAGATCGCCGAGGCGGTCGACCAGGCGTTGAAGACCGCCAGTCCCGAGGAGCGGCCGGGGCTGGAGCGGGCCGCCGCACTGCTCGCCGCGGCCCGGGAGACCACCGACGCCGAGCTGCGCGGGAGCTGGGCGCGCCGGAAGATCGCGGAGGCGGGGGTGAAGGGGCGCGCCGACTCCGTACAGGCGGTGAAGGCGCTCCGGGACGCCGAGCCGGGACTGAGCCTTCTCCAGGCAACACGGCTGTCGCAGGAGGCCGCCGCGCTGCAGGACGAGGAACGGCACGGCCGGAGCGCCTGAGCGCCTGAGCGCTTGAATGCCTGAACGACTGAACGACTGAACGGATCACCGGGGCTGGGGCGCGGCGTGTCGAGGGCGTTACGCCGACTCCCGTACCACCAGCGTCGGTGTGAAGATCATCGACGGCAGTGGACTGCTGCCCGGCGAGGCGATCTGCTTCAGCAGCAGCCTGGCCATCTCCGAGGACATCTCCTCGACCGGCTGACGTACCGTCGTCAGTGCCGGATCGCAGGTCAGCGCCGCGTTGCTGTCGTCGAAGCCCACCACCGCCACCTCGTCGGGCACCTGTCTGCCCGCCCGGAGCAGTACCGGCAGCGCCCCCAGCGCCATCAGGTCGGACGCGATGAACACCCCGTCCAGATCCGGGTGTTCGGCCAGCAGGCGCCGCATCGCCGCCGCGCCGCCCGTGTGGGTGAAGTCGCCTTCCGCGACCGCCACGTCCTCGATGCCGTACGTGGCCATCGCCGCCCGGAAGCCTTCGAGCCGTTCCTGTCCCGCCGGCATGTCCTGCGGCCCCGCGACCGTACCGATCCTGCGCCGCCCCAGCCCCGCCAGATGCCCGGCGGCCAGCCGCGCGCCCGCCGCCTGGTCCGCCTCGACGTACGTGAGCGGCGACGGCTGTCCGGGCCGGCCCGCCAGCACGGCGGGCAGCCGGGTCTCGTGGACCAGCCGGGGCAGGGGATCACCGGCGTGCGACGAGATCAGGACGATGCCGTCGACGTGGCCCTGGCGCAGATACGAGAGCAACTGGTCGCGCGAGGCGGCGTCGTCCGCCAGCATCAGTACCATCTGGACACCGGCCGGCCGCAGTACGTCGAGCAGCCCTCCCACGACCCGGCCGAAGTACGGGTCCGAGAACATCCGGCCCACGAACGGCTCGGCCACCGGCCGCCGTTCCTGCTCGGAGACCACCAGCGCGATCGAGTCGGTGCGGCGGGTCACCAGGGAGCGCGCGGCGCGGTTCGGCACGTAGCGCGTGGTCGCGATGGCCTCCTCGACGATTCGGCGCAGCGCCGGATCCACCGTCGGCGCCCCGTTGATCACCCGGGACACGGTGGCGCGTGAGACGCCTGCGACGGCGGCCACGTCCTCCAGGGTCGGGCGCGCGGGCGGGGAGACGTCGGCAGTCATGCAGCCTTTATACCGGTTGGTACTCGGCGCCCCGAGTGGGTCCCCGGGGGCTGTCGGGGCCGCGCTGCGCGGCGCCGCGGGCGGCGCCGTGGACACGGCCTACGCGGCGACCCGCTTCAGGCCGTCGAGTTCGCCCCGCCTCGCCTCGACCAGCGCGGCGGCGAGCTTCTTGGCCGCCGCCTCGCTGCCCGCGTCGACCTCGGAGCGGGACACGCGCGCGGAGTGCTCCAGGTGCTCGCGGATCTGTGTGACGAAGACCTTCTCGAAGGCCGCGCCCTTGGCGGCGCGCGCCTGGGCGAGATCGCCGGGCGTCACCATGCCGGGCATCTCATGGCCCTCGTGGACGTTCGTGCCCGGGAGGCCCAGCTCCTTCAACAGCGGGCGCATCCGGCCGAGTTCGGCGCGATGCGCGGCGGCCAGGTCGTTCGCCCAGCTCCGCAGCCCGGGGTCGGTGGTCCGGTCGGCGGCCATCGTCAGCAGCTCGACCGCGCCCTCGTTCATGGGGGTCATGAGCTGGAGCCACGCGGCGTCGGTCGCACCGGAGAGGGTGCCGGGGGTGCCGGAGGCGGTGGGGGTGCTGGAGGTGCTGGAGGTGCTCACGGGGGTCGGCTTCGCGGGCGAGTCCGTCGTCGGCTCCGGGGTGGACGAGCAGCCCGTCGCCACCAGGAGGGCGACGAGTGCCGCCGCCGTAGCGTGTACCGCCTTCATGGGGAGTCCTCGGGGGTGTGGTGGGTGGACCGGACGCCTGTCCGGGACTGCGCGGTCCCGGACAGGATCAGACCGGTCCGTCAGGAAGGCACTCCGTTCGCACCGCACTTGATGATGGGACGGATGCAGTCACGTACCCGCCGCTCCATCTCCGCCGCGGGCCAGACGTTGAAGAAGTCGCCGTGCATCGTGTAGCCGCGGCCCGAGGCGAGCGAGAGCCGGGCCGGATCGCCGTTGACCGGATACCTCAGCACCTGCCGCAACTTCGGCACCGGCACCGGGTGGGTCGACGGGCAGGCGCCCGCCACCGGGTACGACATATGGCTCTTGTGGTCCGCCGAGTCGAGATCCCGGCCGTTCCAGCACTGCGGGAAGTCCAGATACGACTCCAGCATCGCGCCCGCCGGGCAGTTGACGAAGTCGGTCGACGGGTTGACCTCGCCGTGGTGCAGACACGACCAGCGCGCCCGCGTGTTGTCGTTGGGGCCGGTCGCCTTGGCGTTGCCCGCCACGATCCGCAGTCCGTACGGCAGCGGCTGGGTCTGGGCGATGATGTCGTCCCGTACGCCTTCACCCAGGTAGTAGAAGGTGGTGCCGGTCGGCTCCACCTCCTTCGTGCCGTCGTACAGGGTCGGGACCCAGTACGACGAGAGGTCTTCCTTCGGCGAGCACGTGCTGCGCCCCTTCGCCAGGCTGTTGACGTCGGAGCGGCCGTTGGTGGTGTCGTTGCCGAAGAAGCTGTGCATGTGCGAGGCGCCGGGCAGCCCGGGGAAGACGATCGGGTCGTCCGGGAGGCGGTGGCTGTAGGGGCATTCGGCGAGGAACTCCGACACCCGGACGACAGCGGCGCCCTTGGTGCCCGACGCGGCCTTGCCGGCCGAGACGGTGTCGGTGCTCGCGCTGCTCATGTTGGCCTGGAGCAGCGACGCGGTGAGCGCGACGAGGGCCAGGGCGACGACGCGTCGACGCCAGGACGCCAGTCCCTTTCGGAGGGATGGGGCGGGGCGGGGGGTGCTGGCGGTGCGGGGGGTGCGTGGGGTGCGGGAGGGTCTGTGGAGCACGGCACTCCAATCTGAGGAATTGGGGGTTCCTTGATCCTTGATCACGTCAGAGAGCGCTCTCTGACCGTGAACGTAGGAGTGGGCCGCAGAGGTGTCAATAGCTGTGGCAGGGGCCGTCAAGTAGCGCCATATCCAGGGGAGTTGATGCCCGCGTGGGTGGGAGAGCGCTCTCTCAAGGTCACTGTCCGGGATGGGCAGATATGGCGGGGTGCCAGGCATGGCGGATCCCCGGTAGACGGTCGCCTGCCGGGGATCGGTTCGTACGGTGCTTGTTGCCTGCCGCCTGCCGCCTGATGTCGCGCGGCTCGGGCTCAGGAACGCAGCCGCCCCGCGCCCTCCCGTACCGCCGCCATCGCCTGCCGCTGGAGCCCCGGACCGAAGGTGATGCGCGTGGCGCCGAGCTTGCCCAGCTCCGACAGTTCCGCCGCACCGGCCGGTGCCGCCCCGACGTTGATGGGGCCCTCGATGCCCGCCCGGAGTGCCGGGATCGCCTCCGGCGGGGCGGCGATCGGGTACACGCAGTCCGCGCCGGCGGCCACATACAGCCGGGCACGGGAGATCGCCTCCGCCGGGTCGCTCACGCCACGGATGAAGGTGTCGACGCGGGCGTTGATGAACAGGCGGTCCCCGGCCGCCGCCCGGACCTCCGCCAGCCAGTCCGCGTGCCGGTGCGGGTCCTTGAGGCCGCCGTCGGCGGAGTCCTCCAGGTTGCAGCCCACGGCGCCCGTGTCGAGGAGGCGCGCGACCAGCTCGGCCGGGGCCAGTCCGTAACCGCCCTCGATGTCGGCGCTGACGGGCACGGGCGTGTAGCTGGAGGAGCTGGAGTCAGAGCCCGAGCCCGAGCCCGAGCCGGAGCCCGAACCCGAGCCGGAGACGGCCCGGACGATACGGGCCACCGCCGCGAACATCTCGTCCGGCGGGGTGGCGCCGTCCTCGTAACCGAGCGACGCCGCGACCCCCGCGCTCGGCGTGGCGAGCGCCGGGAAACCGGCCTCCGCGAAGACGCGCGCGCTGCCCGCGTCCCACGGCCCCGGCAGGACGAGCGGGTCCTCGGCGGCCCGGTCGTGGTGCAGCGCCCGGAACGCCGTCACCAGGTCGGGCGTCGTCACTTGCGCGTCCCCGGGGTGTAGTGGCCGGGGACCATCCGGGTCGTCACCGCGAAGCGGTTCCACGAGTTGATGACGGTGATCGCCGCGATCAGATAGGCGAGTTCGGTCTCCTCGAAGTGCGCCGCCGCCCGCTCGTACACCGCGTCCGGCACGAAGCCGTCCGTCAGCACGGTGACCGCCTCGGTCAGCTCGATCGCCGCCAGCTCCTTCGCCGAGTAGAAGTGGCGCGACTCCTGCCAGGCGCTGAGCTGGACGATCCGCTCCACCGACTCCCCGGCGGCCAGCGCGTCCTTCGTGTGCATGTCCAGGCAGAAGGCGCAGTGGTTGAGCTGCGAGGCGCGGATCTTCACCAGTTCGTACACCACCGGGTCGATGCCGTGCCGGACTGCCTTCTCAAGGCCGAACATCGCCTTGGAGACGTCGGGCGCGAGCTTCGCCCAGGGCAGGCGCGGCTCGTGTTCGGGGACGCGGTCGTGCTGGTGGGTGTGGTCGGCGCTGTTCCGGTCGCTCTCGTTCGTGGTCATGCGTATGACGCTACGCGCCCGGTGGCACAGCTGTATGGTCCATTTCCATGACGGATGCGTGGGCCAATGCGGCGGGCGGCGAGCGGCGGGTCACCGCCGTCACGGTCGGCGCCGATCTCCATCTCGAACTGCGCGGTCCCGGGCTCCGTACGGGGCTGATGGACGCCCTGCGCGAAGCCGTCCGTACGGGGAGGCTGACGCCCGGCACCCGCCTGCCCTCGTCCCGTACGCTCGCCGCCGATCTGGGCCTGGCGCGCAACACCGTGGCCGACGCGTACGCCGAACTCGTCGCCGAAGGGTGGCTCACGGCGCGGCAGGGCTCGGGGACGCGGGTCGCCCGGCGGGCCGAGCCGCGTACGAAGACCGCCCCTGGCGGACCGCCGGCCCGGCCGGTACATCGTCGGCCCACGCACAATCTGCGGGCCGGCACGCCTGACCTCGGCTCCTTTCCGCGCGCCGAATGGCTCGCCGCCTCCCGCCGGGCGCTGACCGCCGCGCCGAACGACGCGTTCGACTACGGCGACCAGTTGGGGCGCGTCGAACTGCGTACCGTCCTCGCCGACTATCTGGCCCGGACGCGCGGGGTGTACGCCGCCCCGGAGCGGGTCGTCCTCTGCTCAGGGTTCGTCCACGGCCTGTCGCTGATGGCCCAGGTGCTCGTGGCCCGCCGGGGGAGGGCTGCGGGGAAGGCCGCCGGGAGGGCTGCCGGGAGGGCTGCCGGGAAGGGGCGGGCGGCGGTGGCGGTCGAGTCGTACGGGCTCGACTTCCACCGCGACATCCTGACGGCCGCCGGGCTGCGCACCCCCGCGCTTGCCCTCGACGAACTCGGCACGCGCACCGAGGAGTTGTCCTCCGGACCGGGCGGATTGCGTGGCGTCGACGCGGTGCTGATGACTCCGGCCCACCAGTTCCCGACCGGTGCCGCGCTCCATCCCGACCGGCGTGCGGCGGTGGTGGACTGGGCGCGGGGCGCGGGCGGGCTGATCCTGGAGGACGACTACGACGGGGAGTTCCGCTACGACCGCCAGCCCGTCGGTGCGCTTCAGGGCCTGGACCCGGAGCGGGTGGTGTACCTGGGCACGGCGAGCAAGTCCCTCGCCCCGGGGCTGCGGCTCGCGTGGATGGTGCTGCCCAGGGCGCTGGTGGGGGAGGTGATCGAGGCGAAGGGCGAGGTCGCGGCCGTGCCGAGCGCGATGGACCAGCTCACGCTCGCCGAGTTCATCTCCTGCGGTGCCTACGACCGTCACGTACGGTCCATGCGGCTGCGCTACCGCCGGCGGCGCGACCAGCTCGTGGAGGCGCTGGCCGAGCACGCGCCGGAGTGCCGGGTGACCGGTATCTCCGCCGGGCTGCACGCGGTGGTGGAACTCCCGCCGGGCACCGACGAACGCTCCATGATCGAGGCGGCGGCCTGGCAGGGCCTGGCGATCCAGGGCCTCTCCGGCTTCCGGCACCCGTCGGTCGCCCCGGGCCGCGACGCACTGGTCATCGGCTACGGCGCCCCGACGGACAGCGCGTGGGCGGGCGCGCTGGACGCGCTCTGCCGGGTGCTGCCATGACCCCGGCCCGATGCGGAACCGACAAGGAGCCGAGGAACCGACGATGAACACCCCGGATGCGCCGTACGACACGCAGACACAGACCGCACGCGACGCACATGACGTACGTGACGTACGAGACGCGCGTGACCTGCGTGGCGCCCGGCGGGCCGCCCACGGGGCTGTTGGTACCGCGCTCTCCCTGCTCAGCGACCGTCGGCTCGCCGAGGTCGTGGCCGGGGCCGCCCCGCTCGGGTCCGGCGTCGGCGGGCGGTCGGCGGAGCTGGACGTCGAAGGGACGCGTGTCTTCGTCAAACGCATCCCGCTGACCGACCTCGAACTGCGGCCGGAGCACATGCACTCGACCGCCAACCTCTTCGAGCTGCCGCTCTTCTACCAATACGGCATCGGCTCCTCCGGGTTCGGCGCCTGGCGTGAACTCGCCGCGCACATCATGACCACCAACTGGGTCATCGGCGACGGCGACGCCTACGCGGGCTTTCCGCTGCTGTACCACTGGCGCGTCCTGCCCGACTCCAGCCCCGACGGCTTCCTGGACGAGTTCGGCGGTCTCGACAAGGCCGTCGCGCACTGGGACGGCTCGCCCGCCGTACGCCGTCGGCTGGAGGCCATCGGCGCGTCGACGGCCGGCCTGGTCCTGTTCCTGGAGTACGTGCCGCAGACGCTCAGTACCTGGCTGGCCGACCAGCGGGCCGTCGCCCCGCCGGCGTCGGAGGTGTCGCCGTACGCCTGGGTCGAGGACGCCCTGACCCGGGGCGCCGACTTCATGAGCGCGCGCGGCCTCGTCCACTTCGACGCGCACTTCCGCAACGTCCTGACCGACGGGCGGCTGATCTACTTCGCCGACTTCGGGCTCGCCCTCAGCTCGCGCTTCGAACTCGCCCCACCGGCAGTGGACTTCCTCACCGACCACCTCTCGTACGACCGCTGCTACACCACGACCCATCTCATCCGTCACCATTTGCTCGACGACGAGCGCGACAATGCCGAGCACGCCCGCTTCCTGCGCGACTGGGCGGCCGGCCGGCGTCCCGAGTACGTACGGGCCGACGCCGCCGCACTCCTCGACCGGCACGCGCGATCAGCGCACGTGCTGGGGGACTTCTTCCGCCGTCTCCTCGAGGAGAGCAAGCGGACCCCGTTCCCGAAGTCCGAGATCGAGCGCGCCCTCCGCGCCCTCGGGTCCGACCTGCACTGAGACCGGTCGGCTCTAGGCGGTGGTGGCCGGTGGGGCGGCTGCCTCCAGCGCGTCGACGCTGCCCGACATGATCGTGCGCAGGTGCGTGGTGATGTGCTCGATCGGCCAGTCCCACCAGGCGATCGACAGCAGCCGGTCGACGTCCGCGTCGTCGTAGCGGCGGCGGATGAGCTTGGCGGGATTGCCGCCGACGATGCCGTAGTCCGGTACGTCGTCCACGACGACCGCACCCGAGGCGATCACCGCTCCATGGCCGATCCGGACACCGGGCATGACCATGCTGCGGTAGCCGAACCAGACGTCGTTGCCCACCACCGTGTCACCCCGGCCGGGCAGCCCGCTGATGAGATCGAAGTGCTCGCTCCACGAACCGCCCATGATCGGGAAGGGGAACGTCGACGGGCCGTCCATCCGGTGATTGGCGCCGTTCATGATGAACCGCACCCCCTCACCCAGCGCGCAGTACTTCCCGATGACCAGCTTCTCCGGCCCGTAGTGGTAGAGCACGTTCCGTGTCTCGAACGCCGTCGGCTCGTCCGGGTCGTCGTAGTACGAGAAGTCGCCTACGTCGATCAACTCCGACTTGATCAGCGGTTTCAGCAGCACCACCCGTGGCTGACCGGGCATCGGGTGGATCACGGTCGGGTCGGCGGGAACGGCGGGTACAGCAGACATGGTCTGTTCTCCTCGTATGGGGCGAGTCTCCGCATCCTGCCTGAAGGGGTGATCGCGACGACAACGATTAACCTCCCGGCTCCGGCCCCGGCGCGGAGACCGAACCGGGCGCGCAGATCATGTCAAAGAGCCCAAAAGGAAGGCAGTTGGCGAGAGTTGACGGACCGCCTTGTCCGACATGGCGGCCAGGCATCTAATGTGTGCGGCGAGCACGGGATTGACGGGGTCGACGGATCGACCGCAGACGGGGGAGGACGGGGCCATGGCCGCCGTAAAACAACGCAGGTTCCGGTCGAGCGCAGTGGTGCTCGGCGGCATGGGGATACTCGCACTGACGGTCACCTCCTGCAGTTCGGAACCGGACCGGCGCTGCGCCGACCGGAACACCTATGAGGAACTGTCCAGCTCCGACTGCGACAGCAGCGGCTCCGGCTCGTACTACTACGGCGGCAAGAGCAGCAACGGCCGCGTCCACGACGGCAGTTTCGACAAGTCGGCGGTCGACCGCGGCGGCTTCGGCTGCTCGGGCACCGGCGGCGGCTGAGCGGGCGTCAGCGCGCGATGATGGAGCGTCGGACCATCGAGCCCCGCCCCGGCTGGCAGCAGACGGTCGAGGAACAGGGACTCGTCTATCCGCTCACCCGCTATCCGGACGACTCCCTGCGTCCGTACTGGGACGAGAGCGCCTACTACGTCTTCTCCCTTCCCGAGGTCGAGGCCCTCGAAGTCGTCGTGGAGGAACTGCACGCGATGTGCCTCGCCGCCGCCGAGCACATCGTGAAGAGCGACCGCTTCGCCGATCTCGGCATCACCGACGGCCGACTGGCCGCTCTGATCGCCGAGTCCTGGCACCGGCGGGACGAACTGCCGTCCATTTACGGCCGGTTCGACCTCCGCTACGACGGTACCGGCCCGGCCAAGATGCTGGAGTACAACGCCGACACCCCCACCTCCCTGGTCGAGGCCGCCAGCCCGCAGTGGTTCTGGATGGAGGAGCGCTTCCCCGGCGCCGACCAGTGGAACTCCCTCCATGAGCGGCTCGTCGAAGCCTGGCGCCGCCAGGCCCACCTCCTCCCTCCCGGTCCCCTGCACTTCGCGCACTCCGACGGCGACGAGCTGGGCGAGGACCTGATGACCGTCGCCTATCTGCGGGAGACGGCCCAGCAGGCGGGCCTCGACACCGAGGCCCTGTCCGTCGAACAGATCGGCTGGGACAAACTGACCGGCCGTTTCGTGGACGAACGGCTGCGCTTCATCCGCAGCTGCTTCAAGCTGTATCCCTGGGAGTGGCTGACCACGGACCGCTTCGGCCCCCAGGTGCTCGACACGCTCGACAACGGCGGTGGCACCGGCAGCACCTGCTGGATAGAGCCCGCCTGGAAGATGCTGCTCTCCAACAAGGCACTGCTGGCCATCCTCTGGGAACTCAACCCGGACCACCCGAATCTGCTGCCCGCCTATCTCGACGGGCCCCGCGAACTCGCTCACACCGGCGGCTACGTCTCCAAGCCCCTGCTCGGCCGCGAGGGCGCCGGAGTCACCGTCCACGAGCCCGGCCACGCCCCGGTCGTGCGCCAAGAGGCTTGCTGCTACCAAGCGTTGGCGGCACTGCCCGACTTCGACGGCAACCGCGTCGTACTCGGCGCCTGGGTCGTCGAGAACGAGGCGGCGGGCCTCGGCATCCGCGAATCGTCGGGCCTGATCACGGACGAGTACGCCCGCTTCCTCCCGCACGTCATCCTGTAGGACCGGTGGCCGGCTGCGCCGACCACCGCCCCGGCCCCGACGCCTACCGGGCCAGAACCGCCCGCAACTGCTCCAGGCCCCAGTCCAGGTCCTCCTTGCTGATCACCAGCGGCGGAGCGATCCGGATCGTCGACCCATGGGTGTCCTTCACCAGCACACCCCGAGCCATCAGCTTCTCGGAGATCTCCCGGCCCGTGCCGTACGACGGGGAGATGTCCACCCCCGCCCAGAGCCCCCGGCCGCGCACCGCCTCGACCGCGCCACTGGTCGTCATCAGCCCCAGCTCGTGGTGGAGATGATCGCCCAGCTCCGCCGCCCGCTGCTGATACTCACCGGTGCGCAGCATCGCGATCACCTCAAGGGCCACCGCACACGCCAGCGGATTCCCGCCGAACGTCGAGCCGTGCTCCCCGGGCCGGAACACCCCGAGGATCTCGGCCGACGACACCACGGCCGACACCGGCACCACCCCGCCGCCGAGCGCCTTGCCCAGCACATACATGTCGGGCACCACGCCCTCGTGCTCACACGCGAAGGTCTTTCCGGTCCGGCCCAGGCCGGACTGGATCTCGTCGGCGATGAAGAGCACATTCCGGGCCCGGGTCAGCTCACGCACGCCCGCCAGATAGCCCGGCGGCGGCACCAGCACCCCCGCCTCGCCCTGGATCGGCTCCAGCAGGACGGCGACGGTGTTGTCCGTCATGGCGGCGTCTAGCGCGGCCAGATCCCCGTACGGAACGATCTCGAAGCCCGGCGTGTACGGCCCGTAGTCCGCGCGGGCCTCCTCGTCGGTGGAGAAGCTGATGATCGTGGTCGTACGACCGTGGAAGTTGTCCGCCGCGACGATGATCTTCGCTGTGCCGTCCGGTACCCCCTTTGTCCGATAGCCCCACTTGCGGGCTGTCTTAACGGCGGTCTCCACCGCCTCCGCGCCCGTGTTCATCGGCAGCACCATCTCCATGCCGCACAACTCGGCGAGCTGGGTGCAGAAGTCGGCGAACCGGTCGTGGTGGAACGCCCGCGAGGTGAGCGTCACCCGATCCAACTGGGCCTTGGCGGCGTCGATGAGACGTCGGTTGCCATGGCCGAAGTTGAGCGCCGAGTAGCCGGCGAGCATGTCGAGGAAGCGGCGCCCCTCGACGTCGGTCATCCACGCGCCGTCCGCCGTGGCGACGACGACGGGCAGCGGGTGGTAGTTGTGCGCGCTGTGCGCCTCCGAGGAGGCGATGGCACGGTCCGTTGTCGTCACGGGTTCTCCGATCGGTCGAGACAAACCATCCGGTCAGGGCGGGGTGGTGCCCCTGTTTCTATCGTCACTCGCCAGTGTGGACGAAGAAACCTTGCCCTCGGCGTGCCCCGGGAGACAACCCCGCAGGCGGGCCCAGCTTGGATCACATGTCCAGCAGCTGCCGGCGGGGACCCCCATCCGGCCTGTCCCCGCCCCGTCCGAACGGCGGCCGGGGCAGCCGCCCCGCCAGCGGACGCAGCACCAGCCCCAGCACCACGCCGGCCCCCAGCGCCGGTATCGCCCACCACCAGCCGTCCGTGCCGCCAGCAGAAGCCTCGGACGGCGCGGTCCGCTCCGCGGGGCCCTGCGTCGGGTCCGTCGCGGGAGGTTCAGCCGCCGCCGCCGCTGTCGTGTCGTCCGTCGCCCACGGAGGCGGCACCTCCGCACCGACCCCGTGGCCCTGCTTCTCGCCCATGACGCCGATCTTCTTCAACAGGGCCCGCAGAGCGGTCGGTTGCTTCGCCTTGTGCCAGATCCCGCTCTCCGTCCCCGGCATGTCCGTCGACGTGTGTATCCATACCGTCGAGGTGTCCGCGCTCGGATACACCCGGTCCAGCCGCCACGGCCGTACATCGTGGGCCAGCCATGTCACATTGATCAGCCGGGACCCCACCGCCGAGTCCAGGGACGACGGACGCTTCTCCTGGCCCTCCGGGAGCGACCCCATATCCTGGCCGTCGAGCTGCTTCGACAGCGCCTCGTACTCCATGTCGCTGTAGTAGAGCGAGGCCGTCTCCGCGCTTTCCGGGGAGGTGACCAGCACGCTGGTCGGGCCACCGGCCACCGCGCTCGGGGCGGACACCCAGGTCAGCGCCGTCACCGCGATCAGGGCCGCGAGCCGTCGGACCGTGCTCGTGCGTAGCAGTCGCATGATTCCCCCTGCCGACGCCGGGCCCGGACCGTCCGGACCGCCTTCGCGTCACTTCCTGTACACCGCCCGAGCCGGACCGGTTCCCGATTCCCCGGCACGGAAATCAGGGCACGAACCAGGGATACGAATCAGGGCACGAATCAGGGGCACGGAGTCACGGCATCGACTCCGCGACCGCCTTCGCGCGCTCCAACGACGCCATGCCCTCCAGCCGCAGCGTCAGCCGTTCCTCGGCGCTCCCGCCCGGTCCGCCGTCCTCCCACAGCAACGTGGGACCCGCCGTCCGCGCCGACTGGGTCCAGCCCGCACCCTGGGCGTCGAGCATCCGGAACCGCAGCAGATGAGGATCGGCGAACCACAGGCCCGTCGACTCGTCCAACTCCCCGGCATGGAGAGGCACCCACTCCGGCATCTGCCGTATCTGCTTCGAGAACGCGGGATCCAGGCCGGCCGGGAACTCGTCCAGCCGTATCGTCCGCCCGCCGGAGTCCGTCCAGCACAGACTCACCACCGGACGCCCCGCCGACACCATCTCCAGCGACACCTGGTCGGGCGCTCCGAACTCGGCCGGGATCCGCGGTCTGAATCCCGCCCCCCGCTCCACCTCCCCGATCGGCATCGGATCGGCGCAGCCCGGCACCCGCGCGTCCGGACCGGGCGTCGCCTTCGGGTCGTACCGCACCTCGACCCCACCGAAGTCGAACCAGTCGGCCACCGCCGCCCGCACCGGCGGCGTCAGGACCAGCACGACCAGCAGCCCCGAGAGCCCGGCCGCCAGCACGCGCCATCTGCGGCGCAGCAGACGGCGGAGCCGCGCCGCGCGAGCCGGGGCGGGCACCGGGTCCGGCGTCGACGGGACGGGCGCCGCGTCGGCGAGGAGCTGGGCCAGCACACGCTCGGCCATCGTCCCGCCGTCGACATCCGGGATCCGTATTCCGCGCCCAAGCGCCCGCAATTCCTCCGGCAGGTCTTCGCGCTCACCGTCAGCCATGCCCCTCACCTCCTCCCTTCTCCAATCGCGATCCCGATCCCGATCCCGACTCCGACGCCAACAGCCCGCCCATCAGCTTCAACGCCCGACTCAGCCGGGATTTCACCGTGCCCCGCGGCCAGCCCAGCGTCTCCGCCGTCTCCGCCTCGTTCATCTCCAGCAGATAGCGGCACGCCACCACATCGCGGTGGTCGTCGCTCAGCTCGTCGAGCGCCGCCCACAGCTCGGCGCTCCGCTCCTCCTCCATCGCGGCCACCGCGGGATCCGCCGAGTCCGGTATCCGAGGCTCACCCCGCAGCAGCGCCGCCTCGCGCCCCGTCACGGCCCGCAGCCGGACCGCCGACCGGACGGTGTTCCTTGTCTCGTTGGCGACGATCCGTATCAGCCAGGGCCGGAACGGCGCACCGTCCTTGAAGCTCCCCAGGGACAGATACGCCTTGATGAACGCGGACTGCACCACGTCCTCCGCATCCGCACCCGCGCCGCAGGCCACCGCCACCCGGAGCGCGATCCCCGTATACGCGCGCACCAGCTCCGCGTACGCCTCCCGCTCCCCGGAACGCACACGCGCGATCACAGCCGACTCATCCGCAACCGTCAGGATGCGGCCCCCCTCCAGGGTCCCCTCCCGTGTCCTCACGCCTTTGATACACCGCTCACCGCAGATCGGTTCCCGGCCTGTCCCGACCTGTCGGCGCCACCTGAGAGAATGTTCCTCATGGCCACTCGTCCTCGCGCGCTCTCCGGTATCCAGCCCACCGCAGGCTCGTTCCATCTCGGGAACTACCTCGGTGCGATCCGGCAGTATGTGGCGCTGCAAGAAACCCACGACGCGTTCTACATGGTCGTGGATCTGCACGCGATCACCATTCCGCAGGAGCCCGCCGACCTGCGAGCCAACACCAGGCTTGCGGCGGCGCAGCTCCTCGCCGCCGGTCTCGATCCGCAGCGCTGCACCCTGTTCATCCAGAGTCATGTGCCCGAACACGCCCAGCTCGGCTGGGTGATGAACTGTCTGACGGGCTTCGGCGAGGCCTCCCGCATGACGCAGTTCAAGGACAAGTCGGCCAGACAGGGCGCCGACCGCGCCACCGTCGGACTCTTCACGTACCCGATCCTCCAGGTCGCCGACATCCTGCTCTACCAGGCGGACTCGGTCCCGGTCGGCGAGGACCAGCGCCAGCACGTCGAGCTGACACGTGACCTCGCCGAGCGGTTCAACACCCGCTTCGGAAGCACGTTCACGGTCCCGAAGCCGCACATTGTCAAGGAGGTCGCGAAGATCTACGACCTCCAGGACCCGTCGATCAAGATGAGCAAGTCGGCGTCCGCGCCGAAGGGCCTGGTCAACCTGCTCGACGACCCCAAGGTCACGGCGAAGAAGATCAAGAGCGCCGTCACCGACACGGGCACCGAGATCCGCTTCGACGCCGAGGCCAAGCCGGGCATCAGCAATCTCCTCACGATCTACTCGACGCTCACGGGCACGAGCATCGTGGATCTTGAGCAGCGGTACGAGGGCAAGGGTTACGGCGCCCTGAAGGTGGATCTGGCCGAGGCCATGGTCGACTTCGTCACACCTTTCCGGAGCCGTACGCAGGAATATCTCGACGATCCGGAGACGCTGGACTCGATCCTGGCCGAGGGCGCCGAGAAGGCCCGCGCGGTCGCCGCGGAGACGCTTGCCCAGGCGTACGACCGGATCGGCTTCCTGCCCGCGAAGCACTGAGCAGCACCCGAGCGGCATCGGAACGGCATCGGGGCGGGCCCGCCGGTCACGGCCCGCCCGCCCCGGTCGGCCGCCCGGACCCATACCGCATGCGCGCCGCCCGCGTACTGCTGACCAAGGACCCTGGCCAGCCGGGCGGTGCGAGCGTCACACTGGCGCGGGGACGGAATCGGCCACACCCCGGCCGTACCGGCACGGACGCACCACCGCTTCACCCGCACCACCCGCACACACACGGACTGAGGAGAACGACGTGGGGACCGTAACGCTCGGCGTTTCGATCGCGGTCCCGGAGCCGTACGGCAGCCTGCTCCAGGAGCGCCGTGCGGGCTTCGGTGATCCCGCCGCGCACGGCATTCCCACGCACGTCACGCTCCTGCCGCCGACGGAGGTCGACGCCGCGACGCTGCCCACCATCGAGGCCCACCTCGCCTCGGTCGCCACCGTCGGCCGCCCCTTCCCGATGCGGCTCTACGGCACGGGCACCTTCCGCCCGCTGTCACCGGTCGTCTTCGTCCAGGTCGTCGAGGGCGGCTCGGCCTGCACCTGGCTCCAGAAGCGGGTCAGGGACGCGTCCGGACCGCTGGTGCGCGAGCTGCAGTTCCCGTACCACCCCCATGTGACCGTCGCGCACGGCATCTCCGAGGAGGCGATGGACCGGGCGTACGAGGAGCTGGCCGACTACACGGCACGCTGGAGCTGCGCTTCGTTCGGCCTCTACGAGCAGGGCCCCGACGGCGTGTGGCGGATGTTGCACGAGTACGCCTTCGGCGGCGGTACGGAGATCACGGGAGTGCCCTCGCAGAGCACCCCCGTCGACCTGCCCGCGACCTCGTCCCTGCGCAAGTAGCACCCACGGCCTCCCGGCAGGGCAGTCAGACCGGCAGCCGCCGGAACAGCGGCCTCGGCAGATGCCGCAGCAGCGACATCGCCACCCGCAGCGCCCCCGGCACCCACACCGTCTCCGAGCGGCGCCGCAGCCCCAGTTCCACGGCCGCCGCCACCGCCTCCGGCGTGGTGGCCAGCGGCGTCTCCTCCAGCCCGGCCGTCATCTTCGTACGTACGAAGCCGGGCCGCACGACCATCACATGCACACCGGTGCCGTACATCGCGTCCCCGAGCCCCTGCGCGAACGCGTCCAGGCCCGCCTTGCTCGACCCGTAGATGAAATTGGCGCGCCGCGCCCGCTCGCCGGCCACCGACGACAGCACCACCAGCGAACCGTGCCCCTGCGTCTGCATCGCCGCCGCGCACACCAGACCGGCCGAGACCGCGCCCGTGTAGTTGGTCTGCGCGACCCTGACGGCGGCGGGCGGATCGGCCTCGTCGTGCGCCTGGTCGCCGAGGACGCCGAAGGCGAGGAGCGTCATGTCGATGTCGCCCTCCGCGAAGACCTTGCCGAGCACCTCCGCGTGCGAGCCCGGGTCGAGCGCGTCGAAGTCGACGGTGCGGACGTCCGCGCCCTGGGTACGCAGCTGCTCGGCGGCGGCGTCGAGCTGGGGCGACGCGCGGCCGGCCAGCCAGACGGTGCGCGTACGGCGCGCGATCAGCCGACGTGCCGTGGCCAGCGCGATCTCGGACGTCCCACCGAGGACGAGCAGGGACTGCGGGATGCCGAAGGCGTCCTTCATGGTGCGGTGCTCCTTGCAGCGAGGGGGAGTTGGGGGAGTCGGAGGCTCAGATCGAGATCGGAGGCTCAGATCGAGAGACGGCGGGAGAGATCGGAGACGAAGACTCCGCGCGGGTCGAGTTCGGCCCGCAGCGCCCGGAATTCGTCCAGCCGCGGATACATCGCGGCCAGCAGTTCGGGCCGCAGCCGCGAGTCCTTCGCGAGACAGACCCGGCCTCCGGCGGCGGCGACGTCCTCGTCCAGCTCGTCGAGGAACGGGCCCAGACCGGTCCCGCCGGTGGGGATGTCCAGCGAGAGCGACCAGCCGGCCATCGGGAAGGACAGCCAGCCGGGATCGCCCACGCCGAAACGCTTGAGCAGGGCGAGGAGGGAGGGACAGCCGCGCCGGACGATGCGCCGCACGATCCGGATCAGCGCGTCCTCCTGGTCGTCTCCGACGACGAACTGGTACCGGACGAAGCCGCCGCGCCCGTACAGCCGGTTCCAGTGCGGCACGCCGTCCAGCGGGTGGAAGAAGGCCGAGATGCGCTGGAGTTCACCGGTCCGCCGCCGGGGCGCCCCGCGGTACCACAGCTCGTTGAAGAGTCCCACCGTGGTCCGCCCCAGCAGCCCCTCGGGTACGTAGGAGGGCGCGCCGGGCAGCCGTCCGGGGCGGAAGGCGAGCGGCTGGCTGCGGGCGCGCGCGGGCAGCGCCGCGAGTGGCGTGTGTTCGCCACGGGTGAGGACCGCGCGTCCCAAGGAGGAGCCGCGCGCCAGCAGATCGACCCAGGCGACCGAGTAGCGGTAGCGGTGGTCGGACATGGTGAGACGGGCCATCAGATCGTCGAGGTCCGTGGCGCGTTCGGTGTCGACGGACATCAGCGAGGTCTCGACGGGGTGCAGCCGAAAGGTCGCCGCGAGGATCACCCCCGTCAGCCCCATGCCGCCGGCCGTCGCCTCGAACAGGGGCGTGCCGGGGACGACCGTACGGATCTCCCCGTCGGCGGTGAGCAGGTCCAGGGAGAGCACATGGCGGGAGAACGAGCCCGACACATGGTGGTTCCCGCCGTGGATGTCGGAGCCGATCGCCCCGCCGACCGTGACCTGGCGGGTCCCCGCCGTCACCGGCAGGAACCAGCCCAGCGGCAGCAGCACCTCCATCAGCCGGTGCAGGCTGATCCCCGCCTCGCACTCCACGATCCCGGCCTCGGCGTCGACGGAGACGACGCGGTCCAGTGCGGTCATGTCGATGAGGGAGCCGCCCGCGTTCTGTGCGGCGTCGCCGTACGCGCGGCCGAGACCGCGCGGGATGCCACCGCGCGTACCGCAGTCGCGTACGGCGCGGGCCGTCTCCTCATAAGAACGCGGCCGTACGAGACGGGCGGCGGCCGTGGGGGCGGTGCGGCCCCAGCCGGTGACAGGGTCGGCGATCACGGCGTCGGCGATCACAGGGTCGGCGATCTCGGCAGACATGGTCGAGACGGTATCGCCCTAAACGTCATTCTTTGCGTTGTAAGCCGTATTTGATGGCGTACTCGTATGAATGGGTGGTTCGGTGGGTGGTTCGGTGAGTGTCGGTGAACGATGACGTGAGAATCGGCTTCCGGGGTACCTGACCGTTGGTTCTCCGATCCGAGGGCAGGTCTCCGTCATGGACTGGCTGAAAAAACTTCCCGTCGTCGGCCCGCTCGTGGCCCGGCTGATGTTGACGCACGCCTGGCGGTCCTACGAGACCCTCGACCGGACCCACTGGACGCGGCTCGCGGCGGCGATCACCTTCATCAGCTTCCTCGCGCTCTTCCCGCTGATCACCGTGAGCGCGGCGATCGGGGCCGCGCTGCTCAGCCAGGACCAGCTCGACCGTCTCCAGCGCAAGCTCACCGACCAGGTCCCCGGCATCTCCGACCAGCTGGATCTCCACTCGCTGGTCGCCAACGCGGGCACCGTGGGGCTGGTGGCGGGCGCGCTGCTGCTGTTCACCGGCATCGGCTGGGTCGGCTCGATGCGGGAGTGCCTGCGCGCCGTCTGGGAGCTGGACGACACGGACGAGGGCAACCCCTTCGTGCTGAAGGGCAAGGACGCGGTCATCCTCGTCGGCCTCGGCGCCACCGGTCTCGCCTCGATCGGCGCGTCGACCCTCGGCTCCACGGCTGTCGGCTGGACCGCCGACCGGCTCGGCATCCCCGAGGGCGGCGCGGGCGGGGTGTTGCTCCAGATCGTGGCGCTCGCCGTGGCGGCCGTCGCGGGCTTCCTCATCCTGCTGTACGTCCTGACGCTGCTGCCCGGCGTGCGGCCGCCACGGCGCCGGCTGATCGTCGCCGCGGTCATCGGCGCGGTCGGCTTCGAAGTGCTCAAACTGCTGCTCGGCGGCTATGTGCGGGAGGTCGCGGGCAAGAGCATGTACGGCGCGTTCGGGGTGCCCGTCGCGTTGCTGCTGTGGATCAACTTCACAGCGAAGCTGATGCTGTTCTGCGCCGCCTGGACGGCGACGCCGAGCAAGGACGACCTGCCGGACGACGACCCGGACGACCCGGACGAGGCGGGGGATGCGGGGGAGGGTGAGCGGCCGGGGACGGCCGGTGGCGCGACCCGCGAGGACCGGCCGCTGCCCCCGGTGACTAACGGCCCGGCAGGCGCTTGACCAGGTCCGGCAGCGGCCACCGGCGGTTCACCAGGAACACGGCCACCGCCAGCAGCAGCAGCGCACCACCCGTGATGGCCACCGCGATCCCCATGCCGCTCGAACCGGACGACGCGGAGGCCTTGTCACCCAGTGACGCCTGGTCCGTACCGCTGCTGCTGCCGCCGGCCTCGCCCTTGCCGCCGCCCGAGTCCTTCTGCCCCACGGCCTCCTTGTCGGAGTCACCGTCGTTGGAGCCGGGCTTCACCAGTTCGCCGACCGGCTTGACCTTCCCGGCGGCGGTGAAGCCCCAGTCCAGCAGCCGGCCCGTCTCCTGATAGACCGCCAGGCTCTCCTCCTGGGAAGGATTCATTACCGTCACCAGCAGGACCTTGCCGTCGCGCTCGGCGACACCGGTGAAGGTCGATCCCGCGTTGGTGGTGTTGCCGTTCTTGACGCCGGCGATGCCCTTGTACGGCTCCAGGCCGGAGTCGCCGGTCAGCAGCCGGTTGGTGTTCTGGATCTCGAAGGTCTCCCGCTTCGGGGCCTTCTTGCCCTTCTTCGCCTTCTTCTCCTCGCCGGGGAACTGCACCCTGACGGTCGAGGAGTACTCCCGGAAGTCCTTCTTCTGCAGCCCGGAGCGGGCGATCAGGGTGAGGTCGTACGCGCTGGAGACCTGGCCCTTCTCGTCGTAACCGTCCGGCGAGACGACATTCGTGTCGAGCGCCTTCAGCTCGGCCGCGTGCTTGTTCATGTCGGCGACGGTCTTGGCGACGCCGCCGTTCATCTCGGAGAGCACGTGCACGGCGTCGTTGCCGGAGCGCAGGAAGACGCCCATCCACAGGTCGTGGACCGTGTAGGTGCTCTCCTCCTTCACCCCGACGAGGCTGCTGCCCTCGCCGACGCCGGCCAGATCGCTGGTCGTCACCTTGTGCGACTGGGTCTTCGGCAGGACGGGCAGGACCGTGTCGGCGAAGAGCATCTTCAGCGTCGATGCGGGCGGCAGCTGCCAGTGCGCGTTGTGCGAGGCCAGGACCTCGCCGCTCTCGGCGTCCGCGACGATCCAGGACCTGCCGGTCAGCTTCTTCGGCAGGACCGGCACGCCGGGGGCGAGATTCACCTGGGTGCCGGGTCTGCCGAGGAGGGAGCCGCCGACCGTCGACATCGCCGCCGGTGGCTTCGGTTGCTTGTCCTCGGCCTTGTCCGCGCTCGCGTCGTCCGCCAGGACGGGCGCGGCGGTCAGAACGGGCAGCAACGCGGCGGTGAGGACCGTCAACGCGGTCTTTTTCAATGCGGACACGGTCGAAAACGTACATGGCCTGACGGGGGATCCGAACACCGGCGGGCGGACCCGCCGCTGCCACCGCTGGGTCAGACCACTTTCCGGCCATCGGCGCGCTCCGCCGCCGTCGGCTTCGCCACCCGCGTTCTCCACGTCGGAGGGCTCCGGCGATACTGGATCCATGAAGCTCAGCCGCCCCGTGTCCTGGTTCCTGCTCGCGTTCGGGGTGTGGAGCTGGTTCATCTGGATCACTTTCGTCAAGAACCTGTGGCAGGACGGCAGCGGACTCGCCTTCGACGACGCCGGTGACCCCACGGGCTACTTCTGGGTTCATCTGCTGCTCGCCATTACGTCCTTTCTTCTGGGGACGGGAGTCGGGCTGGTGGGGTTCCGTGGAGTCCGCGCCTTGCGAGGTGAGTTGCCCGAGGAATCGCGTGAGGACTCGCGCGACGACTCCCGCGACGAAACGCGGAACGAACCCGGTGACGAGCACGTAGTACAGAGACAGCGACAGGGATAAAGGGGATCGGCTCGTGATCGTCGTGGTTGTTCTGATGGCGCTCGCCGCCATCGCGCTGGTGGCGGGCGCGCATTACTACATATGGCGTCGCCTGGTCCGCGACACGACCGCGGCGGGGGGTACGGCCCGCAAGGCGGGCACCGTCGTGATCATCGTGCTGCCGGTCCTGACCCTCGTGGGCGTGTCGGTCGGCCGCGCGGACACCCCGTTCGCGCTGAAGCAGATCCTCGGCTGGCCGGCGTACATGTGGCTGGCGACGCTGCTGTATCTGCTGCTGGCGCTGCTGGTGGGCGAAGCCGTACGGCCGCTGCTGCGCCGGGTGCTCGACCGCCGGGCGGCGGCGACAGCGGGTGGTACGGCGACGGAGTCGGCGCCTGTCGAGGAGCCGGCGACGGTCGGAGCGTCAACGACACCGACGGCATCGGGCGGCTCCGCCGATGTCCCGCCGACAGCCCCGGCCACTCCGCTGGCGCCGGACCCGGTCCCCGATCACTCCCGGCGCCTCTTCGTCTCCCGCGTCGTCGGTGGCGCCGCTGCCGCCGCCGCGCTCGCCACCGTCGGATACGGCACGGCGAACGTGCTCCGCGGCCCCAGCGTCAAGCGCGTCACGGTGCCCCTCGCGAAGCTGCCGCGCGCCGCGCACGGCTACCGGATCGCCGTCGTCAGCGACATCCACCTCGGCCCGCTGCTGGGCAAGGCCCACGCGCAGCGCGTCGTGGACACCATCAACTCCACGAACCCCGATCTCATCGCCGTCGTCGGCGACCTGGTCGACGGGACCGTCGCCGACCTGGGGCCGGCGGCCGAGCCGCTGGCCGGGCTGAAGTCGCGGCACGGCTCGTACTTCGTCACCGGAAACCACGAGTACTTCGGCGACGCGGGCGAATGGGTCGACCACGTGCGGGAGTTGGGCCTGCACCCGCTGGAGAACGCCCGCGTGGAGATCGACGGATTCGATCTGGTGGGCGTCAACGACATCGCGGGCGAGGAGGAGGGCGAAGGCCCCGACTTCGCCAAGGCGCTCGGCGGCCGCGACACGGCGAGGGCGTCCGTACTCATGGCGCACCAGCCGGTCGTGATCCACGACGCGGTGAAGCACGGCATCGACCTCCAACTGTCGGGCCACACGCACGGCGGCCAGATGTGGCCGGTGAGCTACATCGCGCAAGCCGCCAACCCGACTCTGGCCGGTCTTGAGCAGTACGGCGACACGGCGCTCTACGTGACGCGCGGGGCCGGGGCGTGGGGCCCGCCGGTACGGGTCGGGGCGCCCTCGGACGTCACGGTCGTGCAGTTGGCGTCCCGCCAGGCCTGAGCGGGCGCGCGCCGCCCAGCCCTGTCCGGGCGATCTTGCCGGCCCCGCAAAGGACCCAGGGCTCCCGGCGGATCGGTGTTGTGGATGGTCCGGCCGTACTCGGCCCATGCCGTGGCCTCAAGTGCCAGCCGGGCCAGCCGGGCCAGCCGGGCCAGCCGGGCCAGCAGGGCCCGGCAAGTGCCTCAGCTCGGCAGCGTGACCGTCACCGCCAGGCCCGCGCCCGGGGCCGTTCGTATCGTCACGGCGCCGCCGTGCGAGCGCACCACCGCGTGGACGATCGCCATCCCGAGCCCGCTGCCCGCGCCGCCGCCACCGGCCCGGAAGAAGCGGTCGAATATCCGGTCCGCGTCCTCGTCGTTCATCCCCGGCCCCTCGTCGGAGACGCACAGCCGTACCTCGCCTCCGTCCGAGCGCTCCAGCTCCACCCGGACCGGCGCGTCGGCCGGTGTGTGGGTGCGGATGTTCGTCAGCAGGTTGCCGATGACCTGGCGCAGTCCGGACTCGTCCGCCTGCACGAGCAGGGAGCCCGCCGCCGCCACGTCGAGCGGCCGGTCCGGCTGCTGCGCCCGCAGGTCGTCGGCCGCGTCGCGGACCAGCCGGCTCAGGTCGACCGGGCGCAGCCGCAGCACCGGCCGTTGGTCCAGTCTGGCCAGGGTGAGCAGTTCGTCGACGAGCCGGGCCATGCGGTCCGCCTCGCCGGTCATGCGGGCCAGCGCCCGGCTGCGTTCGGCCGGTTCGCCCAGCATCCCCTTCTCGTACAGCTGGAGGTAGCCGCGGATCGCGGACAGCGGCGTACGCAGCTCGTGCGACGCGTCGGCGACGAACCGCCGCAGTTGCGTCGTGCTGCGCTCGCGCGTCACGTACGCCGACTCGACCTGCTGGAGCATGGCGTTGAGGGCGAGCCGCAGCTGTTCGATCTCCGTGACCGGGTCGTGCCGGCCGGGGACCCGGCGGGTCAGATCGCCCTCGGCGATGGCCGTCGCCGTCTCGACCATGTCCCCGAGCGGCCGCAGCGTACGGTTCGCGCTCATCACGGTGATCAGCGCGAGCAGGACGAGCAGCAGCCCGCCGAAGGCGGCGTCGAACTTCAGCGCGCGCAGCACGCTCTCCTGCACCGCCTTGGTGGAGGTGGAGATCAGCACGGTGGTGCCGTCGCCGAGGCGGGCTCCCACCACCCGGTACGGGTCGCCGTTCACCGACACCTCGCGGACGCCCTTCTCCCCGCTCAGCGCCGTCGGGTCGGAGATCGCCCGCGCGAGGTCACGCTGCCGCTCGGTCGGGACGACACCGGCGAAGTCCATCGCCCTGCCCCGCTCGTCGACGGCGACGAAGACCGACTCGGGGGCCGGCAGCGCGCCCGCGCCCGGCTGCCGGGGCGAGATCCTCTCCACGATCGCGGCGAGTGAACTCAGCGACTCGATCTGGTTGATGGAGAGTTCCGTGCGCTGCAACCCGTCGCGGGACATGGTCAGTTCGCTGTCGATCGCCTCCAGCAGATAGTGCCGCAGTCCGAAGAGGCTGACGGCGGTCGCGATGGTGATGCCCAGCGCGAGCAGCACCAGGTTGATCAGCGTCAGCTTCGAACGCAGCGAGTGCGTACGGGGTTTGGGCCGCCGGAAGGTCTGGGGAAAGCCGATGCGCGGGCTCACGCGGGGCCCGGACTCGCGAGACCGTAGCCCACCCCGCGTCTCGTCATGATCAACGGCGGCCCGTGCGCGTCGAGTTTGCGCCGTAGATAGCTGATGTACGTCTCCACCACCGTGGACTCCGCCGCGTGCTCGTACCGCCACACATGCCGCAGCAACTGCTCCTTGGTCACCACCGCACCGGCGTTGCGCACCAGGAACCGCAGCAGCGCGTACTCGGTCGGGGTCAGCTCCACCGTGCGCCCCGCCCTGCGCACCGTGTACGTCGCCTCGTCCAGCTCCAGATCGCCGTACCGCAGCGGCGGCCGGACGGCGATCCGGTCCTCCGGCAGGGTCCTGCGCAGTACCGCCCGGACCCGGGCGACCACCTCGTCCACGTTGAACGGCTTGGTGATGTAGTCGTCGCCGAGCGACAGCCCGCCGACGATCTCCGCGGGCGCGTCCCGCGCGGTGAGGAAGACCACCGCCATCCGCGGGTGGGAGAGCCTCAGTTGGTGGGCGATGTCGCGGCCGTCGCCGTCCGGCAGCATCACGTCGAGCAGCGCGACGTCGGGGCGCGTGCGCCGTACCGCCTCCGCCGCCTCCCGTACCGAGCCCGCCACCACCACCTCGAACCGGTGGTAGCGCAGGGCGATGGTCAGGACGTCGGCGATGCTCGGCTCGTCCTCGACCAGCAGCACGGTCGCCGCTCCATCCGTCATCGTCATGGCTCCAGTATCCGCGCGCGACCCGCTCCGACCGGTGGGCGCCGCCTTGGAGTTCCTTGAGAGTCCCGGCCGCGACCCCGCCCGCACCGGTGCCCCGACCCGATTCTGGGGTCCTGACCGAACCGGCCGAACTGGCGGCACCGGCCGAACCGGCCGCACCGACCGAAGTGGCCGATCGTGAACGGAAGGAACAACTGTGGAGGCATGGGCACGGTGGTGCTACCGGCACAAGCTGGTGGTCCTGGTGCTGTGGGTGGGGGCCCTGGCAGGTCTCGGAGTGGCCGGCGGTACGGCGGGCGGCAACTACGCGAACATGTTCGGCATCCCGGGCACCGACTCGTCCCGGGCGTACGACCGGATGGCCGAGGTCTTCCCGGAGAGCGCGGGCGACACGGTCAACGTGGTGTGGCGCGTCGACTCGGGGGCCGTCGGCGACAGCGCCGTACGGGACCGGCTCGAACCGGCCCTCGACCGGATCGGATCCCTGCCGGGCGTCGGGGACGTCGTCGGCCCGTACGGTCCCGGGCCCGGCGGCGCGGCGCGGATCAGCGAGGACGGGCGGACCGCGTACGCGCAGGTGACCTTCGCCCAGCAGGCCGACGCCGTCCCGAAGGAGCTGGTCCAGGACGTCGTGGACACGGCGCGGGGCGCGGAGCGCGCCGGGCTCCAGGTCGAACTCGGCGGGCAGGCGATCACCCGGATCTCCGCACCGCCCACCGGCCTGGCCGAGTTGGTCGGCATTCTCGCCGCGGGCGTCGTCCTCTTCCTCGCCTTCGGCTCGCTCTTCTCGATGCTGCTGCCGATCACCGTGGCGGTCTTCGGCGTCGGCACGGGGCTCATGTCGACGCTGCTGCTCAGCCATGTCGTCGATGTGCCCGAAGTTGCCTCGCTGCTCGGCTCGTTGATCGGTCTCGGCGTCGGCATCGACTACGCGCTGTTCATCGTCACCCGGCACCGCAGAGCCCTCCTCGGCGGCAGATCGCCCGAGGACTCGGCCGCCCTCGCGCTCAACACGGCGGGCCGGGCCGTGCTCTTCGCGGGCGGCACCGTCTGCATCGCGCTCGCCGGCATGCTGGTGACGCGGATGAGCTTCCTCGAAGGCGTCGTCGTCGCGACGTCACTGACCGTCGTCCTGAGCGTGCTGGCCGCGATCACCCTGCTGCCCGCCCTCCTCGGACTGCTCGGCGAGCGGGTCCTGAGCCGCCGGCAGCGCCGCAGGCCGGCGGCGGACGGGCCCGAGCCCGCCGAGGCGAAGGGCGCGGCGGCCCGCTGGTCGGCCACCGTCCAGCGGCGCCCGAGGGCGATCGCCGCCGTCGCGGTCGTCGTCATGGCCGCGCTGGCGATCCCGGTCCTGTCGCTGCGGCTCGGCGCGACCGACCAGGGCAACCACCCCGAGAGCCGGACGACCCGGCAGGCGTACGACCTGCTCGCCGAGGGCTTCGGCCCCGGCTTCAACGGACCGCTCCAACTCGTCGCGGAGACGGGCGAACTCGGCGCCCCCGGCTCCCCGGACGTCAAGGCGGCCGTGGCCGCGCTGGTCGAACGCGTCGCCGCCGACGACGGCGTGGCGATGGCCGCCGCGATGCCCGTGCCGTCCGCGTCACCGGTCCCCGTCACGGTCATCCAGGTCGTCCCCACCACCTCGCCGCAGGACGCGGCGACCGACCGGCTCATCGACCGGCTGCGCGACGACGTCATCCCCGACTCCGGCATGGAGGTCCACGTCGGCGGAGTGACCGCCGTCTTCAAGGACTTCTCCTCCGTCACCGCCGACCGGATGCCCCTGTTCATCGCCACGATCATCGGCCTCGGCTTTCTGCTGCTGCTCCTCGCCTTCCGTTCGGTCGTGGTGCCGCTGACGGCCGCCGTGATGAACCTGGTCGCGGCGGCGGCGTCCTTCGGCGTGCTGGTCGCGATCTTCCAGTGGGGCTGGGGCGCCGAACTGCTCGGCTTCGGCAAGGAGGGTCCGATCACCGCGTTCCTCCCGGTGATCATGCTGTCGATGCTGTTCGGGCTCTCGATGGACTACCAGGTCTTCCTCGTCAGCCGGATGCACGAGGAGTGGGTCCACACGAAGGACAACGCCCGCGCGGTACGCGTCGGGCTCGCCGAGACCAGCCGCGTCATCAACTCCGCCGCGCTCATCATGATCTGCGTCTTCGGGGCGTTCGTGCTGAGCGGCGACACCGAGGGGGCCGTGGCGGGTGTCGGGCTGGCCGCCGCCGTCGCACTGGACGCGTTCGTGCTGCGTACGGCGCTGGTCCCGGCGGCGATGCACCTGCTCGGACGGGCCAACTGGTGGCTGCCGGGGTGGCTGGACAGCCGGCTCCCGCACCTGGCGGTGGAGGCGCCCGGGGCCGCGCTGCCGACGACGGCCGACGAGCCTTCTGTAGAGGAGGGGCCTTTCGGCACAGGGCTCTCCGGCACCGGGCCCTCCGGCACAGGCCCTTCCGGCACCACCGTCGTCCACGGCTTCGTCCGTACGGAGGACGGCGTGCCCGTCCCCGACGCCGTACTGACCCTGGTCTCGCCCGCGGGCAAGCAGCTCGACCGGGTGGCGACGCTCGCCGACGGCGCGTACATCCTCAGCGCCCCGGTCGGCGGCTCGTACCTGCTGGCCGTGACGTCCGGCGCGTACGAGCCGTGGACCCGGCACATCGCGGTCGGCGGCGATCCGCTCGTCCACGACCTGACACTCAGCCCCTCGGAGGCCGCGTCCCCATCGCACCCGGCATGAACTCCACCAGCAGTTCGTGGAGTTGACGTACGACAGGACGCAGCAGCCGGTAGCGGGAGAGCGCGATCACCCGGGCGACGACCGGTGTGGCCCGCACGACGAGCCGGCGGCTGCGCTCGGTGCCCGGAGTCCCGTCGTACACCCAGTACAGGACGAGCCCCATCTGCAGCAGCCACAGCAAGTGCGGTAGCTGCTCGGCCAGTTCGGGGTCCATCCGGGCCGACGAGCCGGTGAGCACGCGCTCGTGGATGGCGACGGCCGCGTCGCGCGCCGGGGCGGACTCCGGCGAGAAGGGGCTGAGCGGGCTGTCGGGGTCGGCCGCGTTCTTGAAGAACTGGGCGGCGAAGCGGTGGTACGGCTCCGCCGTGTCCAACCAGGTCAGCAGGACGCCCCGGAGACGGACCGTCAGATCCCGCTCGTGCGCCAGCACGGTCCTGACGGCCGCCTCGTGCTCGGCGGCGATCCGGTCGTAGAAGCCCTGGACGAGATGCTCTTTGGAGGAGAAGTAGTAGTACGCGTTCCCGACGGAGACCCCCGCCTCCTTGGAGATGGCCCGCATGGTCGTTCGGTCGTAGCCGTTCTCCTCGAAGAGGCGCAGCGCTGTTTCGAGGATCAGTGTGCGGGTCTGCTCGCTCCGGGAGGCCTTGATGTCGTTCCTGTCCTTCGGGTCCGAACGGGGGACGGCGCGTCGCACCACCCGTCCAAATATGATGCCGTCCGCCGCCTCATCGGGAAGAGTCGGCCCCATGATGCGTGCGGAGGATGTGCTCGCCGTCCTGGACCTGCTCGACCGGGCCGGCATCGAGGTCTGGCTCGACGGCGGCTGGGGCGTCGACGCCCTCCTGTGCGAGCAGACCCGGCCCCACGAGGACCTGGACATCGTCGTACGCGCCGAGAGCCTGGCCGACCACGGGCGGACGATGCGCGACCACGGCTTCCGGCTGTTCCGCGACGACGGGCCGTACAACCACGTGCTGGTGGACGACGGCGGCCGGCTGGTCGACGTCCACGCCGTGGACCTGACCGGCGCCACCCGTACGGACGAGCGGGGCGTCGAGGTGTACGGCCCCGGCGGCCTGCCCTATCCGGTGGGGTCGCTGACCGGCAGCGGGCGGGTGCGGGGCCGCCGGGTCGGCTGCGGCACGCCGGAGTTCCAGGTCGTCTCGCACACCGGGTACGCGATCGACGAGGACGACGAGCGCGACGTCCTGGCCCTGCACCACCGCTTCGGCGTACCGCTGGCCGGGCGGGTGCGCGCGTGGCACGAGGAGGACGGGTGGGGCGTGCTGGACGCCGCCAACCTCCGGGAGGACGTGTGGGCGCACTTCTCGGCCGTCGCGGGCGACGACTACGTCGAGCCGAGGGTCGGCCAGGCCGTCACGTTCTCCGTCGAGGAGGCGGAGCAGGACGGCTACCGCCGACGCGCGGTGACCGTCTGGCCCGAGGGAGCCGTCGAACCGGACGCCGCGGCCCCCGCCGAGACCACCGCCACCACCTCCACCGTCACATGGAGCTGAGCGAACGGGCGTAGCCGATCTGCCCCATGATGATCTGGAAGCTCTCCGGACCGGTCGCGGGGATCATGGTCGAGTGGTGCTTGCCGCCGCTGGTCACCATCACCTGGATGAAGCCGGTGGTCGTCCGCTCCTTCATCAGCAGGAAGAGCAGACCGAGCAGACAGAAGATGAAGAACACGACCGCCAGGACGATGGCGTGCGCCGGGATCTTCTCCTCCGTACGCGACATGTCCGTCGCGTTCCACACCGCGCCCTGGAGCGGCAGCGTGCCGGACGGCGTCACGATCCCGTGGTTCATGACGGTGATGTCCCCGATCGACACCAGCGGCGCCCCGCCGCCCTGCGGCGCGGGGACGGGCAGACCGGCCGCCAGCGTCGGGTCGTAGCCCGGACCGCCCTGGCCGGGATAGCCGTAACCCGGCGCCGGGTTCGGATAGCCGTAGCCCGGCTGGGTGGGGCCCCATCCGTACGCCCCGTCCGAGCCGTCCTGATTCGGGTTCGGATTCGCCTGACTCATGTCTCCCCGCTTCCCCAACTGCTGCTGTTCGGTCTGGCTGAATCCTGGCACAGAAAGGGCCCGCTCCGTACGGGCCGTTACGGCTTTGTACGGAAACGGGCCCCACCCACAGGCGGGTGCCGGACGCTCAGAAACGCCGGGTGATCAGCGCGCGCTTCACTTCCTGGATCGCCTTGGTGACCTCGATACCGCGCGGGCAGGCGTCCGTGCAGTTGAACGTCGTGCGGCAACGCCACACCCCGTCCTTGTCGTTGAGGATCTCCAGGCGCTGCTCGCCCGCCTCGTCACGCGAGTCGAAGATGAACCGGTGCGCGTTGACGATCGCCGCCGGGCCGAAGTACTGCCCGTCGTTCCAGAACACCGGGCACGACGACGTGCACGCCGCGCACAGGATGCACTTCGTGGTGTCGTCGAACCGCTCGCGGTCCTCCGCCGACTGGAGCCGCTCGCGCGTCGGCTCGTTGCCGGTGGTGACCAGGAACGGCATCACGTCGCGGTAAGCCTGGAAGAACGGGTCCATGTCCACGACAAGGTCCTTGAGGACCGTGAGCCCCTTGATGGCCTCGACCGTGATCGGCTTCGCGACGCCCGTCTTCTTGTCGAGCGACGTGATGTCCTTGATCAGCGTCTTGCAGGCGAGACGGTTCTTGCCGTTGATCCGCATCGCGTCCGAGCCGCAGATCCCGTGCGCGCAGGAGCGCCGGAAGGTCAGCGAGCCGTCGACATCCCACTTGATCTTGTGGAGGGCGTCGAGCACGCGCTCCTTGGGGTCGATCTCGATCGAGAAGTCCTCCCAGTGGGACTCGTCGGAGATCTCCGGGTTGAAGCGGCGGATCCGCAGCGTGACCGTGATGTACGGCGAGGCCGCGGACTCGGCCTCGACCTTGTCCAGTAGGGGAGTTGCCATCAGTACTTACGCTCCATCGGCTGGTAGCGGGTCTGGACGACCGGCTTGTAGTCGAGACGGATGGACTCCGTGCCGTCGTCGCCGACCTCGCGGTACGCCATGGTGTGGCGCATGAAGTTCACGTCGTCCCGGTTGGGGAAGTCCTCGCGGTAGTGACCGCCGCGCGACTCCTTGCGGGCGAGCGCCGACACGGCCATCACCTCGGCCAGGTCGAGCAGGTTGCCCAGCTCGACGGCCTCCAGCAGATCCGTGTTGAAGCGCCGGCCCTTGTCCTGGATGGACACCCGCAGATAGCGGTCGCGCAGCTCGGCGATCTTCTCGACGGCCGTCTTGATGGTCTGCTCGGTACGGAACACCATGACGTTCGCGTCCATGGTCTCCTGCAGCTCGCGGCGGATGTCCGCCACCCGCTCGTGGCCCGTCGCCGCGCGCAGCCGCTCGACCTGTGCCTCGACCAGCTCGGCCGGATTCTCCGGGAGTTCGACGTGGTCGTGCTTGGCCGCGTACTCGGCGGCGGCGATCCCGGAGCGCTTGCCGAAGACGTTGATGTCGAGCAGCGAGTTGGTGCCAAGACGGTTGGCGCCGTGCACCGACACGCACGCGACCTCGCCGGCCGCGTACAGACCGGGCACGACCGTCGTGTTGTCGCGCAGCACCTCGCCCTGGACGTTGGTCGGAATGCCGCCCATCGCGTAGTGCGCGGTGGGCTGGATCGGGATCGGGTCCGTGTACGGCTCGATGCCCAGGTACGTACGCGCGAACTCGGTGATGTCCGGGAGCTTGGCGTCCAGTTGCTCCGGCGGCAGGTGCGTGAGGTCGAGGTAGACGTGGTCGCCCTCGGGACCGCAGCCGCGGCCCTCGCGGATCTCGGTGTAGATCGACCGCGAGACCACGTCGCGCGACGCGAGGTCCTTCATGACGGGCGCGTACTTCTCCATGAAGCGCTCACCGTCCTTGTTACGGAGGATGCCGCCCTCACCGCGGGCGCCCTCCGTGAGGAGGATGCCCATGCGCCAGATGCCCGTGGGGTGGAACTGGAAGAACTCCATGTCCTCCAGGGGCAGTCCGCGCCGGTAGCAGGCCGCCTGGCCGTCACCGGTGAGGGTGTGCGCGTTGGAGGTCACCTTGAAGAACTTGCCGGTGCCGCCGGACGCGTAGATGACCGACTTGGCCTGGAAGACATGGATCTCGCCGGTGGCCAGCTCGTAGGCGACCACGCCCGCCGACGTCTTGACGCCGTCGATCTCCACGATCAACTGGTCAAGGACGTAGAACTCGTTGAAGAACTCCACGCCCTCCTTGACGCAGTTCTGGTAGAGCGTCTGGAGGATCATGTGGCCCGTGCGGTCCGCCGCGTAGCAGGACCGGCGGACCGGGGCCTCGCCGTGGTTGCGGGAGTGGCCGCCGAAGCGGCGCTGGTCGATGGTGCCGTCCGGCGTCCTGTTGAACGGCAGGCCCATCTTCTCCAGGTCGAGGACCGCGTCGATGGCCTCCTTCGCCAGGATCTCGGCGGCGTCCTGGTCGACCAGGTAGTCGCCGCCCTTGATCGTGTCGAAGGTGTGCCACTCCCAGTTGTCCTCCTCCACGTTGGCGAGCGCGGCGGCCATGCCGCCCTGCGCGGCGCCCGTGTGGGACCTGGTGGGATACAGCTTCGTCAGCACGGCGGTACGGCTGCGCTTGGTCGACTCGATGGCCGCGCGCATACCGGCGCCACCGGCGCCGACGATGACGGTGTCGTACTTATGGATCTTCATTGCTCTCGTCAGCCCCGGCTTTAGCGGATGTTCGGGTCGAAGGTGAAGATCACCAGCGTGCCCAGAAGGATGGTGAACACCGTGGCGGTGTACAGCAGGCCCTTGAGCCACAGGCGCGTGTTGGCACGCTCCGCGTAGTCGTTGATGATCGTGCGCATGCCGTTGGCGCCGTGCAGCATCGCCAGCCACAGCATCAGCAGATCCCAGGCCTGCCAGAACGGGGACGCCCAGCGGCCGGCCACGAAGGCGAAGCCGATCTTGGTGACGCCGCCGTCGAGGACCAGTTGGATGATCAGGTGGCCGATGACCAGGACGACGAGGACGACGCCGGACAGACGCATGAACAGCCAGGCGGCCATCTCGAAGTTGCCGCGCGTCGACTTGGGGGTCCTCGCGGTGCGCTTGCGCGGCGGCTCGATGAGCGGCGCCGGGTGGTCGACGTCGAAGACGCTCACGCTCTCGACCTGGCTGATCGCGGCGGTGGAACCGGTCGCGGTGGTGTCTGCGGACATCGGTCAGCTCCCCCAGAGTTCACGTGCGGCGTGGCCGAGCACGGGGTAGATGGCGCCCAGCATGAGGACGAGCCAGACACCCACGACGCTCCAGAGCATCTGCTTCTGGTAGCGCGGGCCCTTGGACCAGAAGTCCACGGCGATCACACGCAGTCCGTTGAGCGCGTGGAAGAGGACGGCGGCCACGAGGCCGTACTCCAGCACGCCGACGAGGGGCGTCTTGTAGGTGGCTACGACGTCGTCGTAGGCCTCGGGGGAGACGCGGACGAGTGCGGTGTCCAGCACATGGACGAACAGGAAGAAGAAGATGGTGACGCCGGTGACTCGATGAGCCACCCATGACCACATTCCTTCCCGGCCGCGGTACAGCGTTCCTGCCGGCACGGAAAAGCCCTCCGGGAGCGGGGATCGGGGCCGGCCGCCATCTTCTACTCGATGAAGCACAGTGGTGTCGGTCGCGCCCGGCCGGGTACGGTCCACCGGCCCTGGCCATCGTAGCGACGCTTTGTCGGTTCGATTGCCCGGGGGCCCTTCGGTGTGATCAAACAGGCAGTCAAACAGCCACGGACGGGCTATCCGGACGGCCGTAGTCGTTCGATTCCTGCGAAACGCGGGGAGCGGGCGGTTCCGGTTGGCGGCCGGCGGCGTGGGCGGCGGGCCGGTCGCCGGGGTGGTCGTCGCCCGGCCGGTCGCCGACGAGGCGCGAGACCCGGGAGCGCGCGAGCCGGCGCAGTTCGTCGGCGGCGACGGCGCGCTCCTCGTCGGGGTCGTGGGCCAGCCTCTCGCGGATCCCGGTCAGCACCTGGTTCAGGCGCTCCTCCGGGCGGTAGCGGTCGAGGCTGATGACGAACGCGTGGCCGAAGCTGCTCTCGTACGCGGCGTGCGCGGCCCGCAGCGCGGTCCGGGCGGCGAGCGGCGCCTCCTGCCGCGGGTCGGCGGACGTCTCGTCGGCGAGGGCTTCGGCGAGGTCGGCCAGGGACAGGTCGTAGCTCGCCTCGTCGGCGGCGGCGAGGAGCGCGTCGACCGTCGGATACGGGCGGTGGTCGGCGAGCCGGCGGGCCCAGCGGCGGTTTCCGCAGCAGGCCAGCAGCGCGTGCTCGACGGTGTCCGCCGGGGCGGTGTTGAAGCGCGTCAGACCGGCGTGGCGATCGCTGGACAGCGTGGGCTCCTGGCGGCAGTGGTCGGTGGTGGTGGGCGGTGCTGGCCGGTGAGGCAGCGGAAGTGAAGGGAGATAAGGGCGAGACGGATGTTTCGCAACGCTATCGACGCTGGGTGACGCGTGCCCGACAGATGCGCGAATTTCACTCGGACGGGACACCCTCGGCTCGCGCGACGGACGCGGACATGGGACGTTCGCCCTACTTCCTTCCTCTATCTCCATGCAAGGGATGATCACGGATGAGGTGGAACTCCCCAGGGACTCTGGTGGGCGGCGCCGCTGTCGTGGCGGCCGCCGTCACCCTCACGGCGGTGGCCTGGCCCGACGCCACCCCGCCCGACCACAGCGCACCGGCGGGAACGGCCGCCACTCCATCGGCCGCCGCCACCTCCGAGGCGTCGTCGGCACGGTCCGACACCCGCCCGGCCGCACCCACCCCCTCGCGCAGCTTCGCGCTCTCCAAGGCGCCGCGCACCGTGCCCTCCGTACGGCAGCACGAGGCGGCCCGCGGTCCCGGCTGGCGGCCCGGTGGCAGCAGCGGCGTCGTCATCGCTAAGAACAGCGGGAAGCTGGCCGACGAGGGAAAGCTCATCGCCAAGGAGCTGAAGATCGACTACCGGGGCGCCGTCGCGGCCAAGGCCGGTGACATCGAGCTGGCCCTGGAGTCGGGCAAGCAGGCGGGGCCCGAGTCGTACACCCTCACCGCGCAGGACGGACGCGTCCGGATCGCCGGACCCGACGAGGCCGGGGTCTTCTACGGCACGCGCACGCTCAAGCAGTCGGTGCGCGCGGACGGCGCGATACCCGAGGGCGTCGTACGCGACCGGCCCGACCGCCCGCAGCGCGGACTCAATCTGGACATCGCGCGCAAGTACTACACAGCCGGCTGGATCGAGAACCGGCTGCGCGAGATGGCCGACCTCAAACTCAACCAGCTGGGCCTGCACTTCTCCGACGACCAGGGCTTCCGCATCGCCTCGGACACCCACCCCGAGATCGTCTCCGAGCAGCACCTCACCAAGGCCGAGGTCCAAAGGATCGTCGCGCTCGCCGGCCAACTGCACATCGAGATCGTCCCCGAGATCGACTCACCGGGACATCTGGGCGCCGTCATGGCACCCCACCCCGAGCTGCAACTCCGGGACGTGAACGGCAGGATCACCCGCGGCGCCATCGACATCTCGAAGCCCGCCGCGGCGAAGATCGTGGACGAACTGCTCCGCGAGTACGACACGTTGTTCCCCGGGCGCTTCTGGCACATCGGCGCCGACGAGTACCAGGCGCTCGTGGTCAGCGACCCCGAGACGTCGTTCCCGCAACTGGCCGCCGCCGCGAAGAAGAAGTACGGCGCCGACGCCAAGGTCCAGGACCTCACGACCGGCTGGATGAACGACCGGGCGGCGGTGGTCCGGCCGAAGAAGAAGGAGATCTCGGCCTGGAACGACGGCTTCTTCCCCGGCGGTGTCGTCAAGGCCGACCAGGACCTCCAGGTCGACTACTGGACCGGCAAGGAGATCGGCGCGCGGCCCCCGCTGGACTATCTGCGCGAGGGCCGGCCGGTGGTGAACCTCAACGACGAGTTCCTCTACTACGTGCTGGGCCAGCCGAACGACTTCGTCTACCCGACAGGCCAGCGGATCTACGAGCAGTGGACCCCGTTCGTACTGCGCGGCACGAAGCCGGTGCCGGAGAAGTACTCGAAGCTGATCCTCGGCGCGCGGTTCGCGGTGTGGGGCGACATCGCGAGCGCGCAGACGCAGGACCAGGTGGCCACCGGGATCCAACTGCCGCTGGCGGCCCTGTCGCAGAAGGTGTGGAACCCGGTGAAACCGGGCCTCACCTGGGCGGAGTTCAGGTCGCTGGCGAACAAGGTGGCCGGTTAGAGCGGGTGTTGAGTCCTCGATCGCCAGGGCCACGCGTCGTGACCTCAATCGCCGGACGGGCTGGTTTCGTTCCGTCCGGCGATTGGGGACGTAGCGGTCGGGGACGGGTCTTCCTCGCGTACCGAGCCGGGATTCTGGGATACATCTGAGCCACAAGTGACGTTTTTCAGCCGCCGGGCGCTTTAATGAGCAGTATTCTGCCCGCGACGGGAGACGTGAATGAGCCTGGTGGAACTGATCGTTCGGGCGGATGAGCGGGGCCTCGCCGCGAGCGGGGTCGCCTGCCTCGAACGCTGCCTGCCCCTCCTGGCCGACGAGGGCGAGGTGCTGCGCCCGCTCTGGTCGGGCATCGCCGACGGCGAGACAACCTGGGCCCCGCGACTCGCGGCGGCCAGGGACGCCATGGAAGCGGCCGTCAGCAACGACGAAACGGCCGTCCTCGTACGGAAGATGCTCGCCGCCGCGCCCTCCGAGTGGGCGGCGGAGCCGCTGCGCGTCTGGTCCGACAGCTGCTCGGTCGTGGCGCTGGAGATCCACCAGCAGTTCGACGTGGTCGGCGACCGGGTCGTCGGCGCGCCCGGCACCGTCGCGAGCGGCGCGTACAGCGACTGGGTGGCCCGCTGCCGTACGGGAGTGGCCGAGGGCGCCGAGGGCAAACCCGGCATCGGACCCTTCACCGCCGGGCCGATGGTCTCCGGCGAGCTGCGCCGGCAGATCCAGATCCTGGAGATCCTGTCCGAAACCGCCGGCACGGCGGGATTGCGTCAGGCGCTGGATCTTTCGACCGAGGGCCAGCGGGTGCTGCGTGCCGTCGTCTCGCGCCGGGCGAGGGCCGGGAACTGACGCGCGGCACGTAGGAGCCGGGCGTCCGTATGAGTCGGGATGCGCTCCGGGGCCGCGCCCCACTGCCTGTGTACGTTGCCTGAACTCGCTGGCTGAAATCAACGAACGTGCAGGTCACAGCTGTGCGCGCGGGGGGTGGAGAGGACGACCGGGGCCGCCACCCCCCACAGGAGAGGCCCCGGTCGTCATCCGGCGGGGACGCTGTGCGGCCCCGTACTCATGTCAGCGTCAGGAGAGCGTTTTCTGTCACACCGAGGTCTGCCAGCAGGTTGTTGCGAGTTGTACAAATTATGGACTTGGGCATCAGAGAGGCCGTAGCGTGCAGGAGCGCGTGGGGGCGCGCGGCAGTGACCAGCCGTGATTCAAGACAGGTTGTGTGGAGTGCTGGGGGACGACGCGGAGCTCACCGCCGCGGTGCTCGCGGCACAGGACGGGAACGAGACTGCGTTCCGGACTGTGTACCGCGCCGTGCACCCGCGGTTGTTGGCTTACATACGAACGCTCGTCGGCGAGCCTGATGCCGAGGACGTGGCTTCTGAGGCCTGGCTCCAGATAGCCCGCGACCTCGAACGCTTCAGCGGCGACGCCGACCGCTTCCGTGGCTGGACCGCGCGGATAGCCCGTAACCGCGCCCTCGATTACATACGGATGCGCGGCAGGCGCCCGGCCGCAGGCAGTGACGAGACCGAGCTGGCCGGCAAGGCAGCCGATTCGGACACCGCCGTCGAGGCGATGGAGGCCCTGTCCACCGGCACGACGATGGCATTGATCGCGCAACTGCCGCAGGACCAGGCGGAGGCCGTCGTGCTGCGCGTCGTGGTCGGACTCGACGCGAAGAGCGCGGCGAGGACGCTCGGCAAGCGGCCCGGCGCCGTACGGACGGCGGCGCACCGCGGGCTCAAGCGGCTGGCCGAGCTGCTGGGGGCCGAAGACCCGGAACCCGTGGAGGGCCTGGAGGACATGGATGGTGCCGACCGCGCGGCGAAAGGCGGTCCGAACGGGCTGGAGCTGGGAACCGTACCGCCGCAGCGCGTCCGTCACCAGGAGGTACCCGAGCCGGCCGGTGTGACGCATTCGCCGCCCGGGACGCAGAAGGACATGTGATGGCGCACGAGCGTGAGACGTGGCTCGACCGCGGAGTCGCGGAGCTTCTGCTGCGCGGGAGGCCGGTCGAGACCGCCGACGTACACGCCCAGGCGCAGGCCGATCGGCTCGCCAGGGTTCTTGAGGAAGCCGCGGACGACGCGTACGACGTGTACGCGGGCTCGGCCGAGCTGCCCGGCGAGGCCGCGGCGCTCGCCGCGTTCCGGCAGTCGGTCGGAACGACGGCAGGGACAACGGTCGGGACGCCGGGACGAACCGCTTCGCGGAGCTGGGACGCCGACGCGCGCGCGGGCGGCGACGGGATCGGGACCGTACGTCTCGATCCCGAGCGCGGTGGGGTACGTCTGCCGAGCTTCGGGCGCCCGCTGCGGCTGGGCCTGGCCGCCGCCGTGGCCGGATGCGCGCTCAGCGGTGTGGCCGCCGGAGCCGGTTTCCTGTACGCGCCGTCGGCGGGGGAGAGCCCGCCACGGCCGGCGAACTCCCTCTCGGACGCGCTGACACCGGAGCCCCTGGTGTCCGAATCGCCGAGCAGCAGCCTCGACCCGCCGCCCCTCCCGGCCGACACGGAGGGCGGCGCGGATTCGGTCGCGCCCGGGGCCTCCGGCGCCGACACGGGGGCCGGCGGTCCGAAGAACACGAAGAAGAGCCAGGCGACGGGCAACGGCTGGCGGAGCGGCGACGGCGAGAAGTGGTACGTCAAGCTCGTTCAGGCGTGCAACGAGTACCGGAGCGGCAAGATCGCCCCCAGCAAGAAGGAGCTGTTGGAGGACGCGGCCAAGGGGCCGCAGGGTGTGACCCGCCTCTGCAACCAGTTGCTGAGCGGCGACCCGGACGGCGACGGTCATCACGACGGTGCTCAAGGCAACGGCGGCAACGGCAACGGCGGTGGTGACGGCGGCAGTACGGGCGGTGGCGGCGGCGACGGCCCGCAGAGCGGCGGCCCGATCGAGGGCGGCCCGGCGGAGGGCGGTACCCCCGGCGACACGGGCGGCGGCACGGACGGTGGCTCCAGCGGCGGTACGGACGGTGGCACCGGTGGTGGGTCCGAGGGGCCGCCGAGTGATTGGCCGGGTGGCGACTACGGCGAGACCATCGGGATGAACCCGCCGGAGTCCGACGAGCCGGCCCTGCCGCCCCAACTCCCGGCGACGCCCGGCTCCGACACGGGCTCGGGCTCCAGCTCGGGCCCCGCCCCGGACGACTCCGCTCCGGACGACTCCGGCACGGACGAGCCGGCCGCTCCTCCGGCGCCCGACCCCGAGCCCTCCGCGTCGTAGCGCCGCCCCCGCCATTGGCGCGATTTTCGGCCACGATCGGCGCCCGGGATCCGGGTGTGACGTTTTTTCGCCCTGTGACGCAGTAAAGAGTGAGCCGACTGGTCATCGGCCGCGTCTGAGCCGGGGTTCCCCCCGTACCTTCGGCTCGACGCACAATTGGCGCGGGCGGGATACGTTCCCCCGGTCCCGCCCGCGCCTCTCAACTCGTCGTCTCGTCCCGCATCGGCTCGTCGCTACTTGTAGACGACGACCTTGTCGCCGGTCCGCACCTGGTCGAACAGCGACGCGATCTTCTTCTCGTCCCGTACGTTGACGCAGCCGTGCGACGCCCCGCTGTAGCCCCTCGCCGCGAAGTCCGCCGAGTAGTGCACCGCCTGGCCGCCGCTGAAGAACATCGCGTACGGCATCGGGGTGTCGTACAGCGTCGAGACATGGTGCCGGGACTTCCAGCCCACCTTGAACGTGCCCTCGCGGGTCGGCGTGTACTGCGAGCCGAATCGGACGTCCATCGTCGACATCACCTTGCCGTCGATCATCCAGGACAGCGACCGGCTGTTCTTGCTGATGCACAGCACCCGGCCCGTCATGCACCGCTTGTCCGGCTTCGGTGCCGGCTTGACGGCGGCCGGCGGGCGCAGTTGGGCGGCGGTCGGCTTCTTCGTCATCCCGAGCAGCTTCTGCCAGGTGACGGTGTCGGTCGTCCCGGTCTGCGGCAGTCCGCGCTTGGCCTGGAACGACGAGACGGCCGTGGCCGTGACCGAGCCGTAGTAGCCGGTGGGGGCGCGGTTGAAGTGGGCGATCTGCCTGAGCCTGGCCTGGAGTTCACGTACCTGGTCGCCCTGGGCGCCGCTCGCCAGCACCGTCTTCGGCTTCGGCGGCGCGGGCTTCTCGGTCGCGCTCTTCGACGGTTTCGCGGAGGGTGTGACCGGCGGCTTCGACGCGGCGGCGGGCTCGGCCGATGGGCTGCTCGACGCGGGCCCGGCCGGGTCGATCCGCACGCCGCTGCCACTGCCGCTGCCCGGTTTGTCGTCGGCGGCACCCGCCGGATCGGTCACCACCTGCGCCGAGCAGCCGACGGTGACGGCGAGCACGGCACCGGTGGCGAGCGCGACGCGGAGCGCGGCCGTACGCGACTGTCGCGTTCCTGTCCGCGTTGATGTTCTGGGCAACTTCGTCCCCCTGTCTGCCACTGAGCTGTCCGATGGCGAGTATCCGAGTATCCGAGCATGCATGAGCCGTTGAACGAACCGTTGAACGAGCTGTTGAACGGGCCGTTGGAACCGGCAGGTATCTCCTGAGACAGCTCAGAGCCCGTTCCGGTTGCCCGGACGACCCCTTCTTCGCGTAAAAACTTGACCGAGGCCGAATTCCACCTCGGGGCTCCGCGAAAGGAAAGCACGTCTCGACGGGAGAGCCTTCCTGACGGACACCGTCGTGCGCAACCACGCGAAACCGGAAACGCGAAACCGGAAGCCGGAAGGCCCAAGCGGAAACCCTGGCAGAAGCGGGCGCGACACTCCCGACGGCTCATATCCCCAGGACGGCGGCGCCCGCATGATGGACGAGCTGACAGGTTGACACGGCGAGCGACGGAGGCGGGGCGGATGGCGCACGAGCCCGGTGGCGAGGGAGCGACGCGGCGGACGGAGAGCGGTGTGCCGATCGAACCGGTCTACGGCCCCGACGCGCTGACCGGCTGGGACCCGGCCGAGCGGCTCGGCGAGCCGGGCGCGTACCCGTACACCCGAGGGGTCTACCCGTCGATGTACACCGGCCGGCCGTGGACCATGCGCCAGTACGCGGGCTTCGGCACCGCCGTCGAGTCCAACGCCCGCTACCGGCAGCTGATCGGCCATGGCACGACCGGGCTCTCCGTCGCCTTCGACCTGCCCACCCAGATGGGGCACGACAGCGACGCGCCGATCGCGAGCGGCGAGGTCGGCAAGGTCGGGGTCGCCATCGACTCCATCGACGACATGCGGATCCTCTTCGACGGGATCCCGCTGGACCAGGTCTCCACGTCGATGACGATCAACGCACCGGCCGCACTCCTGCTGCTGCTCTACCAACTGGTCGCCGAGGAACAGGGCGTACCGGCCACCGCGCTCACGGGCACGGTGCAGAACGACGTGCTCAAGGAGTACATCGCACGCGGTACTTACATTTTCCCGCCGAAACCGTCACTGCGGCTGATCGCGGACATTTTCCAGTACTGCCGTACGGAGATTCCACGCTGGAACACGATCTCGATCTCCGGCTATCACATGGCCGAGGCGGGGGCGACGCCCGCGCAGGAGATCGCGTTCACGCTGGCGGACGGCATCGAATACGTCCGTACCGCGATCTCCGCCGGAATGGACGTGGACGACTTCGCGCCGCGGCTCTCCTTCTTCTTCGTCGCGCGTACGACGATTCTCGAAGAAGTGGCCAAATTCCGTGCCGCGCGCCGCATTTGGGCCAGGGTGATGCGCGAGGAATTCGGCGCGAGGAATCCCAAGTCCCTGATGCTCCGCTTCCACACCCAGACGGCGGGTGTGCAGCTCACCGCGCAGCAGCCCGAGGTAAACCTCGTACGGGTGGCGGTGCAGGGGCTGGCCGCCGTCCTCGGCGGTACTCAGTCGCTGCACACCAACTCCTTCGACGAGGCGATCGCGCTCCCGACGGACAAGTCGGCGCGCCTCGCGCTGCGTACACAGCAGGTGCTGGCGTACGAGACCGATGTCACCGCGACCGTCGACCCGTTCGCCGGTTCGTACGCCGTCGAGAAGATGACCGACGACGTGGAGGAGGCCGCGCTCGCGCTGATGACGCGCGTCGAGGACATGGGCGGCGCGGTCGAGGCGATCGAACGCGGCTTCCAGAAGGGCGAGATCGAGCGGAGCGCGTACGCCGTCGCGCGTGAGACGGACAGCGGGGAACGCGTGGTGGTCGGTGTCAACCGCTACCGGCTGGACGAGGAGGAGCCGTACGAGCCGCTGCGCGTCGACCCGGCGATCGAGGCCCAACAGGCGGCGCGGCTGGCGACGTTGCGCGCGGAGCGCGACCAGGGCGAGGTGGACGCGGCGCTGGCGGAGCTGAGGTCGGCGGCGGCGGGGAGTACGAGCAACGTGCTCCACCCGATGAAGCGGGCGCTCAAGGCGCGGGCCACGGTGGGCGAGGTGTGCGACACGCTGCGGGAGGTGTGGGGCGCGTATGTGCCGACGGGGACGTTCTGACGCTTCGCGCGCCCGCTGGATCTCGGCTCTGTCCGAGGGGCGAAATCGCCTGGTTGCCCCCATCCGGGGCGTGCCATACTCCGCCGCATGCTGGGTGCCATAGATCTGCCGACCTACCTCGTCGGCGTCGTCATGATCATTCTGTTGCCGGGTCCGAACTCGATCTACGTGCTCTCGCTGGCCGCCCGGCGCGGCGTGCGCGAGGGCTACCGAGGGGCCGCCGGTGTCTTCTGCGGTGACACCGTGCTGATGGTGCTGTCGGCGGCGGGCGTCGCCTCGCTGCTCCAGGCCAACGAACTGGCCTTCTCCGTAGTGAAATACGCGGGCGCGGGCTATCTGACGTATCTCGCCGTCGGCATGATGCGCGCGGCCTGGTCGATGTGGCGGTCGCGGCACGAGAGCGAGCCGGACGAGCAGCCGGTGGCCGATGCGCCCATGGTCTCGGCGGAGGACGAGCGGCCGTTCCGGCGCGCCTTCGTGATCTGCCTGTTCAACCCGAAGGCGATCCTCTTCTTCATCTCCTTCTTCGTGCAGTTCGTCGACCCGACCTACGCCTATCCCGCGCTGTCGTTCCTGGTCCTCGGCGTGATCGCGCAGGTGGTCAGCCTCCTCTACCTCACGGCGCTGATCTTCGGAGGCACCTGGCTCTCCACCGCCTTCCGCCGCCGCAAGCGCCTTTCGGCCGCGGCGACTTCGACGGTCGGCGCGCTGTTCCTGGGCTTCGCGGCGAAGCTGTCGCTCAGCGGCGCGTAGGGGCTGCGGGCTTTTTTCTCGATCAGCTGTGGTAGCCGAGTTCGAGGTAGCGGGTGCTGGTGCTCCAGGAGCCGAGGTCGGGCGTGTTGGCCAGGACGTCGTGCCAGGGCGCCGCACCGGGAGCGGTGGCCTCGCCGGGGCGTTCGGCCCAGAGCCGTACTCCCGACCGCGCCTCGGACTCGCGGACCGACTCCCAGTGGCCCAGCGAGAACATGCCGGCCAGCTCGTTCATGGCGATGAAGCTGCTCAGGCCCTCTTCGGGGTCCGTGGGGTCCGCGCGCTCGGTGAGGGCGTGCCACAGGATGAACACGTTCGGTGGCCGCACGTCGGGCCGGAAGCGGTACACGCGCCGCTCCAGTCTGATCGAGCCGATGCGCGGCAGTTGTATCCGGTCGAGCGGGACGACCTCGCGCTCGCCGCCGATCCAGGACAGCGTCTCGTTGCGGCCCAGGTAGCCGGGCTCGCTGAAGACCGTGACGTAGAGCCACTCCGTCGGATGCGGCCGACGGTTGTACAGCAGACCCGCGCCGGCGACGGCGCCCACGGAGGCCAGCCCCGCCAGGAGGGTTCTGTTTCTGCGCTTCATCGGGACGCGACACCTCGCTTCTGATGGGACGGGCGGCTCCATCATGCTCCTCCGACCGCCCGTTGATCCACTGTCAGGCCGAGGCCGGGATTCACGGACCCGGCTTGCTTGACCCTCACGTCGCGTGAGGCTGGAGGGTGGGCGCATGAGCGACTACTACAACGCGTTCGAGACAAGTCCCGTGCCCGCTCCCGGCCCGGACGCGGTTCCGCCGGAGCCGTTCCGTGGCATCTACGGAATGCCCGCGTTCGTGACGATCCCCACGAGCGACCTGGCGGCGTCCGCGGACTTCTGGTGCCGTGGACTCGGCTTCTTCGAGCTGTTCAGCATCCCCGGCACGCTGGTGCATCTGCGCCGGTGGGCGTTCCAGGACGTACTTCTCGTCACGGAGGGGAGCGTTCCGGAGCAGGAACAGGAACAGGCACCGGCGATGAGCATCAGTTTCGCGTGCGTGCTCAGTCAGATCGATGCGCTGGTCGAAGCCTGTCGCGCGCTGCGCCCGGACTCGGTCGACGGCCCACGGGACACTCCCTGGAACACCCGCGATGTGGAGGTGATCACCCCCGAGAACGCGCGGATCGTCCTCACCGCGGCGAAGCCCTTCGATCCGGCCAGTGCGGAGGCGCGGAACCTCGCGGCCATCGGGATCACCGCACCGGGCGTCGGTCGCGGCGACAATGAGGAGCATGCCTGATGCCACTCACGCCGACGGGCTGACCGTCGGGCAGGTCTCGACACGTCTGGGCGTGACCGTCCGCGCGCTGCACCACTGGGACGAGATCGGTCTGGCGCGACCGTCGTTGCGTACGGCTGCCGGATACCGGCTCTACACCACCGGTGATCTGGAACGCCTGCACCGCATCGTCATCTACCGTGAACTGGGTCTCGGCCTGGACAGGATCCGGACCATCTTGGACGGCTCGACGGAGGGCTCGGCGGCCGACGCGACTGCCGACGTGTCCGGCGCGTTGCGCGCGCAGCGCACCCAGGTCGCCGAACGGATCGACCGCCTCCGGCAGCTCAGCGCCGGACTGGACCGGATGATCGACGCCCATGAGCGCGGCCTGCTGCTGACCGTCGAGCAGCAGGCCGCGATCTTCGGCCCCCGGTGGAACCCTGACTGGTCCGCCGAAGCGCGTCAGCGCTACGGAAACACGACGCAATGGCTGCGGTACGCCGAGAACTCCGCCTCTCGCGGCCCGGAGGAATGGCAGGCCGTCGCCGATACCGTCGCCGACTTCGACCGCGCCCTCGGGGACGCGATGGACGCCGGTGTCACGCCTGGTGGCCCGGAGGCGAATCACCTCGTGGAGAGGCACCGCGAGGTCTTCGCCTCGTACTTTCCCCTCACCCGGCAGATGCAGGTCTGTCTCGGCCGCAAGTACGAGGCCGATCCGGGCTTCGCCGCCCACTACGACGGCATCCGCGCCGGCCTCGCCACGTGGTTCCGCCGCATCATCGACGCCGCCGCGCGCGCCCACGGCATCGACCCCGACACCGCGACCTGGCAGTAGGTCCGGACGGGACCTAGCGCCGCGGCGGGCGTTACGCGCTCAGGCGGCGCAGGATCACCATCAGCTCGTCCGGTGGGACGATCGAGAAGCTCATCGTCGCGTTGTCGATCTCGGTCAGGCAGGTCACAGCGCCCTTGTGCCACCAGTAGATCCGGGGCGAGAGCGGCCCCGGATTGTCCTGGTGCGCGCCCAGGCCGAACGCGGCCAGGTCGTTGATCGCGCCGACCGCGTTCGCGTCCTCCAGCGGGTGGAAGACGAGGAAGTGGCGGCTGGGTACGGTGAACAGGGCCCCGTCCTGCGGGAGTTCACGCCCGATCAGGGACCGCGCCACATCATCGAGGACCAGCGCCTTGCTCGCGACGAACATCGACTCGCCCGTCACGAGATGCACGACCGCCCTGCTGTCCGTGCGCGTCAGGTCGTAGTCGACGGGCTCGTCCACCAGGTTGGCGCGCCCGGCGGAGCGCAGTTCCTCAAGACCCGCACGGCCGACGTCCCGGTCGTCCAGCAGCCGCACCGAGTCGGGCAGGTCCAGCGCGAGCGCTTCGAGTAGCCCGGTCGCCACCGGGCGGGTGTAGCTGAACGACGACGCGGCCTCCGCCGGGATGGCATCGTCGGGCACGAGCCGCAGATACACACTCCGGCGTATGTCCTCGGCCCAGGCGCCGGGCCCCGCGACCGCCCCAGCCCCCGCCTCTGCCGAACGCGTCGCGGCGTCAAGGGCGTTGAAGTGGTGCTCCACGATCCCCGGCCACGCGCCCGGCTCGGCGCGACGGCACAGCTCGGCGAGGTTGTACAGCGCCTGGGTGCCCCGGTCCGAGTGGACCGTGTCACCGCTGACCGTCACGGAGTTGCCCCGCCGGGCGTGATATCCCCGCACCAACTCGCGCAGGCGCTCGGCCTGTTCAGTGGTGAGCGAGGGCAGATGGGTGTCGGAAGAACTCATGGGCCAAGTCTATTTACGGAGCTTCGCCAGCCACTCGCCGAGCCCCGTCGCGTCCTCGCCCGCCCAGCCGATGTACCCGTCGGGACGGATGAGGAACAGCCCCTTGCCGTACGGCTCGTACGCGTCCAGGTGCCGTACGTGCACCAAGTCGCCTTCCAGGGCTGGCAGTTCGGCGTCCGTGCCGACGGCGAGCAGCGTGAGGTGCGGACCCCGCAGTGCGTCGAAGATCGTGCCCCCGTCCGGCAGCGGCCCGTCCGGCGCGCGGTCGCCCGCGAGCAGATTCCCCGCGCCGCCGACGGAGAGCGGTCCGCCCCGGTAGCCGAGGCCGAGTTGACGGGTCGCCCCGCCCCGCTTGGCCTCGCCCCGGTGGATACGGGTGGAGAGCCCGAGCATGTCGGCGGCCACCGGGCGGCGTTCGCTCTCGTACGAGTCGAGCAGCGCGGAATCCGCGCCGTACCGGATCACCTGCCCGAGCTTCCACCCCAGGTTGTACGCGTCCTGGACGCTGGTGTTGAGCCCCTGGCCGCCCGCCGGTGAGTGGATATGGGCGGCGTCGCCCGCGAGGAAGACCCGGCCGACGGTGAAGCGGTCCGCGAGCGCCGCGCGCGGCCGGAAGTCCGACGACCAGCGGACCTCGCTGACGTCCGCCTCGGTGAGATGCGTACGGGCGGCGACCACGGACCGTACGCCCGCCGCCGAGGTGTCCGGCGCGGAGCCGTCCTTGAACTGCGCGGTGAGCTGGAAGTCCTCCGTACCCGGCAGCGGGCAGACCGACAGGTAGGAGCCGTCGGCGCCGACGAAGAAGTGCCAGTTCAACCGGTCCAGGGCGGTCGGGATCCGGACGTCGGCGACCAGCATCGGCGCCGGGTCGACACTCTCGCCGGTCATCGCGACGCCGAGCAGACCGCGTACGGTGCTGCGCCCGCCGTCGGCGGCCACGGCGTACCGCGCGCGGATCGGCGGCCGGTCACTTGACAGCGCCGCTGTCACCCCGTCCGCGTCCTGCGCCAGCCCGGTCAGCGCCGTACCGAAGTCGACGCTCCCGCCCAGCTCGGTCAGGCGCGCGAGCAGGATCTCCTGGGTACGCCACTGCGGGACCAGCCAGGGTCCGGCGTACGGCTCCGAGACGGTCGGCGCGACCTCCTCGAACATCCGGTGCTCGCCCTGCCGCTCCCCGTCCTGCCAGACCATGCCGACCGGCGCGGGGCCGCCCGACGCGAGGACGGCGTTGATGACACCGAGGTCGTCAAGGACCTCCAGGGTGCGTGCCTGGATGCCCTTGCCGCGCGAGCCGGGGAAGAGGTGGTCGGCCTGCTCGATGACGCGTACGGAGACTCCGCGACGACGCAGGTCGCAGGCGAGGGCGAGGCCGGTGGGTCCGGCACCGACGACCAGTACGTCCACTACATCCGTGTTCATCATGATCTCCTTAACGTTGTTAAGTGCGCTCGTTCAGGAGGATGCGCTTAACGCTGTTAAATTGTCAAGGTGGCTACGACACGACTGGACCGCGCCCTGGTGGCCCGCACCGCCCTGCGTCTCCTGCACGAGACGGGCCTTCAGGGGCTCACCCTGCGGGCCATCGCCAAGGAACTCGACGTCAAGGCGCCCGCGCTCTACTGGCACTTCAAGGACAAGCAGGCGCTGCTCGACGAGATGGCGACCGAGATGCTGCGCCGGATGAACGCCGACCTCCCCGCCGAGCTGCCCGCCGACTGGCGCGACGGGCTCGCGGCCGCCATGCGCGGGCTGCGCGAGCACCTGCTGCGCTACCGCGACGGCGCGAAGGTCTACAGCGGCACGCGCTTCACCGACCACGCGGCGTACGCGGGCCCGATGGAGCGCCATCTGGGCATGCTGACGGCCGGGGGTTTCACCCCCGCCGGGGCGGCGCGGGCCTGGTTCACCGCGTACAGCTACACCATCGGTTACGTCATCGAGGAACAGTCGATGGGCCCCGACCCGGCCTCGGGCGAGGAGGGCGCGGAAGGCGTGGAGGGCTACGACCTGGCGGCCCGCGCGGACCGCCTCGCCGAGCACCCGCTGGCGGCGGCGGCCGGCTTCGAGCTGTTCAGCGACCACGACGCGGGCTTCGAGGCGGGGCTGGCGGCGGTGGTGGCGGGGATCGGGTCACTCATGAAGTGACAGCTCCGCCCAGACGGATTTCCCGGGCCCGTTGCGGTCCTTGACCCCCCAACTGTCCGCGAGCGCGGCGACGAGCGCGAGCCCTCTGCCGTCGGGCGACTCCGGGTCCGGTTCGCGGACCTCGGGCCACTCGGGCGAGGCGTCGTGCACCTCGATACGGAGCGTGTCGGACATCCGTACGTACCAGGTCTCGATCTCCCGCCCCGGCGAGACGCAAGCGTGCCGCCCCGCGTTGGTCAGCAACTCGGACAACACGAGCACGGCCGCCTCCTCCAACGACGCGAGCCCCCACCCGGCGAGCGCCTTCCGCAACTCCCAGCGCGCGAGGCCGACACAGCGCGGGTGGCGGCTCCAGCGGAGCACCACCGAATCTCCGAGGCCGGGGTTCATTCGGCCACCTCCTCAAGTTGCTCTCTGTGACATTTCACTTACAGAGTGGGGTGGTGGCCGCTAGCCTGGAAGGGGTTCGATCTTGACAACGCGCACATCAAGGGCGGGAGTTGATCGCATGTCGGTGCAGCGGGTACCGCGCAGTCCTCGGGAGAAGTACGGGGAGGAGCTGAAGCTGCGACGCATCGCGGCGGGGATGACGCAGGAGGCGTTGGCGCAGTTGGTGGTGTGCTCGCCGACGCTGATCAGCCACTTCGAGGCGGGCAGGCGTCTGCCGAGCCCGTCGGACGCGAAGCGGATCGATCAGGCGTTGGGGACGGATGGGTTCTTTTCTCGGTGGCTGGAGGACTTGGACGCGAAGTTCGCCGAACACTTCGCGGCTGCGGCGGAGTTGGAGAAGCAGGCGGTCGAGATCCGTCAGTGGGGCCTCACCCTCGTGCCCGGCCTGTTGCAGACCGAGGCGTACGCGCGGGCGCTGTTCCGCTCGTACCACGCGAATTACCGCACGGACGAGGTTGATCGGAAGGTGGTCAACCGGATGGAGAGGGCTCAGATCCTTGAAGGGATGTCGGGGCCCGTACTGTGGACGCTGCTGGACGAAGCCGTAATCCGACGCCAAGTCGGAGGGGCGCCCGCGATGGCCACTCAACTGCGCAAGATCGTCGGAATGGCCGAGACGGGACGGCTGCGGCTGCATGTGCTGCCCTTCGGGGCGGGGGAGCACGCCTTGATGGAGAGCTCGCTCGACCTGATGAGCTTCGAGGACGCCGCACCGGTCGCGTACGTCGAGGGTCTGAACACCGGAAATTTGATGGACGATCCGGCTCTGGTGAGCCATTGTCAGGCGGCGTACGATCTGGCGCTGAGTGACGCGTGGGCGCAGAAGGAATCACTGGCCCTGGTCCGGGCCGTAGCGGAGGAACACGAACATGGTCAGCAGTGAGCGCTTCACGGGGTGGCGCAAGTCGAGCTACAGCGGCGGCGGCAACGGCAACTGCCTCGAAGTCGCCGACGGGTACCGCTTCACGGCGTGGCGCAAGTCGAGCTACAGCGGCGGCGCCGGTGGGGAGTGCCTCGAAGTCGCTGACGGCCACCCCGTCGTCCCCGTCCGGGACTCCAAGCTCGCGCACGGCCCCGCGCTCGTATTCCCCGCCGCCGGCTGGTCCTCCTTCGTCGCAGCCGTGAAGACCGGGACGTTCCGCGCGCCCGTTGGCTAGTGCGGTGATCGCATAGGTCCTGGCTCGTGTCACGATGTCGCCATGCAGGTGTCGGATGCTCTCGTGGTTCTTCAGGTATCGGTCTACCGGGAGCGGATTGCGCTGGCCGACTTCGTCAGAACCAGTGGTCCCGTCAGGGATTGGAGTGCTGTCGTCCGAGAGGAAGCTGCCAGGCTTCAGAGGTCCCTTGAAGAGTCGGAGCGCACGTTGCAGCAGGTGTTGCGAGGCGCTGCGGGTACGGAAGACCAGCTTCGGGAGTTGCGGCGCGCTCTGAGACGAGAGGCAGCGATCAGCCTCGCGGAGAAGGGTTCGGATCCGGCAGTTTGATCAGGCGGCGAGGGCTGGGCGACCTGGTCGGGACCGCCCGGTGTCAGAGGCTGCTGGCAGCATCGCCGCCATGAACGCCATTCCCACCACCCCGCCACGGCCACTCGACGTCACCGCGCTCTTCCCTCAACTGGCCCCGCTGGCACGCACGGCGACCCGCCTGCATCCCCGCCCCGGGTCGCCCACGCCGCACGACAGCTCCGTCGGCGGGCCACTGCTCTGGCCCGCACGGCAGCCGTGGCCGACCTGCGACAAGTGGCACGAGGGTCCGGTCTCGCCGCTTGTGCCCGTGGCCCAGCTGTACGCGCGCGACGTACCCCTCCTGCGAATGCCCGGACGGGCCGATCTGCTCCAGGTGCTGTGGTGCCCCTCCGAGCACCCGCCGGAGTACAAACCGCCGACCGCGCTGTTCTGGCAAGTCGCCGCCGAAGTCACCAACGTCCTTGCCGCGCCGCCCAAGCCGTCCGAGGTGGAGTACGACTGCTACCTGCCGGAGCCGTGCGTACTCGCACCGGAGCAGATCACCGAGTACCCCAACTTCCTCGCCTTGAGCGAGGAGTTGCAAGAGCAGCTGACGGACTGGAGCGTGTGGCAGGCGACCGGTGTGGTGGACGATTCCTATGAGACCGACCCGGAGGAGTTCTACATGAACGAGGTGTCGGTCGCCCCCGGCTGGAAGGTCGGTGGCTGGCCGCCGTGGGGCCTCACCGATCCCGTCGCCCGGTTCTGCGTCGGCTGCGGCACCGCGATGAACCCGCTGCTGACCGTACCTACGGGCGAATGGCACGCCGACAACGTCGGCTGGGCCCCGTACGAGGATCAAGCCCTCGCCGAACGCGACAAGGGTCAGCGGGTGTCGAACCCCACCCGGGTCCAGATCTCCAGGGGCAACAACCTGCAGCTCTACGGCTGCCCGGAGTTCCATTCGCACACCGACCTCATCCAGTGAGCGATTTCCGGGATCCTTGCGGCCGGGGCGCGGTGCTGGCCTCGCCCACGCGTGCCTCGACGCACTCCCGTTCGCCGTCCTTCGACGCCGGCCGGAAGCAGGCCCGGACTGTGCTGCCGGGGTGGGCCGCGGTCATCTCGGTGGAGACGTAGTTCTCCGTGTCGGTGGTGTCCTTGATGCGTGCGTCGTGGGTCGGGCCGGCCGCCTTGACCTCCACCCGGTCGCCGATCCGGGTCCCCCACACCAGGGCCCAAGTCGCGCCGCACTTCTCGCTGTAGCGCAGCTCCATGTGGGCGCCGGTGGTGGTGCGGTAGGTGGTGAGGGTGTCGGGGGCGAAGCCGCAGGTCAGGCGTATCGGGTCCTGGCCCTCGCAGGCGGCGCCGTTGCATTGGGGGGCGAGGGAGTACGGGGCGGAGGCCGACAGCGGTTCGTCGTGCGGGGCCTCCGGGTCCAGCAGGAAGAGCGCCAGTGCCACACCGCCGACGACCACGGAGCAGGCCGACGCCAGCACCACCATGAGGCTCCCCCTGCGGACGTGGGGCCGCCCGGTCGCCGGGGGTGGCGGTGGCTCCTCGGCGGCAGGGGGCGAGGCCGCCGCGCGTCCGCTCCAGTCCGACTCGGCGATCTCCCACAGGGCCAGCAGCCGCCCGTCCGGCTCGTTCGCCAGCCGGCACAAATCCTGTACGGCCTGACGAGGGGGCAGGCTCTTGCCGTTGAGGTAACGCTCCCAGGTGGACTTGCTGTACGCCGTGCGTTGCGACAGCGCCACCAGGCTCAGACCCGTGCGGGCCCGCAACTCCCGCAACGCCGCGCTCAGCCGGGTGTGCCCCGAGTGTCCCGCGTGCCCCGCGCGTCCTGCGGTCATTTCGGTGCCGCTTCCCGGAGGGCCTTCCAGGTGTGCCGGCCGATGACACCGTCCACGACCAGCCCGTCCCGTTTCTGGATGCGCTGGACCGCGCGCTGCGTGTTCGGGCCGAAGACGCCGTCGATGTCTCCCGGCGGGATGCCCGCCCGGCGCAGCAGACACTGCGCCTCGGCCACCATCGGCCCCACGTGGGTGTACGCCAGGATGGTGTCCGTGGTGCGGCTGAGCCCCGCGTACCAGCGGCCGTCACGCTGCTCCAGCCGGCAGGTGTAGACGACCGGTACCAAGGACTCCGACGCGGTGGACGGGGTCGCCACGACCGTACTGGCGCGTTCGTCCGCCAGCTCCGTGCGGGCGTCGGCGAGCCGTACGGCCAGCAGGACGGACGTGGAGACGGACAGCACGAGGGCCACCGCTCCCACCGCGACGAGGGCGCGCGCGTAACGCCCGTACGGCTGCCGTTCCGTGGGCGGCGCGGGTACCGGCGTGGCCGGGGCGCTCTCCGGGGCAGGGGTCGCGGCTTCGCGTCCCTCCGCCCAGTGTTCGGCGGCGATCTCGTGCAGCACCAGCAGCCGGGACGGGTCGTCACCGCCGATGCGGGCCATCGCCTCGACGGCCTCCCGGGGCGGCAGCGACCTGCCGTTCAGATACCGCTGCCACGACCTCGCGCTGTAGCCGGTCTTCGCGGCCAGTTGCCGCGCACTCAGTTCGCCGCGGTCCTTCAGTCTGCGCAGTCGCACGATCAACTGGCGGACGTCCGGATGCAGTTCGGCGGGCAACTCTTTCCAACGCGACATGTCCCCCCACTCGCGTCATGGACCGTAACCCCGGCCCCCCGTGTGCGGGCCTCATTCTGCATCAGCCGTCACGGCGTACACACGGAGCAGCGACCCTCGTCGTGTCGCCGTTCCCCTCGCGCGGTCGTCCCGCCGCACTGACTCGGCGGGCGATGTCCCAGCAGGTCAGTGCCCGGGACGTCCCGGGATGACGTCACTTCCACGGCAACTGTCGCGGGGCATCGCGCTGAACCCCCAGTCTCGTTGCGGAGCCCGGCCGGTGCGGTCGGCTCCGCCCGTACCACCTCACCTGGAGCGTTCCGAATGAAACTGAACAGAAAGCTGGCGGCGCCCCTGCTCGCCGTCGGACTGGCCGCGACCTTGACGCCGCTGACCGCGTCGCCCGCCTCCGCCGACAGCATGCACGGCTGCACGTACCCGCGCGTGTGTCTGTACTCCGGCGCCTACTCCGGCGGCAGCGTCATCGGCTGGTACCAGGACACGTACTACCAGAACCTGCCGACGTCCATCCGGAACGATCCGGACGCGGTCGTCAACACCCGTAACGACGACTCCGTCTGGCTGCTCGACACCGGGCACTCCCCGGACGCGTACCTCTGCATCCCGAAGAACAAAGCCGTGAACCTCGGCAACTACGCCCACCCCAACGGCACCACCTGGGCGAACGACGTCGACACCATCCTGATCTGGCCCGAACCCGATGACGGGAAGTGCAGCGGCACCAACGACGTGCAGCAGGGCACCGTCAAGGACGGCTGGCGTCCTCCCTCCTGACACACCCGGCCGTCCCCGGGCGCTTCAGCCCCGGGGACGGCCGTTAGCGCGCGGATCTTCGGAGGTCAGCCGCGACCGAGCGCCGCGCGGATCTGGCCGAGCCACTCCGTGCCCAACTGCCGCCCGTTCGGGAGCTGGTCGTCCCGGTCCCAGCGCCACGTGGTGATCATCGCGAGTACGAGGATCCGGCACTCGCGCAGCAAGTCCTGATCGATACCCGGACTGTGCTCGCCGACCTCTTCGGGCGCGTGGGCGAGGTCGAACTCGACGGGCCCACGGCAACACGTCTCAAGGTCGATGAACAGCGGCCCGCTCTTCGTGCTGAGCACGTTGCCCGGGTGCGGTTCGCCGTGCAGCAGTTGCTCGGGGGCGCGGCGCTCGCCGATCGCCCGGCTCAGGTTTCGTAGCGTGTCGCCGAGCAGTTCCCGGTCCGCGTCGGCGAGGGCGGGAGTCCGGTCGCGGTTCGCCAAGAGTTGTTGAGCTTGCTCGACCCGATCGGTGAATCGCGGCGTCGGGACATCGAGGGTGCGCATGCCGGTGTGCAGCCGCGCGAGCGCGTCGGCGTAGTCGGCCGGTGGGAGCGCATGAGGTTGAGGCGTCGGGGGTTCGTAGTAGGTCCACAGCGTGACCACGTAGCCGTCACGCTCGTGGACGCGTGGCTCCACCCGGGGATCGAGAGCGGCGACCGGGCACCCGGCTTCGACGAGCCGCTGCGCGAGGTCGACTTCGAAACGCGCGGCCTGATGCGCCACAGGCGCCACCCGGGCCAGGACGTCGCACGGCAGCAGCCGCAGAGTGAGCCTGTTCGAGTCCTGGAGAACGATCGCGTCGTCGGCGGTCAGGCCGAGTGATGAGGCGATCGACCTGGCTGCGGCCACCGCACGCGGAACTTCCGACGCCTGCATCGTCGCCCTGCCCCTCTCGCCTGAGCGCTGCAACCCGCGCACCCTACCCCGGCGCTCCCGCGCGGGACGACGCGTCATGAGCGGGATCGTCCTGATGGCCACCCGGCGTGGTCCGAGGAGCGGATCCGGCCGACGGGGCCGACGGGGCCGACCGCGCTGACCGGGTCGGCTGGGTCGACCGGGCCGACCTCCCGCATCGCCGTCCTGTCCTCCGGTGGCAGCCATGCGTCCGGAGGCAGGTCGAGCCAGTGGTGTTCTCGCGCGAGGCGCCGTGCGGTGTCGGCGAGGGCGTCGAGGGCCGGGTGGTCGAGGCCGGTGCGCCAGACCAGGGAGAGGGGTGACAGGGGGACGGGGTCGCTCAGCAGGCGCAGGGCCATGCCGGGTACGTCGATGAACTCCGTGCTCGCCAGCACCCACCAGCCCCGTTTCCGTACGACGCGCATGAACTCTTCCGGGCCCTCGATCTCCGGGAAGGGTTCCGCCAGGTGGATGCCGTGGCCGGCGAACAGCCGGGTGGCGAGGTCGGTCCACTCGGCGGCGGACTGGTTGCCCGCCGCCGCGTAGAGAGTCCGGCCGGCCAGGGCCTTCAGCGGGACGCGGTCGCTCGCGCACAGGGCGTGGTCCTCGGGCAGGAGCACGGCCATCCGCTCGTAACGGACCGGGAGATGGGCGAGCCGCGCGGTCACGACGGGGGCGAGTCCGGCGACCCGCCCGAAGGAGGCGTCGAGACGGCCGTCGAGGATCTCCTGGGCGGCGCCGGTGAGGCCGCTGTGGAAGCGGGCGACGAGTTCGAGTTCGGGGTGGGCGCGCCGTGTCTCCTCCAGCACTTCGTGCCCGGTGGCCGCCCGGTCCCCGACGTCGACGAGCAGCGGCCGTTGCTCGCGCGCCGAGGCCGCGGCGGAGAACGCCTTGTGCGCGGCGAGCACGCGCCGGGCGTACGGCAGCAGCCGTAGGCCTTCGGCGGTGAGGCGGACGTGACGGGTGGTGCGTACGAACAACTCGGCGCCCAGCTCGCGTTCAAGACGGCGGATGTCCCGGCTCAGTGCCTGCTGAGCCACGTACAGGCGGGTGGCGGCGCGCGTGAAGTGGAGTTCCTCGGCGGTGGTGACGAAGGCGCGCAGGAGGCGGGGATCGAAGTCGCGGGACACCCGGGCAATCTACCGGCGCGTACGGAACTGACAACACAGGTGCGTGAATGCGGATGGGACAGGTGTTGGACCGCAGAGGGGCGCCGCGGCGAGCGTAGAGGCCATGCCCCACTACGAACTCGTCCGACCCGCTGCCTCCTTGGAGCCGGCCCCGCTGCTGCTGGCGGTCAGCGGACAGATGCTCGTCGCCGCCGCGGTGCCGCCCTGCGGATACGACTCCGACAAGGACCCCGACAACGACTCCGACCACTCGGGACGGCGTTCCTGGCTCCGCCGCCTGCTCGTCACCGGATTCCCCTCCCGTAAGCGCGAGAAGCGCGAGAAGCCCTAGGCTCAGGTGAAGTTGACAGGAGTGTGGGGTGTGAGCATGGCTGAACGTGTTGTTCCGGCACGTGTGTTGGCCGCGGAGCGTATCGCCTCCGAGGCGGGATTCAAGAAGAGCTGCATCCCCGAGGTGGGCAGGCTGCTCCGGCTGGCCGCCGCTTCGAAGCCCCACGGAGTCGTCGCGGAGAGCGGCACCGGCACGGGAGTCGGCACCGCCTGGCTGCACAGCGGCCTCGGCGCCGGCGCGCGCCTGCTCACCGTGGAGCGCGACGAGGAGCTGGCCCGCCGGGCGGCCGCCGTCTTCGCGGACGACGAGCGCGTCGGCGTTCTCACCGGCGACTGGCGGCTGCTTGAGCGGCACGCCCCCTTCGACGTCTTCTTCTGCGACGGCGGTGGCAAGCGCGACGACGCCCAGCGGGTCGTGGAACTGCTCGCTCCCGGCGGCCTTCTCATCCTGGACGACTTCACGCCCTCGCCGCACTGGCCGCCGCGCTTCGAGGGCGAGGTGGACGAGCTTCGGCTGTTCTACCTCACGCATCCGGCCCTGAACGCCACCGAAGTACTCACCACACCCACCAGCTCAGCGGTCGTCGCGGCACGCCGCCCCGACGCGACCTAGTCGGGAACGTCCCCCACCGCCGGGATCCGGCCGTGGACGTCCTGGAGCAGGTTGCGCATCGCCATGTGGAAGATCCCGGCCTGGTGGGCGCCGAGGAAGGCGGTGTGGCCGAACACCTCCAGGATGACCAGGCCGTGCATGTGGCCCCACGCGCTCATGAGCAGCGCCGTCGCGGGGGGCGGCAAGGCTCCCGTGCCGGCCGGGGGGAGGCCGTCGGGGTGGGACGTGGCGGCGTCCGCCGCTGCGAGTTGGGGCTCCGTGAAGCCGGCGAACAGCTCGCGCTCGAAGATCGTGCCCATCCGGACCATGGCCAGGGTGGTCGGGCCGTCGAGGGGCGCCTCGTAGTGCCGCAGCGGTGTTCCGTAGAGGAGCTGGAACAGCTCGGGGTGGTCGATGGCCCAGCGGCGGTAACCCTCGGCCGCGGTCACCAGGCGCGGCGTGTCCGAGCCGTCCGGCGCGGTGTCGACGGCGGCCTGGACGGCGTCGGCCAGGTCGTCGTACGCCTTGGTGATGAGCGCGGTGATCAGCGCGTCCCGGCTCGGGAAGTAGTGGTAGAGCGCCTGCACGGTCATGCCGAGGCTACGGGCGACCGCGCGCAGGGACAGGGCCGTGGGGCCGTGTTCGGTGATCTGGGACTCGGCGGCGTCCAGGATCTCCTGGGTGGCGGCGGCCCTGCGCCGCTCGCGCAGGGAAAGTGTCGGCGCGGGTTCGTCTGTGGGCATACGGCGACCGTACGACGCCGGCCCTCGCAGGGCACCAAGAAGTCGCCAGGTGTGAGGAAAATCTAACACTGCCAAATCTTTCCTCGCCTCGCTAACGTCTCCCGCGGCGACGAAGAGTGCGACACCGACACCGACACCGACACCGACACCGGCACCGACATCGCACCCACCTCCTCACCGGGGCCAAGAGCCCCGCTGGAGCGGCGCGCCGGTCACCCCCATCCCAACCTCGGCTGCGCCATGCCGTTTTCACCCCTTTTCATCGTGAACATCCAGAAGGAGAACGTGCGCGTGTTTGAACGCATAGCCGAACTGGCCATTCGCCGGGCCCGGCTTGTACTCGTCGTCGCCGCCGTGGCCGTGGCCCTCATGGGCGCCGTCGGCGCCGGCGCGTTCAGTGTGCTGAAGGGGGGCGGCTACGACGACCCGGCCTCCCAGTCCAGCCGAGCCGGGAAGGTCATCGAGGAGAAGTTCGGCGGGGAGACCAACCTGATCCTGCTGGTCCGCGCCGGGGAAGGCCGTGTCGACAGTCCGGCCGCCGACAAGAGCGGCCAGGCACTCATGGCCGACCTCAAGGCGGAGAAGGATCTCGACAACCTCATCTCCTACTGGGAGACGGACAGCCCCGACCTCCGCTCCGAGGACGGCCGCGAGGCCATGGTGCTCGCCCATGTGAAGGGCGACACCACCGAGCAGGAGAAGCGCGCCAAGACCATCATCGACAAGTACAAGGGCGAGTACGAGGGCGGGCTCACCATCCAGGCCGGCGGCGGCACCGCGGTCGGCGCCGACATGTCGACGCAGGTGCCCAAGGACCTCCTGCTGGCCGAGGCCATCGCCGTCCCGCTGACGCTCATCCTGCTTCTCGTCGTCTTCGGCAGCGTCGTCGCGGCCCTGCTGCCGCTGGTCATCGGCACGATCGCCATCGCGGGTACGTTCGCCGAACTCGCCCTCCTCGGCAGCGCCACCGACGTCTCCAACTCCGCGACCAACCTGACCACCGCGCTGGGCCTCGGACTGGGCATCGACTACGCCCTGTTGATGATCAGCCGGTTCCGGGAGCAGCTCGCGACGGGGTCGAGCGTCGACGACGCCGTACGGCACACGGTGCGCACCGCGGGCCGTACCGTCGCGTTCTCCGCCGCCACGGTGGCGGTCGCGCTCGCCGCGCTCCTGGTGTTCCCGCAGTACTTCCTCCGCTCGTTCGGCTACGCCGGGGTCGGTGTCGTCGCCATCGCGGCCGTCAGCACCCTGTTCGTGATGCCGGCGCTGTTCGTCGTCCTCGGCCACAAGGTCAACAACGGGCGGCTGCCGTGGGCCAAGAAGGCGCGCGTCGACACCCGTACACCCCTGTGGGGACGGCTGGCCCGCACCGTCATGCGGCGCCCCGCGATCACCGCGCTGCCCGTGCTCGCGGTGCTGCTGCTGGCGGCGAGCCCGCTGCTGGGCATCACCCTCGGCACACCGGACGAACGGGTGCTGCCCGAGGACGCCGAGAGCCGCCAGGTCTCGTCGGTGCTGCGGGAGAAGTTCAACGGCAACGACGACGCGGCCATCCATGTCGTGCTCGACAAGGCCGTGGCCAAGGCCCCGCTGGAGTCGTACGCCGCGGAACTGTCCGGGCTGGACGGTGTCGTACGCGTCGAGGCCGGTACCGGGACCTACGTCGACGGAAAGCCCGCGGCGCCCGGCCCCGGCGCCGCCCCCGGCAACGCCGCCCTCAGCCGTCCCGACGCGCAGCGGCTCAACGTGGTGAGCGACCTGGAACCCAAGTCCGACGACGCCCAGAGCCTGGTCAAGGACGTGCGGACGGTCGAGGCCCCCGCCGGTGCGGAGCCCCTGGTGGGCGGTACCGACGCCGAACTGGTCGACTCCAAGGACTCCATCAGCGGCCAGATCCCGATCGCCCTGGCCCTGGTCGCCGTCACCACCTTCATCCTGCTCTTCCTCTTCACCGGCAGCGTCGTGCAGCCGCTGCGCGCACTGGTCCTCAACGTGATCAGCCTCGGCGCGACCCTCGGCGCCATGACGTGGATCTTCCAGGACGGCAACCTCGCCTCCCTGCTCGGCGTCACACCGCAGCCGATGGAAGCGTCGATGACGGTGCTGATGTTCGTCATCGCCTTCGGCCTCTCGATGGACTACGAGGTGTTCGTCACCAGCCGGATCAAGGAACTCCACGACGAGGGCGAGGACAACGAGTCCGCCGTGACCAACGGCCTGGGCCACACGGGACGTATCGTCACCGCGGCGGCGTGCCTGCTCGCGGTGAGCTTCTTCGCCTTCGGCACGGCCAAGGTCAGCTTCATGCAGATGTTCGGCCTGGGCAGCGGACTGGCGATCCTCATCGACGCCGTCGCCGTACGCGGTGTGCTCGTCCCCGCTGCTATGCGCCTGCTCGGCCGCTCGGCCTGGTACGCGCCGCCCCTGCTGCGGAAGTTCCACGGGCGGTACGGCCTCAGCGAGGGCGGCCCCGCGCCGGCGCCCGCCGCCGCGGCCGGAGCCGAGCCCGAGCCCGAGCAGCCCGCGGCGGAGTCGGAGTCGCCGTACGTGAAGAGCTAGCCCGCGGTACGACCGCCGCACCGCACCGTGCCCGCCTCTCCCTCCGAAGAGGCGGGCACGGTCGCGCTACGGCTACCCCGCTGCCGGTGCCGGAATCGCGAGGTACGACTCCGGCCCCAGCCGGACCTCGCCCCGCGCCGCGCGGTGGGCCCGAACCCGTACCCAGCGGTTCATATCCCGCGCAATCCCGTCCAATCCCGCGCGCCCATTTTTCAGGCTCCACTCGTTCCTCCTGCCGACGCAGTCAGTTCACCTTCCCGTCGCGCGGGTTTCCTAGCCTGTCGCCGACCCGCAACCTGATCGCGGGCAGACAGACGCTGGGAGCACCATGACGAAGGTCCGCAACCGATGGCTCAGGCCGCGCGACGGGGACAGCCCTGCCGGGCCGCCCGACGGAGCCGGGCAAGTCCCGGGTCGGGGGGACCGGATCACGCCGACAGAGCTTGACGTGTGTCTGCGCGCCTGCGCCGTGCACAGCGGGAAGATGGTCGGCAGCCTCGACCGCAAGCGCGGTGAACTCGCCGAGAAGCTGCGCCTCGTGCTCGCCGCCCACGCCTCCGGTTCCGCCGAGAGCGCCCAGGCCGCGCCCGCCACCACGCCGCTCATCCGGCGTGCGGCCAAGAAAGTGGTCGCAGGGCCGACCGGGTCGCTGAGCGGTGAGCTGCTGGACGCGCTGCTGGCCGTCGGCAACAAGGCCCTGGAGTGCGGGTACGGCGACGAGCTGAAGCTGTCGCTGCTGATCAGCGACGCCGTGCTGACCCAGCGCAAGAACTCGCGGGCCGGCTGGCGGCTGCGCGCCCGCACGCTGGAGGCCATGGGCGACGAGCCCGCGACCATCGCCGCGTACGAGCGCTATCTCGCCCTGACCGAGGAGGACGGCTTCGGCGTCGCTCCCCGGATCGCCGGTCTGCACAGCGCCGGTGAGCAGCAGGACGAGCTGCTGCGGCTGCTCGAACGCGGCTGCCCGCAGGCGTCGGTGTACGCGGACGGCCCCGCCACCGACATCTGGGCCGACGGCGTCGCGCTGCACGACGCGGGCGACCGCGCCGGCGCCGAGGCGCGGCTGATCGGCGCGCTGCTCGCGATGCGCGGCGACGGCAGCCCGGTGACGGACCTTCAGGTGTCCATCGGGCAGTACCTCGACCTGCGCCTCGCCCACGGCGGGCCCATCGAGGAGACCCGCCAACTCGCCGCCCTCTACGGCGAGATGCGCCGCAACCGGCAGCGCGGCCCGGTCCCCGACCCGACCTTCGGCGACGTCCAGTGGCTCACCCTGGGCGAGTTCCGCAACCAGATCGCGGGCAAGTCCATCTGCCTGATCGCCAACTCGCAGAGCGTCGGGCGCGGTTCGCTCGGGGCCGAGATCGACGCGTACGACCTGGTGGTCCGCTTCAACTCGTACAAGATCGACGCGCCGGCCACCGGCAGGCGGACCGACATCCACGCCTCGATCCACAAGCACGGCTTCAACTGGGACCAGAAGGTCACCACCCGGCTGGTCTTCGGCGGCCTCAGCGGCGACTGGAAGAACTCGCTGCGCAACCGCCTCGTGCCCGGCGCCCAGACCTACGTCAACGACGAGTCGCTGCGCTGGCCGCTGCGCAACATCGGCCGCGTCGGCAACGACGCGTGGCCCGCCATCCCGACCAGCGGCTTCAACATGCTCTGGCTGCTGGACTTCCTGGACGCCAGCCCGAAGCTCGACCTGATCGGCTTCGACTTCTACGAGAGCGGCGCCTACCGCCTCAAGGAAGCGATGCGGATGCCCATCACGTCCGTGCACGAGTACACCAGCGAAAAGGCGTGGGTCATGGAACGCGCCCAGAGCGTGACCGACACGAGGATCTCCCTGCGATGACCGCCACCCCCCACGCCCCGGCCGGGCCCGCCGTGAGCGCGCCGCTGTCCGCCAACGCCCTCACCGGCAAACGACGTCTGGCCTTCGCGTCCTTCGTCGACGAGAACTATCTGGACGGCTTCCTGGCGCTGCTGCGCAGCCTCGCGCTGTCCAACCCCGGTGTGTGCGAGGACTTCATCGTCCTCCACGACGACCTGCGGCCCCAGTCGGTCGCCTCGATCCGGGCGCTGCACCCGCGGGTGCGCTTCCACCGCGTCGACGCCGCGCGCTACGACGGCTACGAGAAGGGCGACCAGGAGAACTACCTGGTCCGCAAGGCGTACTTCATCCTCGACGTCTTCCGGCTGCGCGACTACGACACCATCATCACCCTCGACACCGACATGGTGGTCCTCGGTGACCTCGGCGAGCTGCTCCAGCTGCGCGAGGGACTCGCCGCCGTACCGCAGTTCTTCTACGGGCAGCACAAGCTCAACAGCGGACTGCTGGTCATCCAGCGCGAGTACCTGAGCGACGAGTTCTGCGCGCGGATCGACGCCACGGGACGCAGCGGCGACTACGAGCTGGACAAGCACGACCAGGGCATCCTCAACTCCGTGCTCGACGGCGACTTCGTCCAGCTCGACTCGCGCTACAACTTCGTCAAGCGGCGGCTCTCCGGCGACAAGCCCGTCCCCGACGACACCGCGATCCTGCACTTCACCGGCCGCCACAAGCCGTGGCAGGGCGGCGAGGCCGGATACACGCAGGCGGAGGACCGCTGGCGCGAATTCGACCTGACGGACGCGGAGTTCTACGCCGCGTACATGGCCGTGTCCGGCACCATGCACCACGATCTCGTCGTCAAGTACGGCACCGAGCACGTCGCGCTCACCGGGGACGTCGAGAGCGCCCGCAAGGTCGCCCACGCGCACATCAACGCGGGCGGGTTCCAGGAGGCCGCCGACATCCTCGGCAGCGTGCACATCCCGGTAGACGACACCTGGCCGCACGAGGTGCTGGGACACGCCCTGATGAGCGTCTCCCGGTACGAGGAGGCCAAGGTCCAGCTGCACCTCGCGGCGGGCTCGCCCGTCCGCGCCGCGACGTCCTTCGGGCGGCTCGCGCAGATCGCCTGGATCCACGGCGACGACACGGCGGCGCACGAGTACGCGATGCGGGGCCTGGCCGTCGACCCCACGCACCGGTCCAACCGGCTGATGCGGCTGCGGACCCAGGGCCACGACCTGCCGGCCCCGCGTGAGGGCGCGCCCGAGGACCAACTCGCCCATGTGGCCTTCTACATGCCGCAGCAGGGCAACGCGGGCGACAAGCTGCTGCCCGAGTCCGTACGCCTCTCGGTCGGCACCAGCACCGGCGCGAACGGCGGCGCCGACACCGAGACGGGGCCGGCCCGCTGGCACTCGATCCACGCCCACCGTCTCTTCGACAAGGCCGCGCTGAAGCGCGTCAACGAGCGGCGCGGCCTGGTCATCGGCGGCGGCGGACTCTTCATCCCGGACACCGCGCCGAACGGCAACAGCGCCTGGCAGTGGAACGTCCCCGACGAGCACCTGAACGGCATCGACGTACCGATCGTCGTGTACGCGGTCGGCTTCAACGCCTTCGACGGCCAGTCCTACCGCGCCGGGCGCTTCAACTCCTCCCTGCGCCAACTCGTCGAGCGCAGCGCCTTCTTCGCGCTCCGCAACCACGGCTCGATCGAGAAGGTCCGCTCCCTGCTGCCCACCTCGCTCCACGACAAGGTGCGCTTCCAGCCCTGCCCGACCACGGTCACCCGGCAGCTGATCGACGGCTGGACCGACCCCGCCCCCGGGCAGCGCGAGAACACCGTCATGATCAACGCCGCGTACGACCGGGCGGGGCTGCGCTTCGGCCACGACTACGACCACTTCCTCGCCGAGATGGCGAAGGCGGTACGGGCGCTGGGCGCGCACACCGAGGTCCAGTGCGTGGCGCACTCGCTGGACGACGAGAAGATCGCGTTCGACCTGCGGCGCGAGCACAACGTCTCGCTGCCGGTCATCCCGATGTACGACTTCGACAACGACGCGATCAGGGACACCTACGCCCGTACGAAGCTGGTCATCGGGATGCGCGGCCACGCGGGGATGATCCCGTTCGGCTGCGGCACGCCGATCATCTCGCTGATCTCGCACCCGAAGATGGCGTACTTCCTGGCCGACATCGACCGTCCCGAGTGGGGTGTCTCGGTCCATGACAAGAACCTCGGGGCGCTGCTCACGGAGCGGGCCCTGGGGCTGCTGGACGACCACGCGGGGTCGGTGGCCGATGTGCACGGCAGGCAGCAGGAGCTGTGGAAGGTGACGCAGTCCAACGCGGCGGACCTGCGGGGGATCCTGGGGTACTGACCCCCCTCCGGGCCGGGCTGACGCCCCGTCAGTAGTGCACCGGGGTGGGGAACGTGGCGGTGGGGCTGAACAGCGCCGCGTACGCCTCCTCGTGGTGTCTGCGGTGTCGGCCCGCCCGGTTCGCCTCGGCGGTCTGGGTGGCCGACGGCGTCAGCATCCCGTTGTCGGCCAGTGCCTGGACGCGCAGCAGCAACGCCCGGATGTCCAGGCCTAGTTCGCCCGCCACCGTCTGGAGGTCGAGGCCGGACTGCCAGCTCCAGAGCAGCACCGAGTCCATGCTGGCCGACCAGACGACCGGGTTGGTCTCGGCCTCGGACGCGTGGAGCACGGGGGAGGCGAAGTCCTGGTGCTGGGCCATCTCCTGGAGCGGGCCGCCGCTCTCGGTACGGGGGTGCGGCAGGTGCACCTCCGCCGGAGTGCCCCGGGGGACCTGCTGCTGGTACGCCTGCTCGGAGAAAGGTTCCTCCGACGGCTGCTGTACGGGCGGCGTCGCGGCGGCCGCAGGCGCCTGCGCCTGCGGAATCGGCTGCGTGTGGGCCTGCGGGTAGCGGTCCAGCAGCTCCTCGGCGACGCTGCGCGCGTCGCTCTTGCCCACCGTGCGCCGCGCGATCCGCACCTCGCGCTCGTGCAGACCCATCAGATCCGCGACGGCCCCGTCGTTGCCGACGGTGACCGCGAAAGCGGCGAGCGTACGGCTCCGCTCCGCCTGCGCCTCGTCCAGTACGGCCTGGGCCTGCCGCACCTGCTCGTCGCTGGCGCAGAAGGCCTCGGCGAGGACGCTGTTCCGATCCCAGAGTTCACGTGGTTCCACGTGGCTATCAACGCGGCAGAAGCGGTTGAGAACGCAACTTTCTGCGAAGTACCACCAAATGGATCAAAAGTTCACTATCGTCCAAAAGGGTGATGGGCGTGATATCGGGCTGCTGCACCTAGGCGCGCCGTCGCAAGGTCTTGACTACGCGCGCCGTCTCAGGGCCTTGACTACGCGCGCAGCCGTAGTACCGCCCGGCGCAGCCGCCTCGCGCGGCGCACCACGCGCTGCGCCGCCGCGTTCTGCGGGATACGGACGAGCTGCGGGCCGACCGCGCCCGGCAGCCCGAGCGTGGTCAGCCGGCGCCGCTTGAAGTACCGCAGCGTGTGCGGGTCCAGGCGCCCGGCCAGGAAGGTCTCCGTCGCCGCCCGCAGCCCCGGGTGCAGCTGCGGCTGCATCACGAAACCGACGGCCGCGACCAGCTCGGCGGGGTGCGGCTCGGGCCGGTACGTACCGTCGTCGTCCAGCGGCGGGACGAGCGCGTCCACGAGCGTGACCGGTACGCGGTTGCTGTTCTGGTACGGGGTGAGCCGGTCGAGCAGCATGTCCGTGCCGGTGCGAGCCACCGGGATGCCGAAGAACGCCGACGCTGTGAACAGCGCCGTCGAGAAGCAGCCGACGACCAGGGCCGGCTTCAGCCGCCGGTACAGCACCTCGGCGAGTACCGGGCTGTCCAGCACGGTCAACCGGGCGCCGAGCTTCGCCGCCTCCTCCTCCAGCCGCCGCGACCAGACGGCCGGAGCGGTGGGGTGCGGCTTGAACACCACCTGCGTATGGCCGAGTTCGACCACACCCCGCAGCATCCGGATGTGCAGCTCCTCCTCCTCGCGCTCGGTGATGAGGCCGAGCGTGGACAGGTACTGTCCGAGCAGCAGGGCGGGCGGTACGTCGGGAGTCCAGAAGTCCCCGTCGCTGTCGCTGTCGGAGCTGTCGGCGCTGTGGGCGAGTTGGTCGAGTACCCGCAGGAAGTCCGCGGTCGGCACCGTCTCGGACGGGACCCCGAACTCGGTGAGCAGCAGCGGCACCAGACCCGGTACGAGATCGAGGTGCAGCAGCCTGCGTATGCGCGCGCCGACCTGGAGGTCGAGCCGGTTGCGGGTGGGGCCGTAGCTCATCAGCCCGTCCGCGTACACCTCGATCCGGGCGGCCGTGAAGATCTCCGCGAGCGTGAGCGCCGGGCTGACCTGGATCGATTCGAGGACCAGCTCGACCGCGTCGTCGCCCAGGCCCCAGGCGAGGCGCAGATGGCGCTCCCAGATCGGCAGGTCGTCCTCCCGGGGCACCCAGCCGCCGGGATGGAACGGCGCGATGGTCTCGTTCCACGACAGCACGTCGTCGAAGCGGTGGCGCAGCCCCTCGAATCCGGGCATCTCATGCACGGCCGGGGTCAGTTCGGGCGTACCGGCGTTGTTGCTCACGACCAGGACGGTCCGGTCGACGGCCGGAAACAGCCCGGCGTCGAGCGCGGCGGCCAGGGTGGCGGCGCCGTACAGGGTGGAGGCGTAGAAGACACGCGTCGTACGAGCGGGGGAGAGGGTGCTCATCAGGCCGCCGCCTTCCCGGTCGTGCCCTGGCGCCTGCGCAGCCTGCGCAATTGGGTCGAACGGTCCAGGTCCATCGAGTTCAGCGCTTCTCTCAGTACGTCCTGCGGCAGCCGTTTCATGGCGGCGGCGCTCATCGTGCGCAATTTCCGTGCCACGGCCGGTTCGAACCGTTCCTTCGCCCCCAAGTGGTGCGAAATGATGGCCAGATATGTTCGTACGGCCTTCAGGAGAAAACGCTCGCCCTCGGGGTCCGCCGCTGTTTCCTCGATCACCTGGTCGAATGCGCGGATGAAGTCCAGCTGGCGTACGTCGCCGATCTGCGTGAGCGACGAGGCGACGCCGCGCCGGTAGAAGATCCCGAGCAGCCCCACGGCCGCGAAGGACTCCGCCTCGCGGTGCAGCCGCCAGATCCACGGCCGGTCCTCGGCGGTCCGCAGCCCGTCCGTGAAGTGCAGCAGGCCCCGGTCGGCGAGCCGCCGGTGGTAGATGCCGGCCCAGGCGTACGCGTAATCCACCGACGTGGTCTTGTCGGCCGGCAGGATCGTCTCGCGCGGCTTCAGGACCACGCCGCGGGGGCCCACCGGGACACGGTGCACCGTGCGGGCCCGGCCCGTGAACTGGACATGGTCGGTACGGACGAAGTCGCAGCCCAGCGCCTCGACGGTGGCCAGCAGCTGCTCGTAGTAGCCCGGCACCGCCCAGTCGTCGCCGTCGAGATAGGTGATGTATTCACCGCGTGCGGCGTCGAGACCGGTGTTGCGCGCGGTGGCCAGTCCGCCGTTCTTCTGGTGTCTCAGCAGGACCGCGCCGGGCAGCTCGCGCTCCGCCCGCCGCAGAAGTTCCAGGGTCCCGTCGGTCGAACAGTCGTCGACGAGCAGGAACTCGAAATCCTCCCTGGTGTTCGCGGCGAGGCTTCGAAGGGTTTCGGGGACGTATGTCTGCACGTTGTAGAACGGCACGACAACAGAGAGCTTGACCACCCCGGTGACGCTAGGCGGCGGCCCGGCATTCGTTCCGACATCCGCGAGGATGCGAGGTGAACGACGGATGGCGGAATGGTTAACCAGGGCCGTTCCCGGGCCGTTCCTGGGCCATTTCGCTCGCTGTCGACCCTCTGTTAACCCTTTATTGCTGTTGCGTTGGGCCGCCAATCGGAATGCCTTCCTAACGTCCAACACGTGCCATCACGTACCAGCAAAGCGGTCCGGGTCGCCGTGCTCGCCGACTCCGACACACGGTGGAAGTGGGGCGCGCTGACCGCGCGCCGCATCGCACCCGACGACCGCGACATCGAGCTCAGCGGCTTCCTGCTGCGCGGACGAGCGACGCCCACCGCCCGTCAGCTGGAGGAGGTGGGAGCCGAGGCCGACGCGCTGCGCGAGATGACCGGGACGGAGTTCCTGGACGTCCTGCGCGAGGAGACGTACGACGTCGTCGTCCTCGCCCTGGTCGGCGGCGCCGTCCAGGCGATGCTGCACGGGATATCCGCGCTGGACCTGCCCGACCGGCCGGCCCTCGTCACCGGCTACGTCGGCGTCGTCTACGAGAAGCTGTCCGACGGACTCCTGCTGCGCCACGGCGCGGACATCGTCCTCGCCAACTCCCGCCACGACGCCCAGCGTTTCCGCGCGGTGTACGAGGGCGTGGGCGCCGGGTCCGACTCCGTGACCGAGGCCGCGCTGCCCTTCCTCGGCGGTGCGCGCTACACCCCCGAAGAGGGCAGGGACACGGTCGTCTTCGCGGCCCAGCCGTCCGTCCCGCTGACCCGCGCCGACCGCGCGTACCTGCTGCGGCGGCTGATCGAGCACGCGAGACTGCACCCGCGCCGCGAGGTCCTGCTCAAGCTGCGCAGCCGCGTGGGGGAGCAGACCACGCACGTCGAGGAGTTCCCGTACCAGCGCCTCGCCGAGAAGGTACCCGGCGGCCTGCCGCCCAACTTCCGCCTGGTGTACGGGAACATGGGCGAGGTCCTGGACGGCACCGACCTGCTCGTCACCGTCTCCTCCACCGCCGCGCTGGAGTCCCTGCACCGGCGGATCCCCACCGCGATCCTCACCGACCTCGGGATCCGCGAACCGCTCGGCAACCACCACTTCATCGGCTCCGGCTGCCTCGCCTCCTGGGACCAACTCGACGGCGGGCAGCGGCCGAAGGCCGACGCCGTCTGGGCGGACCGGCAGGGCGTCGCCGCCGACGGCAGCTACGCCTCCGCGTTCGACTCGGCCCGCGAGCGTGTCGCGAAGCTGCTCGCCGACGGCCAACTGCCGCCGATCACCCCGTACTACACGGCGACCACCGCGCCCGGCTATCTGCCGGGCCTCCTCGCCCGCTACCACCTGGCGCCCGACGGCCACCCGCTGACGGCGTCCAGCCGCACCACGGCGGCCGGCGCGACCGGCGTCCGCCGCGTGGTCCGCGACACCGTCCGCGCGGCGGCCCGCGGCGCCTACCGCCACGGCGTCCAGCGCGTGGCCCCGGTGATCCGCCGGATGGGCGACCTGTGACGCCGCCCCCGCCGGGCACGAGCGCGGCGAGCGGCGAGTCGGCGACCGGCGTCTCCGCCGCTGCGGCGGCAGCGGGCGGCGTGCCTGCGGGCTCCGCGCCCGGGCCGCACGACGCGCAGGCAGCCGGGACTGCCGCGAGCGGCGAGCCCTCGTCGGCGGCCGACAGGTCGGTGTCCGCCGACCGCGCGACCTCCGTACCCAACCCCGGCCCTCGCGTACGCCGTCGGCCCCTCCCGGCCGACGTACTCGCCGGTTACGGCTGGTCCGGCTGGGCCGAGCACACGCCGCCCGGCGCGGCGGCCGGTCACCCGGCGCAGCAACAGCACGCAGTGAACCAAGGAGACCCGTCCATGACCGTCCTCGCCGTGATCCCCGCCCGCGGTGGATCCAAGGGCGTCCCCGCCAAGAACCTCGCCCAGGTCGGCGGTGTCCCGCTCGTCGTACGCGCCGTGCTCGCCTGCCGGGCCGCCCGGCAGGTGACCGACGTCGTCGTCTCCACGGACGACTCGGCCATCGCCGACGCCGCCCGCGCCGCCGGCGCCGAGGTCGTCCTGCGCCCGGCCGCCATCGCGGGCGACACCGCGACCAGCGAGGCCGCCGTCCTGCACGCGATGGACGCCTACGGCGCGATGCGCGGCACCGCGCACCGCACCGACGTGGTCCTGCTCGTGCAGTGCACCAGCCCCTTCATCACCCCCGGCGACCTCGACGGCGTCGTGTCCGCCGTCACCGAGGGCGGCGCCGACAGCGCGCTGACCGTCGCGCCGACCCACGGCTTCATCTGGCGCTCCGAGAACGACGGCTTCGGCGTCAACCACGACAAGTCGAACCGGCCCCGCAGGCAGGACCGCCCCCAGGAGTTCCTGGAGACCGGCGCCGCCTACGCGATGCGCGCCGACGGCTTCCGCGAGGCCGGACACCGATTCTTCGGGCGCACCGAACTGGTGAGCACCGACCCCGAGCGCGTGCTGGAGATCGACGACCCGCACGACCTGGAGCGGGCCCGCGCCCTCGCGCCGCTCCTGGACACCCCCGCGCTCCCCGGCCGCGCCGACATCGACGCGGTCGTCCTGGACTTCGACGGCACCCAGACCGACGACCGGGTGCTCGTCGACTCGGAGGGCCGCGAGACCGTCGCCGTACACCGCGGTGACGGCCTCGGTATCGCCGCCCTCCGCCGCGCCGGCCTGGAACTGCTCATCCTCTCCACCGAGCAGAACCCGGTCGTCGCCGCACGCGCCCGCAAGCTGCGCGTGCCGGTGCTCCACGGCATCGACCGCAAGGACCTCGCACTGAAGCAGTGGTGCGACGAGCACGGAGTCACACCCGAGCGGGTGCTGTACGTCGGCAACGACGTCAACGACCTTCCGTGCTTCGCGCTCGCGGGCTGGCCGGTGGCCGTCGCGAGCGCACACGACGCGGTGCGCGCGGCGGCGCGCGCCGTCACGACGACCCCCGGCGGCGCCGGCGCGATCCGCGAGATCGCCACCTGGCTCCTCGGTCCAGGTCTGGACGTCAACACCCCCGCGAATCCCCACGACAGCGCCCCCACTGATATCTCGACCAGCTAAGGACCTCCTGATGAGCACCAACTCCCGTCTGCGCACGCTCGGTACCCGTACCGCCGGACCCGGCCGCCCCGTCTACGTGACCGGTGAGATCGGCATCAACCACAACGGCGACATCGACAACGCGCTCGCGCTGATCGACGCCGCCGCCGAGGCCGGCTGCGACGCCGTCAAGTTCCAGAAGCGCACCCCGGAGATCTGCACCCCGCGCGACCAGTGGGACATCGAGCGGGACACCCCCTGGGGCCGCATGACGTACATCGACTACCGCCACCGCGTGGAGTTCGGCGAGGCCGAGTACGCCACGATCGACGCGCACTGCAAGAAGCGCGGCATCGACTGGTTCGCCTCCCCGTGGGACACCGAGGCCGTCGCGTTCCTGGAGAAGTTCGACGTGCCCGCCCACAAGGTGGCCTCCGCGTCCCTCACCGACGACGAGCTGCTGCGCTCCCTGCGCGCCACCGGCCGTACCGTCATCCTCTCCACGGGCATGTCGACGCCGAAGCAGATCCGCCACGCGGTCGAGGTGCTGGGCAGCGAGAACATCCTTCTCTGCCACGCCACTTCGACGTACCCGGCCAAGGCCGAGGAGCTGAACCTGCGGGTCATCAACACCCTCCAGGCCGAGTTCCCGAACGTGCCGATCGGCTACAGCGGCCACGAGACCGGTCTCCAGACCACCCTCGCCGCCGTCGCCCTCGGCGCCGCCTTCGTCGAGCGTCACATCACCCTCGACCGCGCCATGTGGGGCTCCGACCAGGCCGCCTCCGTCGAGCCGCAGGGCCTCACCCGCCTCGTCCGCGACATCCGCACCATCGAGGCCTCCCTCGGTGACGGCGTCAAGAAGGTGTACGAGTCGGAGCTGGGCCCGATGAAGAAGCTCCGCCGTGTCACCGGTGTCGTCGCCGAGGCCGCGGACGGCGCACAGCCCGTGGCGGTCTGACAGCCATGAGCCGTCCCTCCGGAGTGCGCGGCCCAGCAGCCGGGTCGCCTCGTGCCATCGCGTTCGTGGAGAGCCCGGTCCAACTCCTGAACGTGCTGGAGTGGGCGCGGGCGAGCGTGACCGGTGAGGAACTCACCGTCGTCGTCCTGTCGCCCACCGATCCCATGTCACGCGGCCAGCTCCGGCGGATGGCCGAGCTGGCCCGCGACGCGGGCTTCACCGTGCGCTGGCAGGAGGCCCGCGGCGGCGCGAGCGCGCCGCTGCGGACGATACGGGAGCTGGCTCCGCTGCTGCGCAAGGCGGAGCGGATCGTCATCGGCGACCCGTTCTCCCGCTACGTACAGCTGTTGCTGACCCTCGTCAGCAGCAAGGAGCTGACCGTCGTGGACGACGGGACGGCGACGATGGAGTTCATCGCGCAACTCGTGCACGGTGAACCGCTGGTGCGCTGGCACCGGCGCGGCGGCAGGCGCGGGCCGCGCGAGCTGGTGCTCGCGCCGGTCTCCGCCGTCGCGCGGCGCCGGCTCACGCCCTCGCGCACCCGCAGCGTCGAGGTCTTCACCTCGATGCCCGTGGAGGCGCCGCCGGGCATCACGGTCACGGCCAACACGTTCGAGTGGACCAAGGCCACCTTCGGGCCGCCCCGGATCTCCAAGGGCGCCGACATGGTGGGCACCTCGCTCGTCGAGACGGGCGTGGTCGACCTGGAGCAGTACGTGACGGCGGTCGGCTCGCTCGCCCGCAGCCACGGCGCGACGCGGTACTTCGCGCACCGCAGGGAGAGCGTGGAGAAGCTGCACCGGCTCGCCACGGAGACGGGTCTGGAGATCGTACGGCCCGATCTCCCGCTGGAGCTGATCGCCCGGCGCGGCCCGATCGGGTCGACCGTCCTCAGCTTCCCGTCGACGGTCGTGCACACCCTGCCGCTCGCGCTCGCCGGTACGGGCGTGCGGGTGGCCGTGTGGGACATCGCCCCGGAGTGGCTGAAGGACAACGCCTCGCCGCGCGCGCACGGCTTCCTGTCCGGTGTCACGGGTACGGCCAGGGACGTCCACAGGCTGCCGAGGCTGTCCGCCCCCGCGTGACGAGACGGGCGGGCGGCCCTGCGGGCCGCCCGCTGTGGCTATGACGCCGGGATGAGCGACGGCTTGGGTTTCAGTCCGGCGTTGTTGTCGCAGTCGAGCTGCTTTGCCATAGCCAGGGCGAAGGAGTGGGCGAGGGTGGCGTAGGCGTTCTTGAGCGGTCGCACATCCCCCTCGGCCTCCGTGGGCAGTGCCCATGATTGCGCCCAGACACTGACACGGTCGGGCGATGCGAGAGGCTTGTCCTTCGGCGAGCAAGGGAACGTGACGAACGCGGAGTCGTGAGCCGCACCGGCTTTCTCGCTCATGGGAAGCCTGGTGAACTTCCGGGCGGTGTCTTCCTTCGGAGGGGTGCTGCTCAGTCTCCAGACGATGCGAATCTCAGCGGCCGGGCCACTGGATTCGGGACGCGGAAAAATGCTGCAAACCTCTCCGGTTCCGGAGCCCATGGGTGCGGCCACTCCGGTCAACTCCCCGGCTGCGGCGGCGACGGCGGATTCCCCGCCGGTGGGAGCGAACAAGGCCGCACCGGTGATGACGTCGAGTGCTCCGACCGCGGCCTTGTTCACGGCTCCCACGGCGCACAGTTTGTCGGCCGTCACGGAGACGTCAGCGTCATAGAGCCGGCCACTGCCGCGCACAGGAGCCTGTGCGTCCTCGTGCGGGTGATCACCATCAGGTTCCTTCTGTGTCGATTCGGTCGGGGGACAGTCTCAGGACGTTTCGGGGTCCGGGGCCCCGCCATGCCCAGGCAACAAAATCGCCCCGACCACCCAACCAAGGGCATGGGCAAGCCCCGGTAAGTGGTGGAGCAGACCTTCGCCCCGCTCCACCACTTCAAACGCCCCGCCGTCCGCCGGGAACGCCGCACCGAACTCCACGACGTCGTTGTCTCCCTCGCCTGCAGCCTTATCCGCTGAGGAGTTGTGCGGGCACAGTCGGGTTGTCGGTGCAGGCCAGTTCGTCCACCAGGGTGCGCGCGAACGTGGACAGCAAGGCCTCGCGCTGCTCGACCGGCAGCCCGGAATCGATCACCGTCATCTGGAGGGGCAGCCCCGCCTGCTGCCCTGACGGAGCGCCGGGCACACCGCACGCGACGAGGAGCCTCATGATCGGCTGTCCCGTCCCCGACTCGACGAAGACGTGGTCGTTCAACCGTCGCCAAGTCTTGGCGTACTTCGGCTCGCTCATCAAATCGTCCGTGAGTACGGACCACGCGACCGACGCCTCGATCACAAACGCGCCATCGCCCTCGGCCGGGATGTCGATGCGGCAGGCACTGTTTGCGTTGTGCAGCAGATCGCCCTCGGACCACTCCTCGGCCTCACGGCTCAGTGCCGCCGCCAGGTCCCCGGGGGCGTGCCGTGCGAGGGCGGCCTCCTCACCTCCGCCCACGGAGTCGACCGCCTTGCGGACGTTCTCCGCGCCCAGGAACTGCTCACACACCTGGAGGCTCTTGGAAACAGGCGCCTCCTTCTCGGTCCCGGAACCGTCCGAGCACCCGGCCAGCACCAGGGCACCCAGAACGACGCCGGACATCATGGACGCCGGGAGTACGCGCTTCGTCATCATTTGACCTTCATCGGCTGGCGTGCCGCTGCTACACCGTTGTTGTAGTACGTCTCGGTATCGGCCAAGAGATAGCGCTTCTCCTGCTGCGTCATTCCCACGGAGTCGGCGTAGTGGAACATGGCGCCGGTGGCACTGACCTTGCCCTGCGAGCCGTTCGCATCAATGCTGGCGAGTGCTTCGTCGTTGTTGTTGTACTCGGCGTCCTTGAGGTACTGCAGCGTGTCGGTGCCGTACTGCGTGCTCACGGCGCCGCCCACCGTCTCCATCACCAGCGGCACCGCGGTCGCGGCGACGATACCCGCGGCAGGCCCGAGCACAACCGCCGATCCGACTCCCACCACGCCCGCCACGGCGCCGCTGACCCCGTACTTACGCCATTCCCCGCTCTTCTCCATCTCCAGGTTCTTCGCGTCCGCGTCGCCTTTGAACTCCTCAGCGATTCCGATGCTGCGCGACTCGTCGAGGATGCCGTGCACCTTGGTCGCGTTTCCACCGAACGTCAGCGCATCGTCCTTGTTGTCCCCGAACGACCGGAGTCCGCTGGCCTCGTACATCTGCTGAGCGGAGCTCAGCGTCCGGTAGCCCTCGTCGTCCGCGGCGACCGAGGCCATGAACCTGAGTGCCGCATCCCCTCCGAAATCGGTCCTTGCGGATCCGTCACTGCTCGTCGCGAACAGACCGTCACGCCCCGCTTCGTCTCCGTAACCGCCGAAGTTGTAAGTCGAGTAGTTCAGGTCGTCGATGTAGGCGGCGCCCATGCGCGCGAGGCTGTCCTTCATCGGCTCGTGCCGGTCACGCAGTTCGGAGTCCCCGCCGTAGCTGTCGATGACCTCCTTCATGATGCCCGCCGTGACCTCGTCCCGCTTCAGGGTGGGCGAGGGATCGTCCCAGGCATGTCCGGTGGTCGCTGCCTCCAGGGCCTTCCCGAGCGCGTCAGGCATGTACTTCATGGACCTCTCCTGGTCATCGCGGTCATGACCCACGATGTCGAAGAACGGGTCGTAGTCCTCATTCTGGAAGAAGTCCAGGTAGTTGGTGATCGTCTCCCCGTCCTTGTTCTTGCCCAGGTCGGCGGTGCCACCCTTCGGGGTGCCGTCCTCGTTGTAGGCGGTGGGATCGGCGGAGAAGAACTCCTTCGCGGCCTCCGGGCTGTGCCCCAGGGCCTCCATCATGCTGATCACCGGGTCGTAGCCCGAACCGTTGACACCCGAGGGGTTCAGCGGATTCTCGGGCCCGCCGGGCAGCCCCTTCGACCCGTAGAAGAAGCCGTGGTCCTTCTGCCGCAGCTGGATCACGTGCTCGGCGATGGGGTTGAGGAACTTGGGGTCGTAGTTCCCGTACCGCATGATCCCGCCGAGCAGTTGGTAGCCGTACGGCCCGCTGTTGTCGTACTTGGCCAGCGGAATGCGTTCCGTACCCATCTTGCGGAGCTCCGGGCCCCACTCCGCGGTGAAAGCCTTGTCGTGGGAGGCGGTGGCCAGGTTGAGCCCCAGGTTCTTCTGGAGTTCCTGGATGTCCTTGAGCCGACCCTTGTCGACCCGGCCGGAGCGGTAGGTGTCCGTGGAGAGCTGGCCGAAGAACGAGAGGGACTTCTCCGGGCCGAGCTTTTCGTAGAAGTTCTTCGAGAACTCCACGGACCTGCTGTTGTCCGCCAGCAGTTCGTTGAGAGCCTGGAGTTCGGTGTGGGTGAGGTCACGGCCCTTGCCGGCCAGGGCGGCGGCCCGCGCGGCCTCTTCCTGGTCCAGCTTCCTGTACGTCGGCCCGCTGAAGTCCTTGCGGTCGGTGACGTTGGCCTCAAGGGCGTTCTTGAACGCCACGTCGGTGTCGTCGCAGTTGTCGACAATGCGGTCGATCTTCGCCTGCCAGGCGGCGATGTTCTGCTTCTCCCGCTGGAGAGTCTCCTGGTAGCCCGGGTCATGGGCGCGCTGATACGGCGTGAGCTCCTGGATCGAGTTCCGGGCGGTGACCTTGCCCTTGGCGTCCACGTGGATACCGGCCGCCGGCCCTTCGTGATCGCGGATGCTCAGCAGGTCGTCCCTGGCCTTCTTGATGGCCGCGTATCCGTCGTCAAGGATCTGCATCACGCCCCTGGCCTCGGCCGCCGCGTCCTTGAACTCCTTGGCCGTCTTGGCGATGAACTCTTTGGTGACGCCCGCGTTCACGCCCTCCCACGCGGCCTTGTCCGCCCTGGCCCTCATGCCGTCCCAGGCGTCCGGCGCCAGCCGGTCCAGCCTGGCCGTCATCTTCGTCCAACCGTCGGCGGCGGCCTTCAGCTTCGCTACCGGGGCGTTGATGATGTCCTCGTACGTCAGCATGCCGAACGTCCCCCCCCCCGTCGTTCCTCGCGTGTGGTGTGTTACTTCATGTAGTCCGTCAGTGCCGAGATGGGGGCGATGTCACCCTCGATCGTCACCTCGTCCTTGGCATGCTGCGCCTTGGTGAAGTCCAGATGGTTCGAGATCCGCGCGCAGGCGTCCAACAGTGTCTTGAGGTGGGTCTGCCACCGGTCGTTCACCTTGAGCAGCGCGGAACCACTGGTGAACTGCCCGTTGGTCAGCGCGATCGCCGCGTCGTGAGTGGCGGGACGCGCGTGGTCGCCGTCCTTGGAGAGCCGGACTCGCAGCTCGTACGCGTCGTTCCCGATACGGCCGAGATCATCCCGGTTGACGACGATATTTCCGCCGCCTCCCTCGGCCGGAAGGCTGTTGAGCTGCATCGAGTGACGCTGGGCCGCCGCGTCACGGAGCTGGGCCCATTCCTCGTCGAACGACATGAAATCCCCCGTTCCCGTATCGACCGCCCCTCGAACCGGACCGGCCACGCGCCCACACAGTGTATCGGCCCCGTCACCGACAAGTGCCTTGGGTTGGGCGGCAGTTGGCATCGGCGCCCGGTCGGCGGGTGCGCGGTGCTCCGTGTGTGGGGGGCCGGGGTGCACACCGGAGGGGGGAGCCCGCTCCGTACGACCTCGGGGGAGCCAGGCCCGTACGCGGCGCGGACCGGCCACACAGAGGCGTACGCCCGCCAGGCGAGAGGTGTCCGGATTCTGGACGGATTCAACACTCTCCGTCACCATCCCGCGACGGATGGGCGAGCTTACCCGCCACGGCGTTGCGTCACTCGCCTACCGGCCCACTTTCTTACGCCTTTCGGGCTGAAGATTTGTTGATCGTCGGGCAGTTGCCCCCTCCGGGGGCCTACCCTTCAACAGGTGAACCAGTTGATGTCCCGCGAGTCCGAAGCCGACCTCTCCGGTGAGCCCAGCGCGGCCGCGCTGCCCGGCACGCTGCCCGAAACGCTGCGTACCGAGCTGATCGCCTTCCGCAGAGACATGCACATGCACCCGGAGCTGGGCAACCAGGAGTTCCGTACCACCGCCGCGCTCAAGCACCGCCTGGAGGCGGCCGGCCTCGCGCCGCAGGTACTCAACACCGGCACCGGACTCTTCTGCGACATCGGCGTTTCCGAGGGGGCCGCGCCCGCCCGGCCCATGCTCGCCCTGCGCGCGGACATCGACGCCCTGCCCATCCCGGACACCAAGGCCGGTGTGGCCTACCGCTCCACCGTGCCCGACCGCGCGCACGCCTGCGGCCACGACGTGCACACCACCGCCGTCCTCGGCGCCGGCCTGGTCCTGGCCGAACTCGCCCGCGAGGGGCTGCTGCCCAACCCGGTCCGGCTGATCTTCCAGCCCGCCGAGGAGGTGCTGCCCGGCGGCGCGCTCGACGCGATCGAGTCCGGTGTCCTGGAGGGCGTCGGCCGGATCATCGCGGTGCACTGCGACCCGCGCGTGGACGTCGGCACCATCGGCCTGCGCACCGGCCCGATCACCTCCGCCTGCGACCGGCTGGAGGTCTCCCTCGACGGCCCCGGCGGCCACACCGCCCGCCCGCACCTGACCACCGACCTGGTCACCGCCGCCGCGAAGGTCGCCACCGAGGTGCCCGCGCTCCTGGCCCGCCGCGTCGACGCCCGGTCCGGGCTCGCGCTCACCTGGGGCCGTATCGCCGCCGGCCACGCCTGCAACGTCATCCCGCAGCATGCCGAACTGTCCGGCACCGTCCGCTGCCTGGACCTGAAGTCCTGGCGCGAGGCACCGGACCTGGTGCACGCCGCGATCGACGAGATCTCCGCGCTCTACCACGCCAAGTCGCAGATCAACTATGTGCGCGGGGTGCCGCCGGTCGTCAACGACCTGGTGACGGCCGAGCTGCTGCGCGACGCGCAGACCGCGCGCCGCGGCGCCCAGTCGATCGAGGACACCGAGCAGAGCCTCGGCGGCGAGGACTTCTCCTGGTATCTGGAGCAGGTCCCCGGCGCGATGGCGCGGCTGGGCGTACGGACTCCGGGGGACACCTCCCGGCGTGATCTGCACCGGGGAGACTTCGACGCGGACGAACGGGCGATTCAGGTCGGTGTGGAGCTTTTCACCGCCGCCGCGCTGATCGACGGCGACCGTTCGTAACCGGCCGTGCCCCTTCTCGTAATCGGACGTGGCGGGTCCTGTTCGCGACGATCCGATAACAGCTTCCGTACGGGTCTTTAACTGACATCTACGCGCGTTACGATCGCCGCGAAACCAGCGCCGGAAGAGGCGCCCTAGGTCGCTTTTGAAGGAGCCTCCCTTGCGCCGGATCACCAGGATCGCAACCGTAGGCGTCGCATCCGCGGCGCTTGCGCTCACCGCCACCGCGTGTGGCAACACCTCCTCATCGGACGCCGCGTCCGACTCGAAGGAGAAGAGCGTCGCCATCGCGTACGACATCGGTGGCCGCGGTGACCAGTCCTTCAACGACGCCGCGTACGCGGGTCTGGTGAAGGCCGAGAAGGACCTCAAGGTCAAGGGCAACGACGCCGAGCCGTCCGACGGCGAGGCCGACGCGGACAAGATCCAGCGTCTGACCGAGCTGGCCCGCTCGGGCAACAACCCGGTGATCGGTGTGGGCTTCGCCTACGCGCCGGCCATCAAGAAGGTCGCCCCGAAGTTCCCGAAGACGACCTTCGGCATCATCGACGACTCGTCGGTGACCGGTAAGAACATCGCCAACATGGTCTTCAACGAGGAGCAGGGCTCCTACCTCGCCGGTGTCGCCGCGGCCAAGACCACCAAGTCCAAGACCGTCGGTTTCATCGGTGGCGTCGAGACCCCGCTGATCAAGAAGTTCGAGGCGGGCTACGCGCAGGGCGTCAAGGACACCGACCCGTCGGTGAAGGTGCTCTCGCAGTATCTGACCCAGCCGCCGAACTTCGAAGGCTTCTCCAAGCCCGACCTGGGCAAGGCCGCCGCCCAGGGCCAGCTCGACAAGAAGGCCGACGTGATCTACGCGGCGGCCGGTCTGGCCGGCTCCGGCTCGATCGAGGCGGTCTCGGCCGCGGGCGCCGGAAAGTGGAGCATCGGCGTCGACTCCGACCAGTACCAGCAGGCCGGTCTCGCCCAGTACAAGGACAGCATCCTGACCTCGGCCACCAAGGATGTCTCCGACGCGGTGTACAACCTGATCAAGTCGGTCGCCGACGGCAAGCCGCAGAACGGTGAGATCCGGTACGGCCTGGACAAGGAAGGTGTCGGCCTCACCGACACCAACCCGGCCTACGTCAAGATGACCGACGTGACCGCCGCCGTGGACAAGGCCCGGCAGGACATCATCGACGGCAAGATCACCGTCAAGACCGCTCCGTAGCACCGAGGGCCCGGAGCGACGGCGCGAGCCGCCGCTCCGGGCTCCGGTCACCGGAACCGGCCCCCTTCTCCCCAAGATCTACGCTCACGATTCGGCAGCGCTACGCGTGTAGACGCCCCTCCGGCGCGATAGCTTCACCCCCGCCCTGCCCTCCGCCCCGCCTCCGGTCCTTTCCGGCCAAGGAGAGTGCGTCATCAACGCGTCCAGCAGTCCGCCCGCCGTAGAACTGCACGGCATCACCAAGCGGTTCCCCGGCGTCGTCGCCAACCACGACATCGGCATCACCATCACCAAGGGCACCGTGCACGCCCTCGTCGGCGAGAACGGTGCCGGCAAGTCGACCCTGATGAAGATCCTTTACGGCATGCAGAAGCCGGACGAGGGGACCATCACCATCGACGGCCACCAGGTCACCTTCAACAGCCCGGCCGACGCCATCGCGCGCGGCATCGGCATGGTGCACCAGCACTTCATGCTGGCCGACAATCTGACCGTCCTGGAGAACGTCGTCCTCGGGGGCGAGAAGCTGTACGGGATCGGGCAGGGGGCGCGTAACAAGATCAACGAGATCTCGGAGGCGTACGGCCTCGGAGTCCGCCCCGACGCCTACGTCGAAGACCTCGGTGTCGCCGACCGCCAGCGCGTGGAGATCCTCAAGGTCCTCTACCGGGGCGCCCGCATCCTCATCCTCGACGAGCCCACCGCGGTCCTCGTCCCGCAGGAGGTCGACGCGCTCTTCGACAACCTGCGTGAGCTCAAGGCCGAGGGCCTCACCGTCATCTTCATCTCGCACAAGCTGGGTGAGGTGCTGTCCGTCGCCGACGACATCACCGTCATCCGGCGCGGTACGACCGTGGGCACGGCCGACCCCGCCGACACCAGCACCAAACAGCTCGCCGAGCTGATGGTCGGCAGCGAACTCCCCTCGCCCCAGACCCGCGAGTCGACCGTCACCGACGTGCCGGTTCTTGACGTCGCGGACCTGCGGCTGACCGCCACCGACTCCGACGGTGTCGTACGCGAGGTCCTGTCCGAGATCGGCTTCACCATCCACCGCGGCGAGGTCCTGGGCATCGCGGGCGTCGAGGGCAACGGCCAGACCGAGCTGATCGAGACGCTGATGGGTCTGCGCGACCCGGACGGCGGCGTGGTCACCCTCGACACCGCCGACATCTCGCACGCGCCCACCCGTGAGCGCCGCGAGAGCGGCATCGGCTACATCCCCGAGGACCGGCACCGGCACGGACTGCTGCTGGAGTCGCCGCTGTGGGAGAACCGCATCCTCGGCCATGTCACCGAGCGCCCCAACAGCCGGCGCGGACTCCTCGACCCCAAGGCCGCCCGCGCCGACACCCGGCGCATCGTGGTCGAGTACGACGTCCGTACGCCCGGCATCGACGTCACGGCCTCGTCCCTCTCCGGCGGCAACCAGCAGAAGCTGATCGTCGGCCGCGAGATGAGCCACCTCCCGAAGCTGCTGATCGCCGCCCACCCCACACGCGGCGTCGACGTCGGCGCGCAGGCCCAGATCTGGGACCAGATCAAGGCCGCGCGCAGCGACGGGCTCGCGGTGCTGCTGATCTCCGCCGACCTGGACGAGCTGATCGGGCTCTCCGACACCCTGCGCGTGATGTACCGCGGCAGGCTCGTCGCCGACGCGGATCCCGCCACCATCACCCCGGAGGAGCTGGGCACCGCCATGACCGGCGCCGCGACCGGCCATCTTGAGGCAGCCCCGGAGGACGAGGACCGATGAAGAAGTTCGACAAGGACCGGCTGATCCTGGGCCTGGCCGGCCCGGTGCTCGCCCTGGTCGTCGCCATCGTCCTCACCACGGTGGTGCTGCTCGCCTCGGGCACCAACCCGTGGGAGCCGTACCGGATCATGTTCGAGTCGGCGAGCTACGTCGACGTTCAGGTCCTGATCGTCAACCAGGCCGGTACGTACTATCTCGCCGCACTCGCCGTCGCCGTCGGCTTCCGGATGAACCTCTTCAACATCGGGGTCGACGGCCAGTACCGCCTCGCCGCGATGATGGCGGCGCTCGTCGGTGCCAGCGTGAATCTGCCCGGACCGTTCCAGATCGCCCTCATCGTCATCACGGCGATGCTCGTCGGCGCCCTCTGGTCCGGCATCGCGGGCATCCTCAAGACCACACGCGGGGTGAGCGAGGTCGTCTCCACGATCATGCTCAACTCGATCGCCACCAGCCTCGTCGCCTGGCTGATCCTGCCGAAGAACTTCGGTGAGCAGCCCCCCGGCTCCAACAACCTGACGACCGGCGAGATCCCGGAGTCCGGCTGGTTCCCCGGACTGTCCATGGGCGCCGAGGCCGGTGAGATCTACGGCTTCACCTTCGTCGCCGCGCTCTGCGGTGTCATCTACTGGTTCGTCCTCGGCCGCACCCGCTTCGGCTTCGACCTGCGCGCCACCGGCGCCAGCGAGAGCGCCGCGCAGGCGTCCGGCGTCGACGCCAAGAAGATGATCCTCACCTCGATGCTGATCTCCGGCGCGGTCGCGGGCCTGGTCGGTATGCCGACCCTGCTGGGCGACAGCCACACCTACAGCCTCGACTTCCCGACCGGCCTCGGCTTCACCGGTATCACGATCGCGCTGCTGGGCCGCAACCATCCGCTCGGCATCGCGTTCAGCGCGCTGCTGATCGCCTTCCTCGACAAGTCGTCCGCCTCCCTCGACCAGTTCGGGTACGAGAAGGAGATCGCGACGATCATGCAGGGCCTGATCGTGATCTCGGTCGTGGTCAGTTACGAACTGGTCCGCCGCTACGGGCTCCGCCGCCAACAGCGCAAGGTCGGCGAAGAACTCGCGGCCGGCGGCGCGATCCAGACCGACGCCGATGCCGATTCCACGAGTGACAAGGGGGCTGCCCTGTGAGTACCAGCACCGTTACCGCAGCGAGTGCGGCTCCCAAGAAGGGCGGCGGCCGGCGCAAGCTCACCCTGCCCGTCATTCTGCTGATCATCGCCGGCGGACTGGCCCTGATCTCGCTGGTCCGGCTGATCAGCGGCGCCGAGGACATCACCTCCGTGGGACAGGTGGCCGGCGCGCTCGAACTCGCCGTACCCATCGGGCTCGCCGGACTCGGCGGCCTGTGGGCCGAACGGGCGGGTGTCATCAACATCGGGCTCGAAGGGATGATGGTCCTCGGCACCTGGTTCGGCGCCTGGGCCGGATTCCAGTGGGGCCCCTGGGTCGGTGTGCTGTTCGGCATACTGGGCGGGGCGCTCGGCGGCCTGCTGCACGCGATCGTCACCGTCACCTTCGGCGTCAACCACATCGTCTCCGGTGTGGCCATCAACATCCTCGCCGTCGGCGTCACCCGCTACCTCTCCAACTTCACCTTCGCCAACGAACCGGGCGGCTCCTCCAAGCAGTCCCCACGCATCGACTCGATCACCGAGATCACCATTCCAGGACTCGCCGACGGGCTGGCAGATCTCCAACAGAAACACTGGTTCCTGATCTCCGACATCGCCGGAGTGCTCGGCGGTCTGGTGACGGGCCTGTCCCTGCTGACGATCGTCGCCCTGCTGCTGATTCCGGGCACCTGGTGGGTGCTGTGGCGTACGTCCTTCGGACTGCGGCTGCGCTCCTGCGGCGAGAACCCGATCGCCGCCGAGACGCTCGGCGTGAACGTCTACAAGTACAAGTACATCGCCGTCACCGTCTCCGGCGGACTCGCGGGACTCGGCGGCGCCTTCCTGGCGATCGTCGCCACCGGCATCTACCAGGAGAACCAGACCGGCGGACGCGGCTACATCGGCCTCGCCGCGATGATCTTCGGCAACTGGATGCCGGGCGGCATGGCGATGGGCGCCGGTCTGTTCGGCTTCACCGACAGCCTCAAGCTGCGCGGCGGCGCCGAGAACGTGCACGCGATGCTGCTTCTGCTGGCGATCCTGCTGGTGCTCGTCGTGGGCTGGCAGCTCTACAAGCGCAAGTACCTCACCGCCGCGATCTCGGCGGCCGTCTCCGCGCTGCTGTTCACCTGGTACGCCCTGACGGACCAGGTCCCCAGCCAGTTCGTGGACGCCGCCCCGTACGTGACGACGCTGCTCGTCCTCGCACTGTCCGCGCAACGGCTACGGATGCCCAAGGCGAACGGCATGACCTATCGAAGAGGCCAGGGCACATGACGGACCCCGACGCCGGAGGCGGCGACGTCGACTGGGAGACCCTGCGCTCGGCGGCCCGGGACGCCATGTCCCGTGCGTACGCGCCGTATTCGGGGTACCCGGTCGGCGCCGCCGCCCTGGCGGACGACGGCCGCACCGTCACCGGCTGCAACGTGGAGAACGCCTCGTACGGCCTCGGCCTGTGCGCCGAGTGCGGGCTCGTCTCCACGCTGCACGCCACGGGCGGCGGCCGGCTCACGCACTTCACCTGCGTGGACGGCGCGGGCGTGCTCCTGGTGCCGTGCGGCCGGTGCCGTCAGCTGCTGTACGAGTTCGGCGGCCCCGGGCTGCTTCTCGACACCCCGGCGGGGGTTCTCCCGCTCTCCGAGATGCTGCCCCAGGCCTTCGGCCCGCAGCACCTCGCGTAGCACGTAACTCGTCACACGTAACACCCACTCGCACGGCTGTGAGGAACCCCATGGACGTCATCTCCGTCATCCGCACCAAGCGGGACCGCGGTGAGCTGAGCCCCGAGCAGATCGACTGGGTCATCGACGCCTACACGCGCGGTGACGTCGCCGACGAGCAGATGTCGGCCCTCGCCATGGCGATCCTGCTGAACGGCATGAACCGCACGGAGATCGCCCGCTGGACCGCCGCCATGATCGCCTCCGGCGAGCGCATGGACTTCTCGTCGCTCTCCCGCCCCACCGCCGACAAGCACTCCACGGGCGGCGTCGGCGACAAGATCACACTGCCGCTCGCCCCGCTGGTCGCCGCGTGCGGCGCGGCCGTTCCGCAGCTCAGCGGGCGCGGCCTCGGCCACACCGGCGGCACGCTCGACAAGCTGGAGTCCATCCCCGGCTGGCGGGCCCGGATCTCCAACACGGAGATGCTGGACGTCCTGGAGTCCACCGGCGCCGTGATCTGCGCCGCCGGTGACGGGCTGGCTCCGGCCGACAAGAAGCTGTACGCGCTCCGCGACGTCACCGGCACCGTCGAGGCGATCCCGCTCATCGCCTCCTCGATCATGTCCAAGAAGATCGCCGAGGGCACCGGCTCACTGGTCCTGGACGTCAAGGTCGGCTCCGGCGCCTTCATGAAGACCGTCGAGGACGCGCGCGAACTGGCCGCCACGATGGTCGGCCTCGGCACCGACCACGGTGTACGCACCGTGGCGCTGCTCACCGACATGGCCACCCCGCTCGGTCTCACCGCGGGCAACGCCCTGGAGGTACGCGAGTCGGTCGAGGTCCTCGCGGGCGGCGGCCCGGCCGACGTGGTCGAGCTGACGCTGGCCCTGGCCCGCGAGATGCTCGACGCGGCGGGTCTGCCGGACACCGACCCGGCCAAGGCGCTGGCCGACGGCTCGGCCATGGACGTCTGGCGCCGGATGATCGCGGCGCAGGGCGGCGACCCGGACGCGGCGCTCCCGGTGGCGCGCGAGCGCCAGGTGATCACCGCGCCGTCCTCCGGGGTGCTGACCCGGCTCGACGCGTACGACATCGGCGTCGCCGCCTGGCGCCTGGGCGCGGGCCGCGCCCGCAAGGAGGACGTGGTGCAGGCGGGCGCGGGCGTCGAACTGCACGCCAAGCCGGGGGACACCGTGACGGCGGGGCAGCCGCTGCTCACGCTGCACACAGACACCCCGGAGAAGTTCGACTACGCGCTGGAGCCGCTGACGGCGGCGTACGACATCGCTCCGGCCGGGACGGCGTTCACGGCGCCCCCGATCGTGCTGGACCGCATCGGCTGACGGACCGGTCGCCCACCGACCGGTCACCGACGGACCGTGTTCGGGGGACCCCGATGAGTTCCGGCGCGCGCGCCGGTCTCAATGGGTGTGGAAGCCACCAAGACGATCCTCCTCGCCCTGCGCGGACCGATCACCGCGGCCGATGTCCCTCAGCTCTGCGACCAGTTGGCCGCACGGCTGAGGGCCAGCGACGCCACCGACGCGATCTGCGACGTCGGCGCACTCGGCCGGCCGACCGTGGCCACCGTGAACGCCCTCGCCAGACTGCAACTCGTCGCCCGCAGACGCGGATGCCGGATCCGGCTGCGGGGCGCGGGGCCCGAGCTGCTTCTGCTGCTGGACCTCGTCGGCCTGACGGACATCGTCCGGCCCGACGAGGCCCGCGGCGGCCCGGTCGAAACGGGCCCCGATCCTCCCAGGCGTCCTTCCTACGCGTCCTTCTCCAGGCGGGCCGGGAGGTCGAACAGCGGGAACCACCGTTCCGTGTCGAGGAACGAGGTGATGCCCGTGACCTTGCCCTCCTCGATCTCGATGACCATGAGCGCCCACGGCACATACCCGTCGCCGTCCGGGCTCGGGTGGTAGTGCGCGAACGCGGGCGTGCCGTTGGCGACCGTCGGCACCAGCCGGGAACCGCGGCAGACCTCGCCGACACCGAGCATCCAGCCCACGATGTCGTCGTGCCCGCGCAGCCACAGGTCGTACGGGGGCATGGAGAGCGTCGCGTCCTCATGGAGGAGCGCGGTCAGCGCCTTCATGTCATAGCCCTCGAACGCGGCCACATACCGCTCCAGGAGCGCCTTCTGCTCCTCGTCGAGCGGGTCCGACGCGTCGGTCGAAGCCGGTTCCGACTCGGCGATCGTCGCGCGGGCCCGCTGGAGCGCGCTGTTGACCGACGCGACCGTCGTCTCCAGCAGCTCGGCGACCTCGCTCGCCTTCCACGCCAGCACCTCGCGCAGGATCAGCACCGCGCGCTGCTTCGGCGGCAGATGCTGGAGCGCGGCGACGAAGGCGAGCCGGATCGTCTCCCGCTCCACCGCCGTCTCCGCCGGGTCGACCACCGAAGGCAGCACGCGGCCGTCGGGGACCGGCTCCAGCCAGGTGACCTCCGGACGTGAGTTCAGCTTCGCCTGGGACACCGGGGTCGCCTCCGTGAGATCCATCGGCCGGGCCCGTCGATTGCCCGCGTTCAGCATGTCGAGGCACACGTTCGTCGCGATGCGGTAGAGCCACGAGCGCAGCGACGACCGGCCCTCGAACTTCTCGAAGCTCCGCCAGGCACGGACCATCGTGTCCTGCACGGCGTCCTCGGCCTCGAAGGCGGAGCCCAGCATCCGGTAGCAGTAGCCGGTCAGCTCCGTCCGGTGTTTCTCCAGCCGGGAGTCAAGATCCTGCGTCGTAGCTGTATCACTCATCGATGGTCACCCCAGTAGCCCCCTTGGAACCCAGTCCTTCGGAAGCTACCGCAGCCCACTGACAATCGGCGCGCTCCGGGGAAAACTGCCTGGTCAACGACGCAGCGCTGCGACGGGCTGGACACGGCTCGCCCGCCAGGCCGGGTAGAGACCGGCCAGCAGCCCGGTGGCGAGGCCCACGCCGGGGGCGGAGGTCACGGTGCCCGGGTGGATGACCGGTGTCCAGTCCCGGAGAACGGCGACGACGACGACGCCCAGCACCCCGAGCGCCGAGCCGACGAGCCCGCCCAGGGTCCCCAACACCGAGGACTCACAGAGGAACTGGACGCTGATGTGCCGCGCTCTCGCGCCGAGAGTCCGGCGCAGCCCTATCTCCCCGGTGCGCTCCATCACCGACACCAGCGTGGTGTTGGCGATCCCCACGGCACCGATCACCAGACAGACACCGGCGAGCAGCAGGAAGAGGTCGTCCAGGTCGTTCGTCACCTCGGTGCGCAGCGATCTCGGGTCCGGAGGCGGTACGGCCTCGAAGTAGTCGGGGTGGGCCGGGTCGAGAGCGAGTGGGATCTCCGACGCGACCTGATTCGCGGCCCCGAGGTCGGTGGCGACCAGCATCTTCGCGCTGCCTCTGGGCGGACCCCAGATGTCGAGGGACGCCTTCGGGGGCACCACGACCGACAACAGCAGCTCCGGCTCACGCTGTACGTCGTCGATGATGCCCACGACGCTGAACGCCTCGTCGCCCAGGAAGACCGCCGGCCGTGTTTCGAGCGTGGTGATGCCCAGCCGTGCCGCCGTCGCCGACCCGAGTACCGCGACCCGCTGGCCCGACGAGTCGTGCCAGTCGTCGAAGAGGCGCCCCTCCGCGACGGAGGGACGGGCCGCCTCCAGGACTCCCGGTGAGGCGGCGACCACCTGGATCCGTCCGCCGTTGTCCGCGGCGTGGACCGGTGCCGTACGAACGGTGTCCCGCGCGGGCAGTTGGACGGTCCAGTACACCCCCGCGTCCCGGACTCCGTTCAGCCCTTCGACGCGCCGGCCGGCGTCCGGCGGAAACGCGAGCTCCACGAACTCCGTTCTCTCGCGGGACACGTCCTCGACCGAGACCTCGGTGGCCATCAGCGAGTTGAACCGGCTGTCGATCTGGGACGACGCGGTCGCGGTGATGCCGAGCACGGCCACGAACGTGCCGACTCCCAGGACCGTACCCACCGAGGTGAGAACGGAACGGGCGGGGCGCTGTGTGATGCCGGCCAGGCTCTCGCCCACCACATCGACGAAGGACAACCGCGAGGGCTCCACCACGCGGTCGGCACGCCGGAACAGCCGTGCGCGCCGGAACAGCCCGGCGCGCCGGAAGGACAGCCGTGCCGCGCGTGTCCGCCTCAGCATGTGACCGCCTGCTCGGTCATGCGTCCGTCCCGGATCTCCAGGGTGCGACCGCCCCGCCGCGCGACCGCCGCGTCGTGCGTGATGACCACCAGCGTCAGACCGGCCCCGTTCAACTCGTCGAGGAGGGAGAGAATCGATGAAGCGGTGGCGGTGTCCAGGTTCCCGGTCGGCTCGTCGCACAGCAGCAGGGACGGCTCGCCGACCAGTGCGCGCGCTATGGCCACGCGCTGTTTCTCCCCGCCGGACAGAGTGGTGGGCAGCGCGTCCATCCGGTGTTCCAGGCCGACGCGCGCGAGTGCCTCCCGCGCGCTCGCCACCCGTTCCGCGCGCTTCTTCTTCCGGTAGACGAGCGCCAGCGCCACGTTCTCCACCGCCGTCCGGTAGTTCAGCAGGTGGAAGGATTGGAAGACGAAACCGATGCGCCGCCCGCGAAGAGCCGTACGGTCCACGTCACCGAGGACGCCCGTGTCCAGTCCGTCGAGCAGATACGTACCGCACGTCCGCGTGTCCAGCAGACCCACCAGGTTGAGGAAGGTGGACTTCCCGGCGCCCGACGGACCGGTGACCGTCACGAAGTCGCCGCGGCGCACGGTGAGATCGCAGGGATGAAGGGCCTCGACCGGGGGCGGTCCGGGGTACGTGAGGCCGACGCCGCGCAGTTCGACCACCGGTGGTGGCGGGTGCTCACTCATCGATCACGCGTCCCCGGGTCGGCGGCGCCCCGGACTCCGACGACGACACGCCACCCCTCGGCGAGACGCTGTCCCGGCGCCGGGCGCACCTCCACGTAACCGTCGCCCGACGTGCCGGTGGTCACCCGTACGCGTCGCTGACCCTCGCCGGGCGTGACCACGGTGACGGTGGTCCTGCCGTCCGCCCCCGCCGAGACGGCGGACACGGGCACGACCAGCGCCTTGCTTCCGGTGGACGCGGCCTCGATCGTCAGCCGGACGTCCTGTCCGGCGAAGTCGGAGCGCAGGGCCTTGGCGGGCTTCACGACGACCGGGTAGCCGCGCTCACCCGTGGCCGCGTCGGCGGCGCCGTCACCCGGGGCCTCCGTGCTCTCCGTCTCCATGACGTCCGCGACCGAGGTCACCGTCCCGGACGCCACCGCACCGGTGGACTCGGACAGGATCTCGACCGGCTGCTCCGTCTGGACCAGGCCCTTCTGGTGCGGCTGGAGCATGCCGTTGACGACCAGTCGTCCCGCTGACAGGACCATCGCCGCCCCGGAGGCCTTGGCCCCGACACGCGTGTTCACGCCGGCCACCCGGCCCGGAAAGCTCTTGAGGAAGACCAGTTCGGACGCGGGAACCATGGGGCCGGACGCGGTCTCGATCTCGTCGCGGCGCTCCTGGGCCTTGGCGAGATCCTCCGTGGCACGTGTGCGTCGTACGGAAGGGGCCGTGTCCGGAAGGTCCTCCAGCGCCCTGCGGGCCGCGGTCACCTCGTCGCCCGCCTGTTCCACGGTGAGTCCGCTGTCGGGCCGGGCCGCCAGGGGTGTGTGGCCGACGGATTCGTACAGCGCCGATACCGCCGTCTTGGTGCGCGGGCCGAAGTACCCCGCCTCGTCGCCGGCCGTGCTGTGGCCCAAGGAGGCGAGCGCGGACTGGAGTTGGGCCACGTCGTCGCCCTTGCCGCCGGGCTTGAGGTCCCGGTACATGGGGAGTGAACCCTCCAGTGCGATGACGGGACGGCCCGACACCTCCAGCAGCACCTGCCCGGCCTTGACCGGCCGGCCCGCCTTCACCGGGAGCCGGGTGACGACCGCGGTCCCCTCCGGCCCGCCTTCGGCCGACACCTCGACCGACTGCTCGGCCGTGACCGTGCCGCGAAGGATCACGGAGTCCTTGAGGACCCGGTACTCCACCGGGGCGGTCAGCAGACTCGCCGGCGGCGGCGCCGCGTCGGCCACCGCCTGGGCGGGCGAGCGGATCGTCCCGGCGGCCAGGACTCCGGCCGCCGTCAGCAGCGCCGCCGCCGCGGCCGTACCCATCACCCATCTGCGTCTGCGGATGAACACGGCTCCCCGGGGCGCCGGTTCAGCGGCTGTTTCCGTCATTTCTCCACCCGTTCCGGCTGTTGGCGTCACTGGCCCGCGAGTCCCAGACGCAGTCCGTCACGCAGATCCGCCGGTGCCTGCGAGAGCAACGCCCCACGGCTCACGCACTGCTGCCGGACCGAGGCCTCCTGAGGATTCGCGGAACAGCCCGACTCCGTATATCCACGGGACGCGTCCGCGGTCGCCTGTGAGACGCGGCGCAGGGTTCCGAACCCCTTGTCGCCGTCGATCTCGTCGAGAGCCGTCCGGGCGACGGAACCGATCGATCGCGCCGCGTCGAGACAGGTCTCGGTGAACAACTCGGCCGCGTTCGGCCGGCAGGGCGACGTCGTGCCCTCCCCGTACGTGGCGAGATGGACGTCGAGCTGCTCGCTCACGAGGTCCTTCACCCGCTCCGCCTCCACCTGACCGTCGTTCGGGCTCTCGGCGGGTGAAGGTGCCGCGGTATTCGGCCGGGTCCGGTCCGTGGCCCCGGCGGCGGGCCGGTCGCCGGGCTCGTCGGCCTCGGTGCAGCCCGAGGTGAGCGAGAGGCAGAGCGCCGCGGCGACGATCCACGCCGGCGCGGTCCGCCGGTGGGAGAGCTGACCGAATTTGATGACTTTACCCATTCCTACCCTTACGACTTCGCTCTTACGACTTCGCTATTTCTTCCGAGGCTCTGCGCACGAGTGCGTCGAACGACGTCCCGTCCTGAGCCAGGACTTCCTCGTTACGCGCGATGAGCGTCTCCTGGATCTCGGACTCGACGGCGAACCAGATCCCGACGAGATTCACCGAGTCCTTGCACTTCACATCCGCCTTGGCGGCGGACAGTTCGGCGGGTGAAGGGGCCTCGCCCGTGAGTCGGTCGAGTGCGTCCAGCGGGGTCTTGTAGGTGTGTCCGGCGCGTCCCATGCACGCGGACCACTCCTGGAGCGCCTTCCTCACCTGAGCGTTCTCCTGCGAACGCGCGAAACTGACGTTGTTGATCTTCTCAGCCATCCGCTGGCGGGGCTCGATCTTCAGCCGGCGCTGAGCCTCCCCCGAACACCCGCCGGGCGGTATCTCCTTGCCGGCCACCTTGTCACCCGGCCGGACACCGGTGGCGGGGTCCTGATCGCCGATGAAGACCTTGTTCTCCGCCTCCGACATCGGCGGAATCTCAGGGGGCGGCTGCGGGCCACCGCCACCGTCCTGCGGCAGGTGGAAGCCGTTCACAGCCGCGGACGAAGCACTGGAAACCCCGTACCGGCGGGCCCTGTTCGCCCCGTTCTCCCCGGAGTCCAGCGTCTCCTGGCTGGGCGCGGGCGGCTCGTACCGGAATCCGAACCCGGCCATGCACTCCCTGATCAGCTCACCCGAGGCGGCGACGATCCGGGCGTCCTCGCCCACCTTCGGGAGGTACTTCTCTATCGGGAACACGGGAATGTCGGAAGCCGCGACCACCGCCGGATCCGCCACCGTCAGCCGGTCGGGAACCGCCAACGCCTCTTCTTCGGAACGCGGGTTGCCCCCGTCGTCCTCCGACGCTCCGCAGCCGGCCAGCAGCACCGCGCAGACGAGGGCGGAGGAAACACGCACGAACTTGCTGTACTTCATGATCGGAACCCGACCTTTCCCAGGGTGTTCGGAATCGGCCCCGGCGCGCGATTCCAGGAAT
>NZ_JBHUUW010000018.1:0-139256 GCF_042670825.1 Streptomyces sp. NPDC057137 | reverse complement strand
CCGAAGGCTTCATCGTTCGACTTGCATGTGTTAAGCACGCCGCCAGCGTTCGTCCTGAGCCAGGATCAAACTCTCCGTGAATGTTTTCCCGACCCCAGAGGGTCAGGTGGACACCACGAGAGCGGAACAACCGGTCGGAATAAGACCGGTCGTTCACAGCGTCCTCGCTGTGTTTCTATCAAAGGAACCTCAACCCAATCCACAAAGTGGACGAGGTCGGGGTATCAACATATCTGGCGTTGACTTTTGGCACGCTGTTGAGTTCTCAAGGAACGGACGCTTCCTTTGTACTCACCCTCTCGGGCTTTCCTCCGGGCTTCCCTTCGGTTCCTGCTGTCCTGCGTTTCCGACTCTATCAGAACCTTTCGGCGCCTGATTCCCAGTCAGCGGGGCCGCTTTCAGTTATCCGCTTTCGCGTTTCCCTTTCGGCGAATCCGACTTTATCAGAGATTCTGAGTCGGAATTCCCACCCGGTCCGGCTCGCCGCTCCGGCACGTGAGTGCCTCGGCGTTCCCGTTCAGGTGGAGCCGTAAACCTACTGGAGCGGGGCCCCCGAAGCAAATCGGGGGCCCCGCTCCGGTGTTGAGGTCGGGTCGAGGTCAGACCTCGACGACCACAGGCAGGATCATCGGGCGCCGGCGGTAGGTGTCGGAGACCCACTTGCCCACCGATCGCCGCACCAGCTGCTGGAGTTGGTGGGGCTCGGCGACGCCGTCGGATGCCGACTTGCCGATGATCTCCTCGATCTTCGGGATGACGGCGGCGAACGCGGAGTCCTCGATGCCGGAGCCTCGCGCCTGGATGTGCGGACCGCCCACGACCTTGCCGGTCGTCGAATCCACCACCAGGAACACGGAGATGATGCCCTCGTCACCGAGGATGCGACGGTCCTTGAGGGACGTCTCGGTCACATCGCCGACCGAGAGCCCGTCGACGTACACGTAACCCGCCTGGACCTTGCCGACGATTCTGGCCTTGCCGTCGACCAGGTCGACGACCACGCCGTCCTCGGCGATGACGATGTGGTCCTTCGGGACCCCCGTCAGTGCGCCGAGTTCGGCGTTGGCGCGCAGATGGCGCCATTCGCCGTGAACCGGCATCAGGTTCTTCGGCTTGCAGATGTTGTAGAAGTACAGGAGCTCGCCGGCCGAGGCGTGGCCCGAGACGTGGACCTTGGCGTTGCCCTTGTGGATGACGTTCGCGCCCCAGCGGGTCAGGCCGTTGATCACGCGGTAGACCGCGTTCTCGTTACCCGGGATGAGGGACGACGCCAGGATCACCGTGTCGCCGGGGACGATCCGGATCTGATGGTCGCGGTTCGCCATGCGCGAGAGCGCGGCCATCGGTTCGCCCTGGGAGCCGGTGCAGACGAGGACGACCTCGCTGTCCGGGAGGTCGTCGAGCGTCTTGACGTCGACGACGAGGCCGGCCGGGACCTTGAGGTAGCCCAGGTCCCGGGCGATGCCCATGTTCCTGACCATCGAGCGGCCGACGAACGCGACCCTGCGGCCGTACTCGTGGGCGGCGTCGAGGATCTGCTGGATGCGGTGGACGTGGCTGGCGAAGCTCGCCACGATGATCCGCTTCTGCGCGCTGCCGAAGACCTGCCGCAGGACGTTCGAGATGTCCCGCTCGGGCGGGACGAAGCCCGGCACCTCGGCGTTGGTCGAGTCGGAGAGCAGCAGATCGATGCCCTCTTCGCCGAGTCTGGCGAAGGTCGGCAGGTCGGTCAGGCGACGGTCCAGCGGGAGCTGGTCCATCTTGAAGTCGCCGGTGTGGACCACCATTCCCGCGGGGGTGCGGATGGCGACGGCCAGCGCGTCCGGGATCGAGTGGTTCACCGCGACGAATTCGCAGTCGAACGGGCCGATGCGCTCGCGATGCCCCTCGGTCACTTCGAGGGTGTACGGGCGGATGCGGTGCTCCTGGAGCTTGGCCTCGATCAGCGCGAGGGTCAGCTTGGAGCCGATCAGCGGGATGTCCGCCTTCAGCCGGAGCAGGAAGGGGACGCCACCGATGTGGTCCTCGTGGCCGTGCGTGAGGACGATCCCCTCGATGTCGTCGAGGCGGTCGCTGATGGTGGTGAAGTCCGGCAGGATCAGGTCGATGCCCGGCTGTTCCTCTTCGGGGAAGAGGACGCCGCAGTCGACGATCAGTAGACGGCCGTTGTATTCGAAGACCGTCATGTTACGGCCGATTTCGCCCAGGCCGCCGAGCGGGGTGACGCGCAGGCCGCCCTTGGGCAGCTTCGGCGGGGCGCCGAGTTCGGGATGCGGATGACTCAAAAGACTCTCCTCACCACGCACGCCACGTACCGCTGAGGCACGTGGCGCGCGTGACATTCGTGCACTTGCTGTTGCACTTGCTTGTTGTCCGAGTGGGCGGAATGCCCAGCACTTGTGTGTTCGGTTATTCAGTTGTGAAGTTCGATATTTTCGATATCCATGAAACCTGGTTCATGCAATCGCGTTCGTTAAGGCGGGGCCTCGGTTACAGCTCTACCCCGCCGGCCGCGAGATCGATCTTGAGCTGCGCCGTCTCGTGCTCCGTCAGCTCGACGAGCGGGAGGCGCAGCGGTCCGGCCGGCAGCTTCTGCAGGGTCAGCGCCGCCTTGGTGGTGATGACTCCCTGCGTACGGAACATGCCGGTGAAGACGGGGAGCAGCTTCTGGTGGATCTCCGTGGCCTTCTGGACGTCGCCGGTGACGTACGCGTCGAGCATGGCGCGCAGTTCCGGTGTGACCACGTGGCCGACGACGGAGACGAAGCCGATGGCGCCGACCGCGAGGAGCGGAAGATTGAGCATGTCGTCGCCCGAGTACCAGGGGAGGCCGCTCTGGGCGATGACCCAGCTGGCTCGGCCCAGGTCGCCCTTGGCGTCCTTGTTGGCGACGATACGCGGGTGCTGGGCGAGCCGGATGAGCGTCTCGGTGTCGATGGGGACGCCGCTTCGGCCCGGGATGTCGTACAGCATCACCGGCAGCCCGGTGGCGTCGGCGATGGCCGTGAAGTGCTGGAAGAGGCCTTCCTGCGGCGGCTTGTTGTAGTACGGGGTCACGGCGAGCAGACCGTGTGCGCCGGTGCGTTCGGCGGTGCGGGCGAGTTCGATGCTGTGCCGGGTGTCGTTGGTGCCGATACCGGCGACGACATGCGCCCGGTCTCCCACCGCCTCCAGGACGGCCCGTACGAGCTGATCTTTCTCCGCGTCGCTGGTGGTCGGGGACTCGCCGGTGGTGCCGTTGATGATCAGGCCGTCGTTGCCTGCGTCCACCAGATGCGAGGCGAGTCGCTGGGCGCCGTCGAGGTCGAGTGCGCCGTCCGCCGTGAAGGGCGTGACCATGGCGGTGAGGACCCGCCCGAAGGGGGTCTGCGGAGTGGAGATCGGAGCCATGGGTAACACGCTACTCGTTGCTCGGCTCGGCGTGTCCCCTCGGGGGCACACGGGCAGGTCGGGGAGCCGCGGTGCGGATGCGGGCTCTTGGGTGGCGCGGGGCTGGGGAACCGCCCGGGGTTCGGGGGAAACGCTCCCCCGCGGTCCAGTGTACGGAGCCCGGCACTGACTGCTCGGGGGTTCAGGCAGTGCCGGGTCCGTTTGATCAGCCTAGATGAACTTCTCGAAACGCCGCAATCCGGACACTTATCACCATAGTCCGTACATCTGTGCGCAACGGCAGCCCTGCGGGCCCCGCCGACGCCCTACGGTGCCACCCGGCCGTTGCCGTTGAAGGCGGCGTGCGTGAGCGGCATGAGCCGCGCCCACTGCTCCTCCATCTTCTCGCCGACCATCTCGATCTCCCGCTGCGGGAAGCTCGGGACCTTCGCCGCCTCGTGCTGGGTACGCAGCCCGAGGAAGTGCATCAGCGAGCGGGCGTTGCACGTCGCGTACATCGACGAGTAGAGGCCCACAGGCAGCACCGCGCGGGCCACCTCGCGGGCGACGCCGGCCGCCAGCATCTCCTGGTACGCCTCGTACGCCTGGCGGTACGACTCCGTCATCGCGCGCTCGGTGAGGTCCTGCTGCTCCTGCGTGCCGTCGACGAAGACGTACTTCCCGGGGCGGCCCTCCTGGACGAGCTTGCGCGAGGCGTCGGGGACGTAGAAGACGGGCTGCAGCTCCCGGTAGCGGCCGGATTCCTCGTTGTAGGACCAGCCGACGCGGTGCCGCATGAATTCGCGGAACACGAAGATCGGGGCGCTGATGAAGAAGGTCATCGAGTTGTGCTCGAAAGGGCTGCCGTGGCGGTCGCGCATCAGGAAGTTGATGAGGCCCTTCGAGCGCTCGGGGTCCTTGGAGAGTTCCTCCAGGGACTGCTCGCCCGCGGTGGAGACGCGTGCGGCCCACAGGACGTCGGAGTCGCCCGCGGTGTGCTTCACCAGGTCGACGGTCACCTCACTGCGGAAGCTGGGCTTGGTCTCGGCGGGGCTCTCACTCACCGGCGGGGGTCCTTCCTGTCGCGTTCTCTCGGGCGGCGCCCACTCTACGACCAGGCACTCAAGCCCCTGAGGGCCACTCCGGCCACGGGCGGCACCGTAAGGGTGACCGTTGCCGACGTGCGCGCGTACTTCGTGCGGATGTTCGCCAATTCGGCGAAATCGGGCACCAAATGACCGTCCCACGCGTCTGACTCAGTAGCGGTATCGAGTCACTTCTCTCACTACCGCCCAGGCTTCCACTCGTGGCCGTTCGTATCCACTCGCAGGACCGCAAGGAGTTCTCCCCCATGTTCCGCCGGCGTGAGGCCGTCCCGTTCGCATTCGTCGCCGAGGCCGACAGCTTCCGCAGTAACGTCACTCCACCTCCCAGACAACGGATCAGCCGGTCCGAGCTGATGAGTCGCACACTCATCGGGCTCGTCGTCGCGGCCGGATTCGCGGGCTCGCTGTTGTTCGGGCTGCCGGCCCTCGAATCCGGTCCGTCGTCCGGACCGACGCAGCAGTCCGAGGCGTCCCAGGGCCGCTGACCCGTCCGGCCCCCCTGAGTGGTCGTGCCGGGGTGCTCCTCGATAACCTCAGCCAGCACCGCCCGATCGAGCGTGCTTGTGAGTGAGGATCAGTCGTGCCCCTGCCCTTCCTGACGGCCGACCGTGCGTTTGACGCCACCGGCGATGATGTCGCGCTGCCGTTCGACGACCACGACCGCTGGCGTCGCCCCTACCGCCCGGGACCGTGGCGGGTGGGCGCGTCGGCGCTGCTGCTGTTGCTCGCCTCGTTCGTGCTGCTCGCGACGATGATCATCGCGTTCGCCGGGGCGGTGTCCGGCGCCGCCGTGTGCCTCGGCATCTCGCTGGTGATGATCGCCGTGGCGCTGCGGCTGCTGCGCGTGGGCGCGTGGGTCAGCCGGCACGGCGTACGGCGCGTGGGACTGCTCATGACCCGCACCGTGCCGTGGGACGAGGCCGTGGAGGTCCGTACGGTGCAGCAGCCGGTGCGCTGGCTGGGACTGCCGCGGACGGTGCAGGGACAGGCGCTCCTGCTCGTACTCCGGGACGGCGAGAAGCGGCTGCTGCTCACCGATCACAACGCGGATTTCCTGTCGCGGTCCGAGGCTTTCGACCGGGCGGCGGACTCCGTCGAGGCGTGGGGCGACGAGTACCGGCGCGGCTGAACAGGCGCACCGTGGTCCCGAGTTGAGCGATCCGACCAGGGCGAGCAGTTCGACTTTCTCGAACTGCTCGCCCTGGTCGCGTTGTTGGTCGCGTTGGTCTCGTTCTTGTCGAGGCGGCGGCTCAGCGGGGCGTCATCGCGCCGCCGCCACCGGAGTCGCCCCGTGCAGCGTGATCGCGCGCCGCATCGCCTCGCGGGCCCGTGGGGTGTCACCGGCGTCGCGGTAGGCGACCGCGAGACGGAACCAGCAGCGCCAGTCCCCGGGAGTGTCCTCGGTCTCGGCACGGCGGGCGGCGAAGACGGCGTCCGCCGACGCCCGGTCCACGCGGCCGCCCGGCGTGCGCACCAGTTCGTCCACCGGCAGGCCGCCCTCGGCGTCCAGCTCGGCCGCGAGCCGGTTGGCCCGCTGGACGAACTGCGTGTTCTTCCAGAGGAACCAGGCGCCGATGACCGGCATCACCAGCACGGCGATCCCGAACGTGACGGTCAGCGGCGTACCGATCCCGATGAGCGCGACGCCCCGGCCGCCGGCCAGGACGAAGTAGGCGACGAGGAGGGCGGCCATGACGAAGTACATGATCTTGGCGCGCACGGCGGTCAGTCCGGCAGGTTCAGGTCGAGGAAGTGCTCCAGGCCGAAGGTGAGGCCCGGCGTGGTCACCACCTTGCGGACGCCGAGGAGGATCCCCGGCATGAAGCTGCTGTGGTGCAGGGAGTCGTGGCGGATGGTGAGCGTCTCCCCCTCGGCGCCGAGCAGCACCTCCTGGTGCGCCAGCAGTCCTCGGAGCCGTACGGAGTGCACGCGGACACCGTCGACGTCCGCGCCGCGCGCCCCGTCCAGCGCCGTGACCGTAGCGTCGGGCTGCGGCGGGGAGCCGGCCTCCGCGCGGGCGGCGGCGATCAGCTGGGCGGTGCGGGTGGCGGTGCCCGACGGGGCGTCGACCTTGTTCGGGTGGTGCAGCTCGACGACCTCGGCGGACTCGAAGTAGCGGGCCGCCGCCTGGGAGAACCTCATGGTGAGGACGGCCCCGATGGAGAAGTTCGGCGCGATGAGTACGCCCGTCTCCGGGGAGCCCGCCAGCACCGTCTCCAGCTGTGCCAGGCGGTCGTCGGTCCAGCCGGTGGTGCCGACGACGGCGTGGATGCCGTGGCGTACGAGGAAGTCCAGGTTGCCCATGACCGCGGTGGGGGTGGTCAGTTCGACGGCGACCTGGGCCCCCGTGTCGGCGAGGGTCTCCAGTTTGTCGCCCCGGCCGAGGGCCGCGACCAGTTCCATGTCGTCGGCGGCCTCGACGGCCCGTACGGCCTCGGAGCCGATCCGGCCCTTGGCGCCGATCACGGCCACCCGCAGTTTGGTGCTCATCGCTCTGCTTCCTTCTGCTTCCTTAGGAGGCTGGGGAGGGCGTTGGTCAGGCGACCGCTTCGTCGAGACGGTCGGCCTGCTTGTCCTTGAGGGGCCCGATGACCGACAGCGACGGGCGCTGCCCCAGTACGTCGCGCGCCACCGCGCGTACGTCGTCGGGGGTGACGGCCGCTATCCGCGCCAGCATGTCGTCCACGGACATCTGGGTGCCCCAGCACAGCTCGCTCTTGCCGATGCGGTTCATCAGCGCGCCGGTGTCCTCCAGGCCGAGGACGGTGGACCCGGACAGCTGGCCGACGGCGCGGCCGATCTCCTCGTCGCTGAGTCCTTCGGACGCGACCTGGTCGAGCCCGTCGCGGCAGATCTTCAGCACGTCGTGGACCTGGCTGGGGCGGCAGCCCGCGTAGACGCCGAAGAGTCCGCAGTCGGCGAAGCCGGAGGTGTACGAGTACACGCTGTAGGCGAGGCCGCGCTTCTCCCGTACCTCCTGGAAGAGCCGGGAGCTCATGCCGCCGCCGAGGGCCGTGCTGAGGACCCCCAGGGCCCAGCGGCGCTCGTCGGTACGGGAGAGGCCCGGCATGCCGAGGACGATGTGGGCCTGCTCCGTCTTGCGGTTCAGCAGGTCGACGCGGCCGGCGGTGCGCAGGTCGCGGCGGCCCTCGCGCGGGGCGACGGGGACGGCGTCCGTACGGGAGAGGGCACCCGCCTTCTCGAAGGCGCGGCTCACCTGTCGTACGACGGTGTCGTGGTCGACGTTGCCGGCGGCGGCGACGACCAGGTGCGTCGGGTCGTAGTGCTTCTTGTAGAAGCGGGCGATCCGGCCGCGGTCGAGGGCGTTGACGGTGTCCACGGTGCCCAGGACGGGGCGGCCGAGGGGGGTGTCGCCGAACATCGTCCGCGAGAAGAGATCGTGCACGCAGTCGCCCGGGTCGTCCTCGGTCATGGCGATCTCTTCGAGGATGACGCCACGCTCCGCGTCGACGTCCTCGGCCTCGATCAGCGAGCCCGTGAGCATGTCGCACACGATGTCGATGGCGAGGGGGAGGTCGGTGTCGAGCACGCGTGCGTAGTAGCAGGTGTACTCCTTCGCCGTGAAGGCGTTCATCTCGCCGCCGACCGCGTCTATGGCGGAGGAGATGTCGAGGGCGCTGCGCTTCTTGGTGCCCTTGAAGAGGAGGTGTTCCAGGTAGTGCGTGGCGCCGTTGAGCGTGGGCGTCTCGTCGCGCGAGCCGACCTGCACCCAGATGCCGAAGGTCGCCGACCGTACGGACGGCAGGCTCTCGGTGACGACGCGCAGGCCGCCGGGGAGGGTCGTGCGGCGGACGGTGCCGATGCCGTTCTGGCCCTCCAGGAGGGTTTGGGTACGGGCGACGGCCCGTACCTCCGAGGAGGTGCGGGCCGTCGTCGTCGAACTACGAAACGTCACTGGGAGGCTTCGTCCTTCTGGTCGTCCTGCGTGTCGTTCTTCTCTTCGTCCTCGCCCTCGATCACGGGGATCAGCGAGAGCTTGCCGCGCTGGTCGATCTCGGCGATCTCGACCTGGACCTTCTGGCCGACACCGAGGACGTCCTCGACGTTCTCCACGCGCTTGCCGCCGGCGAGCTTGCGGATCTGCGAGATGTGCAGCAGACCGTCCTTGCCGGGGAGCAGCGAGACGAACGCGCCGAAGGTGGTGGTCTTGACGACCGTACCCAGGTAGCGCTCGCCGACCTCCGGCATGGTCGGGTTGGCGATGCCGTTGATCGTGGCGCGGGCGGCCTCGGCGGCCGGTCCGTCGGCGGCACCGATGTAGATGGTGCCGTCGTCCTCGATCGTGATGTCGGCGCCGGTGTCCTCCTGGATCTGGTTGATCATCTTGCCCTTGGGGCCGATGACCTCACCGATCTTGTCCACCGGGATCTTGACGGTGATGATCCGCGGGGCGTTGGGGGACATCTCGTCCGGGACGTCGATGGCCTCGTTCATCACATCGAGGATGTGGAGGCGGGCGTCGCGGGCCTGCTTCAGCGCGGCGGCCAGGACCGAGGCGGGGATGCCGTCGAGCTTGGTGTCGAGCTGGAGCGCGGTGACGAACGTCTTCGTACCGGCGACCTTGAAGTCCATGTCGCCGAAGGCGTCCTCCGCACCGAGGATGTCGGTGAGGGCGACGTAGTGCGTCTTGCCGTCGATCTCCTGGGAGATCAGGCCCATGGCGATACCGGCGACGGGGGCCTTGAGGGGCACACCGGCGTTCAGCAGCGACATGGTGGAGGCGCAGACCGAGCCCATGGACGTCGAGCCGTTGGAGCCCAGCGCCTCGGAGACCTGGCGGATCGCGTACGGGAACTCCTCGCGCGTCGGCAGCACCGGCACGATGGCGCGCTCGGCGAGCGCTCCGTGGCCGATCTCGCGGCGCTTCGGCGAACCGACGCGGCCGGTCTCACCGACGGAGTACGGCGGGAAGTTGTAGTTGTGCATGTAGCGCTTGCGGGTCACCGGCGAGAGGGTGTCCAACTGCTGCTCCATGCGGAGCATGTTGAGGGTGGTGACGCCCAGGATCTGGGTCTCGCCACGCTCGAACAGCGCGGAACCGTGCACGCGCGGGATGGCCTCGACCTCGGCGGCGAGCGTACGGATGTCCGTGACGCCGCGGCCGTCGATGCGGACCTTGTCCTTGATGACGCGCTCACGGACCAGGGACTTCGTCAGCGCGCGGTACGCGCCGGAGATCTCCTTCTCGCGGCCTTCGAACTGCGGGAGCAGCTTCTCGGCGGCGAGCTCCTTGACGCGGTCCAGCTCGGCCTCGCGGTCCTGCTTGCCGGCGATGGTGAGCGCCTGCGACAGCTCGCTCTTCACGGCGGCGGTGAGGGCCTCCAGGACGTCGTCCTGGTAGTCGAGGAAGACCGGGAACTCGCCGGTGGGCTTGGCGGCCTTGGCGGCGAGGTCGGCCTGGGCCTTGCAGAGCGCCTTGATGAAGGGCTTCGCGGCTTCCAGTCCGGCGGCGACGATCTCCTCGGTGGGAGCCTCGGCGCCGTCGGCGACGAGCTGGATCGTCTTCGGGGTGGCCTCGGCCTCGACCATCATGATCGCGACGTCACCGTCCTCCAGGACGCGGCCGGCGACCACCATGTCGAAGACGGCGTCCTCGAGCTCGGTGTGCGTCGGGAACGCGACCCACTGGCCCTTGATCAGGGCGACACGGGTGCCGCCGATCGGGCCGGAGAAGGGCAGGCCGGCCAGCTGCGTGGAGCAGGAGGCGGCGTTGATCGCGACCACGTCGTACAGGTGGTCGGGGTTGAGCGCCATGATCGTCTCGACGATCTGGATCTCGTTGCGCAGGCCCTTCTTGAAGGAGGGGCGCAGCGGGCGGTCGATGAGGCGGCAGGTGAGGATCGCGTCCTCGGAGGGCCGGCCCTCGCGGCGGAAGAAGGAGCCGGGGATCTTGCCGGCCGCGTACTGCCGCTCCTCGACGTCCACCGTGAGGGGGAAGAAGTCGAGGTTGTCCTTGGGCTTCTTGGAAGCGGTGGTGGCCGACAGCACCATGGTGTCGTCGTCCAGATACGCGACGGCGGAGCCGGCGGCCTGCCTGGCCAGGCGGCCCGTCTCGAAGCGGATGGTGCGGGTGCCGAACGTGCCGTTGTCGATAACGGCCTCGGCGTAGTGGGTCTCGTTCTCCACCAGTGGTTCTCCATACTCGTCGTTTGTCGTCTTTTGTCCCGCGCCCGTGTGGCGGGGGACAGGCGGAGAAGCGCTCCTGCGGGCCGGTCTTCGATCGAAGCTCCCGGGGCGGCGGCGTGGGCCGCGGGCGGCGTTCGCCGCGCCGTTCCGGGGGCCACTACCGAGGACCGGCGGCGGCGGAGGGCGCTTCCCCTCGTCAGTGGGTGGTGCCTTCTGTCGTACGGGGTGGTGCTGGTCGTACTCGTGATGCTCGTCGTGCTGATCGTGCTCGTGGTGCTCGTGGTGCTGCTGTTGCTCGTTTGTGCAGGTGTCGCGTGGTGCGTCTCAGCGGTGTCCGGGAGCTGTGCTCCTGCGAACAGGTTACTGAGCTTCGTGCGCATACGGCGAAGGGAGCGGTTCCCGGTGTGTGGGAACCGCTCCCTTCACGGCGTACTACTTGGCGCCGCCGGCCGCACCGCGGCGGATGCCCAGGCGGTCGACCAGCGCACGGAAGCGCTGGATGTCCTTCTTCGCCAGGTACTGCAGCAGGCGACGGCGCTGGCCGACCAGGATGAGCAGACCGCGACGCGAGTGGTGGTCGTGCTTGTGCGTCTTCAGGTGCTCGGTCAGGTCCGAGATACGGCGCGACAGCATCGCGACCTGGACCTCGGGGGAGCCGGTGTCGCCTTCCTTGGTGGCGAACTCCGACATGATCTGCTTCTTCGTAGCGGCGGCAAGCGGCACGCGTACTCCTCGTAGGTCTTCGTGGCCATCGAGTGCCCCAGGTCGAATTCGCTGGGGATCTTCGGTTACTCGAGTGGCGGGGTGATCGGCCGATGATGTTCGGTCGCTGGTTCCGGACAGACCGGAACGCGTACACAAACGGCCGTCACACAGCGTACCAGCCAGTCAAGACGTCAACGCACGGATGGAGTGGTAGACGTCGAACACAGCCAGGCACAGCGGAACGACCGTCAGTAGTACGAAGGACTCGGCGATCTCCAGGAAGCGGCCCCAGAAGGGCGTGACGCCCTTGCGCGGCACGATCAGCCCTATGGCGATGATCAGTGTGGCGATCCCCGCGATGGCGGCGGTCAGCCACACCGTACGGATGTCGAGCCCCGCCCCGTCACCGCGCAGGGCCTCGCGGATCAGCCCCTCCGGGGGGTTGAGGCTGAGCCCGAGTCCCAGCAGGACGAGGGCGCCGAGGCCGGCGGCAAGGGCGCAGCCGACCTGCGCCGTGTAACTGAAGAGGTGGGCGCGCATCAGCATCGCGACGCCGGTGGCGAGGGCGAGCAGCTGGCCCCACACGCCGTCGGAGAAGCCGAGTACGCCGGCGGCGCCGACGGCCACCAGCGCGCAGCCGCCGACCAGGCCGACCAGCAGTTCGTGGCCGCGCCGGGCCTGGGCGGCGATGCGCTCCGGGTCGACGGGGGCGGGGGGCGCGGGGTCGGTCCCGTAGTCGCCGGCGGCCGTACGGGGCGGCTCGAAGCCGATGGGGAGGCGGGCGAAGCGGGTGGAGAGGCCGGGCAGGAAAGCCAGTGTTCCTACGGAGAGCGCGGCGCACACGGCGGCGGTCTCGGCGGGCTTCATGTCGGTCGTGATGGCGATGAACGTCACCAGGAGGCCGACGGTGGAGGCGAAGACGAACGCGACGAAGGGGCTGTCGCCCGCGGGGGTGACGATCACCAGGATCACCGAGGCGACCAGTACGGCGGCGCAGCCGAGCAGGAACTGGAGCCTGCCGATGCCCTGGCCGTCCGCGAAGGGCAGCAGTCCGGAGCCGGCGACGGCGGCGTTGGCCATCGAGCCGATGCCGAGCGCGACGGACGAGCCGCGGTCGTCGTACACCCGGGCCCGTACGCCGGCGAGGGCGAGCAGCATGACGGCGGTGACGCCGGCCAGGATGCCGGGCAGGCCGTGTGTGTCGTGCCGGGGGTCGGCGGTCCACAGCACGAAGGCGAGCAGCACCAGCAGGACGGAGCCGCCGAACAGCCCGGCGCCGCGCATGGCGCTGTCGGTCCACAGGGTGCGGTCGCGGGCGACCGCGGACGCGACGGCGTCGGAGACGTCGTCGAAGACCGCCGGGGGCAGGGATTCGGCGAAGGGGCGCAGCGACAGCAGTTCGCCGTCGAGGATGCGCTGGGAGGCCAGGGAGCGGGCACTGTCGAGGACGGTGCCGTCGCGGCGTACCAGGTGATATCCCACCGGGGCGCCGGCCGCGGGGCTCTGGCCGGACAGCCGCAGGATCTCCGAATGGAGGTCGGCGACGGGGATGTCCTCGGGCAGCGCCACGTCGATCCGGCCGTCCGGTGCGACGACTGTGATCCGGCAGAAGCCGGTTCCACCGCTGGACGGGGCCGGTGCGCCGGGCTGACCGGTGCCGGTGGCCGCCGCTTGGGCCGTCATACTCACGTGCTGCATCCCCCTCGTGGATCCCATGCGCCCGATGCCTGCGTTCGCGCTCCGAATGACCGCATTTTTGCGGAAGTTCACGCCTGCGCGAACGCGTCCGGTCACCCTACCGCCGGGTGGTGGGCACCCACGCAAGTAGGATCCTTGCCCGCGGATGGAGGCCCGTCGCCACGGGGGCGCCGGTGGGAACTCTTTCGTCCGGCAAGGGAATTGGTGAGCAGTGAGTCAGATCGTCGTCAAGCGCCCACCGCGGGCCCTGCCCGCCGACGTACCCGGCGAGCAGGTGCAGGTACAACCCCCTCCGCCGCTGCCCAGAGGGCAGCAGGAGGGTGCGCTCATGCAGCTGCTGCCGATGCTGGGCATGGGTGGTTCGGTCGTCTTCTTCTTCATGACGCCGAATCCGATCATGCGGATCATGGGCATGGTGATGATCGCCTCGACGATCGCCATGGCCATCGCGATGCTGGTGCGGCACCGGCGCGGTACTCAGGGCGAACTCGCCGACATGCGGCGTGACTACCTCAAGTACCTGACGCAGACGCGGCGTACGGTGCTGCGGACCGCGCATCTGCAACGGGACGCGCAGTACTACCTGCACCCGTCCCCCGAGCAGCTGTGGGCGCTGGTCGCCGAGGGCAGCCGGGTGTGGGAACGCCGGGTCGCCGACGACGACTTCGGGCAGGTACGTATCGGCCTGGGCAGTCAGCAGCTCGCCACCGCGCTCATCGAGCCCGACACCGCGCCGGTGGACGAGCTGGAGCCGCTGACCGCCGGGGCGATGCGGCAGTTCCTCAACGCGCACAGCGTGGTGGACGGTCTGCCGATGGCCGTCTCGCTGCGCGCCTTCTACCACCTGACGGTCACCGGCGAGGCGGAGTCGGTGCGCTCCACGGCGCGCGCGATGGTCGGTTCGCTCGCCTCGCTGCACTCCCCCGAGGACCTGGTCATCGCCGTCGTCGCGGGACGGGGCGCGGCGTCGCGGTGGGAGTGGGCGAAGTGGTTGCCGCACGTCCAGGCGCAGGGCCCCGGGGACGGGGCGGGCAGCCGCCGGCTCATCACCTCCGACGTACGGGAGTTGGAGGAGATGCTGGCGGCGCGGCTGGAGGGCCGCCCGCGCTTCCAGCCCGGCGGCCATCCGCTGCTGGACCAGCCGCACATCGTCGTCGTCCTGGACGGCCTGTCGCTGCCCCCCGTGTCGGCGCTGGCGTCGGCCGAGGGGCTGCAGGGCGTGACGGTCATCGAGGTCGTACCGGGCGAGGTCACCGGCGCGCGCGGCGGCCTCTCCGTGGTGGTGCACCCCGACTCGCTGCGGCTGGAGTCGGGGCACGGCATGGTGTACGACGGGGAGCCCGACCGGCTGAGCCTGGAGGCCGCCGAGGCGCTGGCCCGCCAGCTCGCACCGCTGCGGGCCGCGACGGGCGGTGACGACGACGACGAACCGCTGCTCGCCAACCTCGACTTCACCGATCTGCTGAACCTCGGGGACGCGGCGTCCGTCGATGTCACCCGTACCTGGCGGCCCCGTTCACAGGCGGAGCGGCTGCGTGTGCCCATCGGTGTCGGCGAGGACGGCGCCCCCGTCATGCTGGACCTCAAGGAGGCGGCGCAGGAGGGCATGGGGCCGCACGGCCTGTGCGTCGGCGCCACCGGCTCCGGCAAGTCCGAACTGCTGCGCACGCTGGTGCTGGGCCTCGCCGTCACGCACTCCTCGGAGACGCTGAACTTCGTCCTCGCGGACTTCAAGGGCGGCGCCACCTTCGCGGGCATGTCACAGATGCCGCACGTCGCGGCGGTGATCACCAACCTCGCGGACGACCTCACGCTGGTCGACCGCATGGGCGACTCGATCCGCGGTGAGCTGAACCGCCGCCAGGAGATGCTGCGCGACGCGGGCAACTACGCGAACATCCACGACTACGAGAAGGCGCGCGCGGCGGGCTCCCCGCTGCAGCCCATCCCGTCGCTCGTCCTGGTCATCGACGAGTTCAGTGAACTCCTGACAGCGATGCCGGACTTCATCGAGATGTTCGTCCAGATCGGGCGCATCGGGCGTTCGCTGGGCGTCCATCTCCTGCTGGCGTCGCAGCGGTTGGAGGAGGGCCGGCTGCGCGGGCTGGAGACGTACCTCTCGTACCGCGTGGGTCTGCGTACCTTCTCGGCCGCGGAGTCACGCGCGGCGCTGGGTGTGCCGGACGCGTACCAGCTGCCGAACGTGCCCGGTTCCGGGTATCTGAAGTACGGCACCGACGAGATGGTGCGGTTCAAGGCCGCGTACGTCTCCGGGGTGTACCGCGCGAACGCGCAGGCCGTCGCGGGGACCGGGGGGCCGCTGCCGGTCGACCGCAGGCCCGTGCCGTTCACCGCGGCGCCGGTGCCGGTGCACTACGTCCAGCCGGCCAACCGGCCCGCCGTACCGGACGCGCGCACCACGTCCGAGGACGACGCGCTGGCCGACACGGTGCTCGACGTGATCGTGCGCCGGCTCGAAGGGCGCGGCGCCGAGGCGCACCGGGTGTGGCTGCCGCCGCTGGACAACCCGCCGTCGCTGGACGAGCTGCTGCCGGGGCTGTCGAACGTGGAGGGGCGCGGGCTGACCCAGCCCGGCTTCGAGGGCGCCGGGCGCCTCGTCGTACCGCTGGGTGTGGTCGACAAGCCGTACGAGCAGCGTCGCGACACGCTGTACCGGGACTTCTCCGGTGCGGCGGGGCACATGCAGATCGTGGGCGGGCCGCAGTCCGGCAAGTCGACGCTGCTGCGCACGCTCATCGCGGGATTCGCGCTGACGCACACGCCGCAGGAGGTGCAGTTCTACGGGCTGGACTTCGGCGGCGGCGGTATGTCGTCGGTCGCCGGGCTGCCGCACGTCGGTGGCGTGGCGTCGCGGCTCGACCCCGAGAAGGTGCGACGGACGACGGCCGAGGTGTACGGCATCCTGGCGCGCCGCGAGGAGTACTTCCGTACGGCGGGGATCGACTCCATCAACACCTTCCGCAGGATGCGGGAGCGGGGCGAGATCTCGCTGACCGACCAGCCGTGGGGCGACGTCTTCCTGATCATCGACGGCTGGGGCAACTTCCGCACCGACTATGAGGCGTTGGAGCCCGCCGTGCTGGACATCGCGGCGCGCGGGCTCGGTTACGGCATCCATGTGGTGCTGACGGCGTCGCGCTCGATGGAGGTGCGCGCCAACCTCAAGGACCACCTGATGAACCGGCTGGAGCTGCGCCTCGGCGACACGATGGACTCCGACCTGGACCGCAAGGCGGCCGTCAACGTCCCCACGGGGGTGCCCGGCCGGGGTCTGACGCCTGAGAAGCTGCACTTCATGGCGGCGGTGCCGCGGATCGACTCCATCAACTCCGACAGCGACCTGTCGGAGGCGACGGCCGCCATGACGCAGGAGGTCGGCCGCCACTGGACGGGCCCGGGCGCCCCGGCCGTACGGCTGCTGCCGCGCGAGCTGGACGCGGCGACGCTGCCGACGGGGGCGGCGCAGCCGAAGCGCGGCGTGGCTTTCGGGATCGACGAGAACCTGCTGGAGCCGGTCTTCGTCAACTTCGACCGCGATCCGTTCTTCCTGGTGTTCGGCGAGAGCGAGTCCGGCAAGTCGAACCTGTTGCGGCTGCTCATCACGCAGTTGTCGCAGCGGTACGACGGGAACTCGGCCAAGTTCTTCGTCATCGACAACCGGCGCGCGCTGCTGGACGTGACGCCGGCGACGCACCTGGCGGAGTACGTGCCCATGTCCAACAACATGGACCACCACGTGGACGCGCTGTCGGACCTGATGCAGCGCCGTACGCCAGCCGCCGACGTCACGGCGCAGCAGTTGCGCGAACGCAGTTGGTGGCGGGGCCCGACGGTGTTCGTGGTCGTCGACGACTACGACCTGGTGTCCACCTCCAGCGGCAACCCGCTCAACAAGCTCACGGAGCAGCTGCCGTTCGCGCGTGACGTGGGTGTCCGCTTCATCATCGCGCGCAGCGCGGCGGGCGCGAGCAGGGCCTCGTACGAGCCGTTCATGCAGCGGATGATGGAGCTGGGCGCGCAGGGTGTGCTGCTCTCGGGCGACCCGCAGGAGGGCGACATCCTCGGCGGCGTACGGGCGCGTCCGATGCCGGCGGGCCGGGGCATCTTCGTCTCCCGCCAACGCGGCAACCCGCTGGTGCAGACCGGTCTGATGCCCTCGCTGGACGAGCGGTGACGGGGCCGCTGAGCGGGCCGATGACGGATACGGACACGGATTCGGGGACGGGGACGGCGACGGGTATGAGGATGGTGGCAGGGCGGTGACGGGTGCGGGGTTCTTCGTGGCGTTCTTCGCCGTGCTGTTCCTGGGGCTGGCGTTCATCGACCAGCGCAAGGCGTGGTGGCGCTTCCAGGCGAGACGCTTCGACAACCCGGCGGCGCACGAGCCGTCGGACGGGCTGATCCGGGGGCGGAAGGTCGCGCTGATAGTGCTGGCGCTGTTCCTGGGGTGGCAGGCGGTGGAGATGTTCCGGCTCGCGGGAATGGAGTGAGGCGGTAGGACGCCCCAGTGGGGTCAACTCGTTTGCGGCGTGGGCTACTTTCCTGAGATCAGGGCGCGTCAATAGGTTGATCCGGAATGGTGAAATCCATCGGTGGGTACGGGGGAAGGAATCCCAAAAGCTCCGCGACTCGGCGGTCATCGGCCCTCCAAAGGGCCGATGACATGGCCAAGCTGGCGAAGAACGCCAAAGACATGTCGGCCGCGGAACTCGAAGAGTTCATCCGCAGTGTCGGTAAGTACAAGAACGTCCATGGACGGCCCACCCCGTAACGCAGAGAGCCCAATAAAGCCATGATGCGGCCAGGCATTAAGAAGAATCTGATAGTCACGGTGGCGTTCTGCGCACTTATGGCTGGAAGTTTTCTCGGCTATCAGCAGATCTTCACCAAGGGAATCGATCGCCTTCCGGCACGGCCGTGCTCTGGGGCCGTGGATCGAAGCATCGTTGCAGGGGCCCTGCCGGATGCACGCACAGCCGATGAACGTGGAAAAATAACAACCACGTCGGCCAGCAACCAATTCACCTTCTCGTGTTACGTGAACGCCGGCGGATCCATTATTTCCGGCGAGGCGCAGTCTGGCTTTGCCACCGAAGAAGGCTGGCGCCAATCGTATTCGAGCAAAGTCGGCAGGGACCCCGTCTCGGTATCTGCGGGCGAGGTGAAAGTCATCGCACTGGACAACCTCGCGTCGGTCTACGTACCCTGCACTCCCCCGCGACAAGCCGAGTACAAGGTGGAGAGAAACCACTCACTGGTGTCGGACGTACGAACCATCGGAGAAAGTCGCGTCAAGGGCCGCGCCCTTCGGCAGGTGCTGATGGACTTCGCCTATCAGCTGACCGAGCATGCTTACAAGACCGGTGAATGCAAGGAGGCACGGGAGTTCCCCGATGAGCTTCCCCGGATCTAACCGAACAGTGTCGTGATCCTGTTCGGCTCAATTCGCTTGTTGCTAGAGGTTCCCGGCGGCGGCCGACGGACTTGTTGCTCGCCCACCTGGACGGTCGGCCAGCAAGCTGATCCCGAAGTGACGGATCGCACTGACCGTGCTGGCGCCGTTCCTTGGAGTGACAGGCGGTGGAGACGTTCCGGCTGGTGGGGACGGAGCGAGCTGGGGATGCGTTGCTCAACTCGATTGCGGCGGCTGGCACTTGCGCACGTCATTCCGCATCAATAGGTTGATCCGGAATGACGAGATCAATCACTGAGCACGGGGGAAGGAGTCCCAGATGGCGTGGGACGAATGGGACCAGCTGAAGGCGTCGGCCGCGGGCAACGAGCAGACGCAGATGCAACTCAACGGGATCCCGGAAGAGGACAGGCCCAATGCGGGCAGTCCCACGGGTGATCTGTCGGTCGATCAGAAGGACCTGGCGGCGATCGGCGACGAGGCGTTCAAGCTGTACAACCGGCTGTGGGAAGAGGCGCGGGTCACCAGCACCGACACGGCCGGCAGCGATCTGAAGGGTCAGGGCTTCGCGCTCGGCGGTGCTCTGAGCCATGTGTCGCTGCGTTGGGACCGGCAGCTCGGGTCCCTCATGGACGCGTGCGCGCTCATTTCGAACCACATGGACTTCACAAAAAAGGCACACGAAGGCGACGAGATCTTCATTCAGCGTCATGTGAGCAGCATCTCCACACTGGATGTCGGCTTCGATGAGCAGTGGGCCCCGCCGGGCGAGAAGAACGAGGTCTACGGCGAGCCCAAGAAAGACGAGAAGGACTGAGAAGGACTAAAGGAACAGACTCATGGATTTCGAAGCCCTTCACTCAGCCAATTTCGCCTCGCTCGACACCACAGTCAGCGACTGGACGAAGATGCTCACCAAACTCACCGATCTCAAGACCGACGCGAAGGACGGACTCCACGGCAAGGCGAGCAAGGCCAACTGGGCCGGCTACAACGCCACGGTCTCGCGTGAGTTCATCGGCAAGACGGCCGAGGAGTTCAACGACGCCTACACCCAGGCCGAGTCGATTCGCAACATCATCCGCGACACCCAGGGCGAGTTGAAGACCCAGCAGCGGCTGCTCAAGGAAGCCATCGAGCGTGGGCGCGGTAATCACATGTCCGTGAAGCCGGCGGGCAGCGGCTTCACCGTCACTCCGAATCCCGACCCGAAGCCCGCGAACGGCCAGAGAGACGTCGACGCACTGCGGGACGAGCTTCAGGGGATTCTGAACACGGCGACGGAGATGGACAACACGGCGTCCACGTCGCTCAAGGCTCTCGTCGACCTCACCGACTACGGTTTCTCCGGGCAGAAGTACGCGGACCGCGATTCGGCGGCCAACGCGATCAAGGAAGCCGAGAACCTGGCCCGTATCGCGAGGAAGAACCCGGAGGACCTGACGGTCAAGGAGTTCGACGCGCTCAACGCGGGCCTCAAGAAGTACTCGGGCGACGAACTCTTCAGCGAGCGCTTCGCGGAGCAGTTGGGCCCCAAGGGGACTCTCGAATTCTGGGATGCCATCACCGATCCCGCCACGAACCGGGACGTGTACTCGGAGCGGCGCGAACAGCTAGGCGATCTGCAGAAGAACCTCAGCCTCACGCTCGCCACCGCGACTCAGGCGGACACGCCTGAAATGCGCAGGTGGACGTACGAGATGACGGAGCTCGGCAGCCAGCCCGTACACAAGAACAGCACCACCCAAGGCTTCCAGGTGATGAGCAACCTGATGCGCTGGGGCAACTTCGACGACCAGTTCCTCAAGAGCTACGGCTCCGAACTCATGGAGACCGAGAAGGCGGCCACCAGCAACGGCCGCCACGGGGCGACGGTCTGGACCCACATGGGCATGGACCCGAATCTCAACCGCACCGGTGAGGACTCCGGTTCGGACCCCATGATCGGTTACCTCAAGGCGCTGTCGAACAGCCCGGACGCCGCGACGGACTTCTTCAACGACCCGTTCCTCTCTAAGGACGAGGACCACGACTTCAAGACGAAGAACGATGACAACAAAGAAGTAAAGGACTCGCTCTCAAACTTCGATTACCTCTTCGAGGAGCGCGATTGGCCGCCGGAGCGCGACAAGGACGGCGATGACAGCATCTCCGGCCGGAACAACCTGGCGATGGCCCTGGAAGCGGCCACGACCGGGCACCCGGCGGGCGAGATGCCGACGCTGGACACCCCAGCACACAACGCCGGCCAGGCGGAGCTGGCGAAGAACTTGATAACGTCCATCTCGGAGAACCCGGAACGACTCACTGAGCACAGCTACATGTCCGACAGTGTGGGTCAGATTGCCGCCGAGTACATGCCTGACATCAATCGAGGCATGTACCCCGGAAAAGAATCGGCGAACGACCTGTTTCCGGTGGTCGGTGAGGCGGCGAAGATCCCCGAGGTCGACCTCACCAGGTTCCTCTACACGGTGGGACAGAATCCCGAGGGATATGCGGCGGTCAACGCGGGACAGGCAAGCTATACGACGTCCCTGATGGAATATCACTTCGCGAATCCGGGTGCCTTCGTGCAGGACCCCAACTTCAGCGACAGCGACAACCTCAAGCAGGGCATTGAGGGGGTGGCAAAAGTGAGCGGTGAAGTCCAGGGAACGATCGGGGCGGGTCGTGCGTTCGCGAGCGAGGAAGATGCGGGCGTGAAGGATCAAGACTTCAACGACGCGATCCAGACCACCAGCACCTGGGTCGGCTCCGGGGTCGGCATCGGTGTCGGTCTGGCGACCGCTCCGTTCATCGGCCCTGGCGGGATTGTGGCGGGCGGACTGGCAGGCACCGCAGTGGATGAGATTCTCGGCGGTCTCACGGAAGGCTCGTTGAAGGACAGTTCCGGCGAAGTCATTTACCGTAACGGCCAAGAAATAGACGCGACTCGACAGTCGACCTACACCCTTGTCGAGGCGGCTGCCGAAAAAGCGGGCGAGAGCGCGAAGAACCCATCGCCAGCCATTGTCGCCGCTGCTGCCAGTGCGGCGGAATCGGGCTTCAACAATGCCCGCACGAACCTCGACGACTTTATCGACGGCGAAGGAACTCCCCGGCAACTCGAACCCAAAAAGTGAGCTTGATGTCCATGTCGAAGAAGTTCCTGGTCCCCCTCGCCGCACTGGTGGTGGTCGGCTTGGCGGCGGCCGCATTTTATGTGCTCGGACTACCTCCGTTCGAGAAGCGCGGCAAAATAGAGGCGAGCAAGGTCTGCGAGTCGCTCGGCGACTCCTCGAAAGCGGCCTCAACGCTCGAAACAGTGCTCCCGAAGGAACCCAAGTACTCCTTCAGAGGCAGAGTGACCGGCGAGCAGGTGACGCAGCAAAGCAATGCGTTCAGGAGCGACTGCACGGTCTACGGTGAGGAGAAATCGCTCCTGGGCGTCCAAACGCTGGTGATGGAGACCCAGCCCGCCGACAGTTGGGCGAACTACTCGCTGGAGGACGGCGACGAGTCCCGTGAGAGCTTCGCAGCGGGATCCGGAGGCTTCATCACGGCAGACAACACGGTCGCCATTCAGGTGCCTTGCGCCAAAGCGGGAACCATGCCGGGCGGCGAATACAGCCTCAGAGTCGTCGTTGATCTGCAGTCGAACGAGGCGTCGGACAAGGTGCGTCAAGGCCTCAAGGATCTCGCTGTCGAGGCGGGCCGCTTCGCGCACAAGGAGACGGACTGCAACCTTCCCTCCAAGTTGCCTGAGTAGGTCGGCGATCCAGCCGCAGGTTACGCACGGCTCTCACACCTGCCGACCTGCGGCTGATCACGGAGCGACACGCCTGCGCCAGAGCCTGCGCGAGCGACCGCGAGGGACCGTCTCCGGGTCCGTTGTCGACGCGCCTGGAGGCAGAGAGAGACCCACGTAGTGGGCCACCTGACGGGCACGGTCGTAGCTGAGGCCGTGCCCGACCGCCGTTCAGACCAAGGGATTTGCAAGGGAACGTATGAAGAGCCGCGAGAACCGCCTCTACGTCACGCGCCGTCGGCTCACCGTGAGCCTGGGGGCTCTCTCGATCGTCGTGCTGGTCAGCGGCTGCTCGGAACCGACGCGGGAGAAGGAGTACGAGGTCCCCAAGGCGCTGTGCGGCGTCGAGGTGCCGGCCGACGTACTGGATCCCTTGCTGCCGGCGGGAGAGAAGGTCGCCGAGCGGTCGAAGACGGCCAGCGGCGTCAAGCGCTGCTACGTATCGGTGGACGACGAGGTCGCCCTGTCGACGTCCATAGAGTGGTACGAGGCCGACACCCCCGTCGCGGAAGTCGCCGAGAAGACGATCGGCGCGGGCCCGGACGACAAGGTCACCACCGACAAGCGGTACAGCTACTCGGGCAAGGGCGGGGCCGGGCTGATCGAGTGCGAGGACTCCTCCGAGATGGGCAAAGGTGTCGACGGCGACCTCTACACGACGGTACGAGTCGGCGGTGACTCGGCGGATGCCTCGGCGGTGCTGAAAGTGATCGAGGCATACACAACAACCGTGCCGAAGGCAGGCGCATGTGAGATCGATATCTGACGGGCGCACGTCGGCGGTCGTGGCGCGACGCTACGGGTCGGCGACGGAACTGCCCGCGCAGCTCCCTGAGCCACCACCACGTACCTGGGCATGGCAAAGGGGGGCACCTCCCGCGCGTGCCCCCCTTGTGGCCGTAACTGCCGTTCGCTCCTAAGAGGTTCTTAGAAGTAGCCGGCGGACTTCTTGTCGCCCGCCTGGTAAGTCGGGCCGGCCTCGCGGACCTTGCGGGCGATGTCCTTGAGCGCGTTGTGGATCAGGCGCGTCTCGTTGTCCCACTTCTTGTGGGCCGCGTCCGCCGCGGTCTTGGCCTCGCCCTCGAAGGTCGCGGAGACGCCGCGGATCTTCGTCTGAATGGCCTCAAGGCTCTCGTCGAGCCGGGCGGCCTGCTTCTCGATGACCCCGGCGGCCTGCTCCAGCGAGCCGTAGGTCACGACCATGGTGCCGTCGTTCTGCTGAGCCACGAGTCCTCCTGTTTCCTGTTCTCTGTCAGTGCGGTGTGCGGTGCGCTGTCTGCGCTACGTGCGGGGTGGCCGGCTGACGGTCCGTCAGTAGCCGTTGATGTTCGACGTGGCCTTCGCCGTCGCGGCGGAGTCGCCGGAGAAGCCGGCGGTCACGTCGACACCGTTGAGGGCCGCGTAGACCTCGTCCTCGGTGTTGCCCGCGGTCGTACGGGTGACCTGGATGGCTTCCTGGAAGTTGAGCAGCATCTTCGCGATGCGGACCATGCCGGAGTTGATCTCGGCCTGCTTCGCGTCGAAGGCGCTGGCGCCAATGCCCTTCCAGGCACCTTCCAGGCTGTCGATGACGCCCTGGAGGTTCTTCAGCTGTCCCTTGACATCCTCGAACTTGATCGTGATCTCGTCCTGGAAATCCTTGAGACTCTGATCGCCGACCTTCTGGACTGCCATATGTCAGTCTCCTTTTCGTATGTGCTCGTTACTGCGTGGGTACTTCGGTGAGTGGTCTGAGCCGCACGGTCAGGCGCTGCGACGTTTGCGTACGACGGCGAACCCGCCCCCGGCGAGTACGGCGACGACCGCCACTCCGCCGAGGATCAGGCCCCACTGGCTGTCGTCGCCGGTGTCTTTCGCGGCGTTGGCCGTGTCTGTGGCCGCATCCGTGTCCTTGGCGCTGTCCGCGCCGGGCTTGGGCTGGGAGGAGGCGGAGTCGTCCGACGGGTCCTTCGACGGGGCGCCCGCCTCGGAGCCTTCAGCCGCCGTCCGCTCGTTGGTCAATGGGCTGACGTCCGGATCGCCGGGCTTGCCGATCCCGCGGTTGATGGCGGCGTTGGGGCGGACGATCCCGTGGCCGAGGTAGTTGCTGACGGTCCCCGGCTTCCAGTCGTCGCCGCGGCCCGCGGACTCGAACATGACGCGGAGGACCTGGTTCGCGGTCCAGTCGGGGTTGGCGGACCAGATGAGGGCGGCGGAGGCGGAGGCGAGAGCGGTAGCGGCGCTGGTTCCGCCTTCGCCGACGCAGTATTTGGTGAAGGTCTCGTCACACCAGCCGGGAATGTCGTTGGCGGGGGCGGCGATGTCGACGAAGTCGCCGTGCTGTGAGTACGTGGCCACCTGGCCCTCGCGGTCAGAAGCGGCGACGCCGACTACCTCCGGATAATTGGCGGGGTAACCAGGCTTGTTCGCCTTGTCGCCCGTGTTGCCCACAGCGGCGAAGAGCAACTTACCCTTCCCATGGGCGTACTTCACCGCCTCTTTCTCCTGGTAACTGAGGAACTCACTACCGATGGACATGTTGATGATCTTGGCGTCACCATCGGCGGCCGCGCGGATAGCGTTGACGTTGTCGAAAGAGTTCGACTTGTGTTTCTCCTCGAACTCCTCGTTGGCCATCCGCATTGGGATGATCTTGGCTCCGGGCGCCAAACCCTTGAGCCCACCGCCCACGCCTGTTCCAGCAATGAGCTCAGCCATGGTGGTCCCGTGCCCGTTGTAGTCGTCCGTCGTCCCATCCGTCTCAGTGGCATCCAGGCCCTTCAGCAACTGTCCCTTGAGCGACGGGATCGACGCGTTGACGCCAGTGTCAATCAGGGCGATCGTGACCCCCTCGCCCGTGGTGGACTTCCAGATCTCCTCGGCACGCATGGCATCCAGGTACCACTGCTTCGACTGCATATCCTCAGCGACCGCCGCCGGAGCGGCACCGACCATGACCATCGCCGAGGCCCCGAGCACGGCCACTGTGAACAGCGGGCCGCGCCGAAAGCCGTCCGCCCCGGAGCGCTTCCGGACCTGGCTCATTCCTGCGGTCATCCCGACTTCCGTACCTTCCGCTGTGCCTAGTCGATGACTGGCGGTACGGCACCACGGCGCCGCACCGTCCGCGTTTCTTCCTCGTCCGTCCGGTTCTCCGGACGTGGCTGTCCGGGACGCTCCTGCTCCTCGTCGTCGGACTGACGACCACGTCGGCCACCGGTCAGTCCTGAGCCGCCGGTTGTGAACCCGCCGGCGCCGCCCCGGGAGGACGTACCACCGTTCCGTGGAGTGCCTACAACACCGTTGGAGCTGGGCATACCCCGCCCCGTGGGCCGTGCAGCACCCTGTGCGGGCTTGTTTCCCACGACACCGGACTGGCTGGGTCGCGCGGCCGACGACGATCGGCCCGGCGTCGTACTACCCGCGCCACCGATGACATTCCCCCGGGGAATACGTGACCCGGAGGATCCGGTGCCGCCGCCGGAAGTGCGCTGTGGCGTGCCTCCTACGATGCCGTTGGTACGGCCCGTACGCGGCCCGGAGGAGGAGCCCGAACCGGACCGCCCACCCATCGGCTGCCCCCCGGTGTTCGGTCGGCCGGCCATGGGACTCCGGGTGGCATTCGTGCCACCGCCACGTCCCGCGCCGGGACCCATGGGTGTCGTCGGCCTGCCGACCGGACCCCTGCCCGACTGGGAACCCGAGCTAGTGCCGCCGTTCATCGGGGTCGGGCGTCCTACGGGGCCGGGACGGCCGCCGCCGCCCGTACCCGTTCTCGCGTTGGAGACCGGCCCTGGGCCTCCGCCCCTCGGCGTGAGCGGCGGGCCGGAACGGGGACCGCCGCCGCGTACGGGAGGGCTGAAATTGGGCCCCAACGGCGGGACATGGCTGTTTCCTGAGCTTGGTCCGGTAGTCACCGTGGGAGGCTGCGCGGGACCGGGACTCGTCGGGGTGGGGGGCAGCGTCTTGACGCTGTCGATCTCCATCGACGTGTTCGGGGTCGGATCCTGTGTGACCAAACCGTCGGTACCAGTACGGGCGACGCCGCCCGTGCCGCCGGCGTCTGTGCGTACAGCGCTCGACTGCTGTGGCGACGAGCCCAGCGCGTCCGTGCTGCCGGAGTCTCTCGAACCGAATCCGTTGTCCCACTCGCCCTGTCTCGGCTCCGGCACCGCCGTCCCCAGCATCTTCGGCAGCACCGGCTCCTTCACCCCGGCCAGCGACTGCTCCGACACCGCGTAGAACGACGCCAGGCGGTTCATCTGGTTGATGCCCTCCTGGCGGTTCTCCTCCGCCTGCACAGCCCGCTTGTACTCCGGGTTGTCGTCCTGCTGTTCCGAGACCGGGAAGTCCTTGGGACGCCTGCGGTCCGCCCGGTTGTCGCGGGGCGGTTTGGCGCTGCGGACCGATGTGAGACCGGTTGCCGCGACGGTCATCTGGGTGCCGACGACGTTCGCGAACGTGCCCAGATCCCACGCGTACCCCGCCAATGCGGTGCCGTACCGCTCGAACTCGGTGGCTGCGTCTCCGTGCCACACCGTGCCCTTCACGAAGGCACTCAACTCCTGCGCGGCGGCGTTGAGGCTCTCCTTGGCCTTGGCGAGGTTGCGACCGGCGTTCTCCAGATCCGAGGGTTTCGCACCGTCCAGCAGGTCGAGCATGTCGTTGAGGTCTCGCTCTTCGAAGCTCGTCCTGGAGAAGAACCCTCCGAAATTGCCGAAGCCGATCCGGTCCAGTTGCGACGCCGCGCGCTCCACGGCATCGGTCACGCCGAACTCCGCCTGGATCTCGGCAGCCTCTTCGTTCTGTTGCTGCTCTTGGGGGGGAAGCGGCGGTTTCTTTTCGTCACTCATGTCTCATCACCCCAAGTCCTTCGTGCCGCCGGTGGCGTCCTGACGCGGCGCCTCGGGCACCCCGCTCTTGTCCTGCACCTGCTGCTGCTTCTGATCGGCGCGCTGCTCGTCCAGGCGTGTCTGGATGGTGTGGAAGCGGTACCGCAGGTCGTCCTCAAGGTTGTTGTAGCCGATGTCGGCGGCGTGAACTCCGATGCTCAGCAGCTCTATCTGCTCCCCGAGGGACTTCGACAGGGAGATGAGCGACGTGTGAACCCGGTCGTACTGCTTCGAGAAGCCCTCGGCCTCGTCGAACTTGCCGGGGCCGCTGAACGACGACCGCGGCACGCTCTGCGCCGCGATCTCTCCCTTGCCGGCCGCGCCGCCCTCGAACTCCGAGAGCAGAGAGTTGATCTGACTCTGGAACTTCTTCAACGCGCCTACACCGCGCTCAAGATCACTCGCCATCGGAGCCCCCGCTCACGCCACCCACCGACTCAGGCACGATGCCCGTTCCTCCCCGTTTGCTTCTGTCCTACGTCACGATCACACGTCACGATCACAGCGGACCGGTCTTCCCCGTTCAATCGGTGATCGCTCGTAACCACTCTAACTACTCGGTCGTACACCTCTAAGTGGGTTACCCGTCACGTGACTTGACTGTGGCAACAGCACCCTCAACCGCCACCGTTCTTCACCGACTCGCCCCAACCCGCCGCGCCCGGCGACGTGAGTCGCGCAGAGCGACCGAACCGCCCGTGATCGCCGCCACCAGGACGGCGCCCCCGACAAGGACGTACGTCGCGAGGCGGGAGTTCCGTTCCTCGGCGGTTTCGCCGAGGTGGACCTCGGCCGGGGTCGGCGCTTCGGCCCGGGTCACTCCTTCGTGTGCCACCGGCTTCTCGACGGGCTTGTCATCCTCGGTCAGCGCGCGGACGGGGTCCACCACGCCCCAGCCGACGAGGCGGTCGCGGCCCGAGGTCGAGCGCTCCGCCGTCTGCTGGATCTGGGCGACGATCTGCTCCTGTGTCCACTTCTCGTGCTTGCTCTTGATCAGAGCGGCGATTCCGGCGACGTACGGGGCGGAGAAGCTGGTGCCGTTGTCGGCGCAGTGGCCGCCCCCGGGGACGGTGGTGACCATGTCGACCCCCGGCGCCGCGATGCCCACGAAGTCGCCCGGCTGGGAGAACGAGGCCCGTTCGTTGTTGCGGTCGGACGCCGCCACGGCGAGGACTCCCTCGTACGAGGCGGGGTACGTCTTCTTGTCCTTGCCGTCCAGGCCGTCGTTGCCCGCCGAGGCGACGACCACGACGTCCGCCGCGAGGGCGGCGTCCACGGCCTGCTTCAACACCGCCGTGGGCTCTACTGCGTTCGCCGTGTCCTGGGAGATGTTGATGACGTCGGCCTTCTCGCGGACCGCGTGGTCGATGGCGGTGGCGAGCGTCTCGGCGGTGCCGTTGCCGTACGCGTCGTTCTGCTGGATCGGAATGATCACGGCGTCGGGCGCGAGACCGACGAAGCCGGTCCCGTCGCCGGGGCGCGCGGCGATGATGCCGGCGACCTTGGTGCCGTGGCCGACGACGTCGGTGGTGCCGTTCGTCTTGCCGCGGTCGAGCTTGTTCCCGTTGTCGTCCTTGGCGTTCGCGGGAATCAGATTACGGCCGCTGCCGACGTCCACCGCCTTGGTCAGTTGAGGGTTCTCGATGTCGACGCCGGTGTCGATGACGGCGACCCGCACGTTCTTGCCGGTCGACTGCTTCCACAGTTCGTCCATCAGCACGCGCTGCAAGGACCACGGCCGGCCTGCGTACTTCTCCCCGGGGAAGTCGCACTGGCCCGTGTCCGCCGTCGCGGTGGGCGCCGACAGAGTCACGAGCGAGAGCGCGGCGGTGGCCAGGACCGTCGTCGCGGCGGCCAACCTGCGGTACGTGGATGGGGAGTTGGGCGTGCGTGTACGCGTGTGAATGTGGGTGTACGTCATGGCTGCCCCGCCCCTCACGAACCCTGCGGCTGGCCCGCGGCGCTGGTCGACAGTCGCGGCCCCGTCGGCAGGAACGAGGACCAGGCCGCGGGCACGGGCGCCGCGTCCACGTTCTGGTAGCCGAGCCTGTTCTGCGCCTTCTGCACCTCGTTCTGGCTGTCCTGCTTGTCCTTCTCCGAGCCGGACTCGCCGATTCCCGAGTCCTCCGTCGCGTTGTCGCCGTTGGACTGCATCGCGTACCGCAGCCCGGTGTCCGTCACCAGGAAGAGAAAGCCGGACTTGGTCGTACCGCCCGTGAACTGACGGAACAGCTGGCCCGATCCGGGGGTGACGTACGCGCTCGTTGCCCCCGTCGCCAGCGTCGCCGGGAAGCCGGTGCCGGCCCAGGTGGTGAGCGTGGTGTCACCGCTGTCCGGGTCCACCTCGCCGAGCACGTTGCAGACGGTGTTACGGCTTCCCTCCGACGTGCTCGCGGAGTTGACGGCGTCGGGGCTGTCCTCCGGCCAGTCCTTGTCCTGCCCGAACGGCTCGCCGGGCCGGAAGGTCGCGGCGCTCACGGACGTGGCCTCGCCGTTCTGGCCCACGTCGATCAGATCGGGGCCGTTGAGCAGGAGTTTCGCGGTGAAGTCGGAGATCGGGGCGACCCGTCCTTCGAGTACGACGTACAGCTGGTCCTTCGTCCCGTCCGCCGCGGTGAGAATGGTGCCGATCTTGTCGAGCGCGGGTTTCAGATCGCCCCCGACGCCCGCGTCGACGCCGGGAGTTCCGTCGATCTCAGGGAAGTCGACGGGGTCGCCCTCGTGCAGCGTCTCCAGCCACGCGGCGGAGACGCGCTGGGGTTCACGCGTGTCCCCGACGAGGACCTGGAGCAACACCTTGTCCTCCGCGTCGACGGCGTACGCCTTGCCGGTCCGGTCCACGATGTAGCGGGTCTCGTCGGGCCCCTCCACGTACATCAGCTCGCCGCCGGTGAGCTGGTTCGCGCCCTCGGTCTTCTTCTGCTCGCGCTCCGCGAAGACGAACGCCGCCTTCTCGATGGCCTGGCCGCCCTCGCCGGGGCGCTCGCAGACCGCCCAGCGCTTGGCGGCGCCGGCCTCCTTGGCGTCGGGCAGCCGGTCAGGGGCGTAGGGGATGCCGAGGGTGGCGCCGTGCGGGATCTTGCCGTTGTCCAGCACGGACTCGTCGACGTTGATGACCTTGCCCTTGTCCGGGTTCAGCAGGAGCTTGGCCGACGACATGTTCAGGACGGGGTGGAGCTGGATCTTCTTGCCGGTCTTCAACACCACGTAACGGGTGGTGGACTTGCTGGCGATGATGACGTTCTCACCAGGCGTGTTCCACTGCTTGGGCGCCACCGGCTTGAACATCCCCCAGGCGCCGAAGATCGCCAGGATGACCACGGCGACGATCATCCCGGGCACCACCCCGCGCAGCGGGCGGGGCGCGCCTTCCTCGGAGCCGGTCGAGTTCGGCTGCACGAACTGCGCGATGAGCCTTCGCTTCGCGAAGGTGTAGGCGTTGAGTTCGTCCCGTCGTGATGCCATCTGTCCGCTGTCCCTCTCCCCCACTGCGCGGTCGGCTCCCTCTCCTCTCGGAGAGGGCTACCGTCGTTCCGGCCCCCTACTATGCATGCTGGCGATCACGCCTCACTGCTCAGGTAGGGTGATCGCCCGGTCAACGGCCCACGGGGAAACGGCCATTACGGACAGAGGGGGCAACGCGGGGATGGGTACGGCGACGCGCGCACGCGATGGGCGGACTTCCGGACAGGCCCCCGGCCCTTCCCGATCTTCCCGGCGGCAACGCCGCAACGCCCCCGGCACCGGGCCCGTGCCCCCACCGGCCACCACGGCGCCACGTGCCCCGGCCACGACCACCCTGCGGGCACTCTCCCGCACCAGCCACGTCGGCCCTTTCCAGCTAAGGCAGTTGGTGCTCGTCGAGCTGGCGCTCGCGCTGGCCGCCGTCGGTGCCGTGCTCGGCGGGTTGTGGCTGGTCCCCACGATCGCCGTCGCCTGTGTGCTGGTCGTCTTCGCCGTCCTGCGGCGCCGCGGCCACGCCGTCCAGGACTGGCTCTCGACCGTCCTCTCCCTCCGTGCGCGCGAGCGGGCCGCCGAGCCCGCCTCCGTGGACACCGATCCTTCGCTGGCCCCGGTCACGGAGAGCGTCCCGGCGTTGCGCCCGTACACGTACGTCGACCGGGACCGCCGCACGGTCGGGATGCTCGGCGACGGAAGCTTCCTCACCGCGGTCGTACGGGTCGAGGCGAGCGGGTCCGCCCTGCGGCCCGCCTTCGGCGCGCGGGCGCTGCCGCTCTCGCTCCTGGGCGGCGCGCTGGAGGTCGACGACATCAAGCTGGAATCGGTTCAGTTGGTGCAGCAGGTGCGTTCGGCGCCCGCGCCGCATCTGCCCCCGCAGTCGGTGGCCCGGCTCTCGTACATCCCTCTTCAGGAGAAGACCGGCGCCCCGGCGCTGCGGCTGACGTGGGTGGCGGTAAAGCTCGATCCCGAGCTGTGCAAGGAGGCGGTGGACGCGCGCGGGGGCGGCGTCGAGGGCGCCCAGCGTTGCCTCGTACGGGTGGCGGACCACGTGGCGAGCCGCATCACCGGAGCGGGCTTCCGCGCCGTCGTCCTGGACCAGGAGGAGCTGAACTCCACCATCGCGACGTCGGCCTGCGCCAGCCCCGCACAGGCCGCCCTCGCCGCCCGCCCCGACGTCGCCCCGACGCGGCGCACGGCCGAGACGCCGCGCGTCTGGCGGTGCGACGACCGGTGGCACACGACGTACGCGGTGGGCCGCTGGCCCGAGTTGGGGCGCGGGGCCGCCCCGTTGCCCAAACTGGTGTCGCTGCTCACCGCCACCCCGGCGTACGCGACGACCTTCAGCCTCACCCTGCGGCGCGGCGCGCACCTGGGCGCCATGACGGTGAACGGCCATGTACGGATCACCGGTGGCAGCGACACCGAACTGGTCGGCGTGCGGCGGCTGTTGGAGCAGGCCGCGCGGTCGGCCAAGGTGGGACTCGTACGCCTCGACCGTGAACAGCTGCCCGGAGCCCTGGCCACACTTCCTTTGGGAGGCGCCCGATGAACGGGCTGCGTACGCTGCTCAGCCCGCGGCACGCGGGTCACACCATGCCCGCCGACGAACTCGGCGCGCTCTCCCTGCCGGTCGGCGACGACGGCGTGGTCATCGGTGACGACGCGGAGGGGCACCCCCAGATGGTGGGGTTCCACCGCTCGGCGCCGTACGACGTCCTGCTGATCGGCGGCCTCTGGACGGCGCAGGTGATCGCGCTGCGCGCGGCGGGCACCGGAGCACGTGTGGTGGTCGAGACGGGGCGCGCCCAGGCGTGGACGCTGCTGGCGCAGGCCGCCGGCGCGGGGCTGGAGTGCATCACCCTCCACGACGTGGGGCGGGTGCCGCCGCAGGGAGCGACGGTGGGCAGCCCCGTGGTGGTCGTACGGGACGCGGGCATGCGACCGCCCCGTGGCCGTGTGGTGTCGGGACCGTGGCAGTCGGTGCTGACGTTGCTGCCGTATCTGAGCCCCGTGGCGCCCCGGTTGATGCGGAATTCGACATTGGTGGGCATTCAGCGGGTGTCGCCGCGCGAGGCGGAGCAGATCGGCCGGATCCTCGGGCTGTCGTCCGCCGAGAGTGGAGCGCTGCCGACGCTGGCTGACGGCGTCACCCTCTGGTGTGCCGGGCGCGAGCGTCACTGGGTGATGACGAGCCCCACGGACGCGGAGTCGGGACTGCTGGGCACGGCCCGCAGGATGGACTGAGCCGCCCCGTACGGGGCGGGGTCCCCGGCAGGAGTGACAGGACGGGAATCGCCGGACCGGACGTGCCGGGCGGATCTAGGATCCGTGGGAGCGCACGCCGGTGGGTTGTTTGTGTCCGCTCGTGCGTGGAGATCGTTCAACTCAGCCGCTGTGGAAGGGAAGGCCTGACCGATGGGGACCGCACAGGAGAAGGACGAGCTGTACGCCCTCGACATCTCTGGTGTCGAGTGGCTCAGCGCCCCGGGCACGAGCGAGGACGAGGAGCGGGTCGAGATCGCGCATCTGCCCGGCGGGGCGGTGGCGATGCGGTCGTCCGTGGATCCCGACACCGTGCTGCGGTACACCGAGGCGGAGTGGCAGGCGTTCGTACTGGGCGCGCGCGACGGGGAATTCGACATTCGGTAGAGGTGCGCGCCACAGACCTGGTGCGTAAGCCTGGACCGGAGGACTACGCCGCCTCCTTAGGAAGAGACCCGACGGAGACGGCGGAAGCGGCGGAAGCGGCGGAACCTTCCCGGTCCGGGCGCTCCACGGACATGACCGCCCGGACCGGACCACCTTCCGGACGCCGATACCGGATTGTTGGGTCGTGCCCGGAGGCGGAGCGAACGGGCGGGCATTCATGCGTTGTTGTCATGATTCACCCCACCCTCTTCCCGGCCGTGTGCCGTGCCCGAATCACCCGGCGGCAAGGGGTGGCGTACGTGGCGGCGGATGACGGGCGGGCGGGCCTGCCGGAGTGGGCTTGTGGACGATTAGGGTGGGTCAGGGCGCGCGAGAACCCGTAAGCACGTCGGGAGCGTCCCAAGGGGTAGAGCCGGGCTGATCGACTGACAGCGGTCGCCCCCACCCAACACGGCACAAGGGTGCTCGACCACACCAGGAGGCAAAGTGAACGGCGATCGGGACGAGATCCGTGGGGATTGGAACAACACTCCCGTCGATGATCAGTCCGACGCGGAGCCCGCCGAGATGACGGGTGAGTTCACCATCGACTACACCCCGCCGGCCTGGTACACGCAGAACGCCGCCGGGGACGCCTCCGACGGCGCGGGACAGAGTTCCACCCCTCCGCCGCCGCCTCCGAACGGGGCTCCGGTGGCCGTACCGGGGCTGCCCGCGGGAAGTGGGTACGAGCCGAACTGGCCGCACCGGCAGCCTCCGCCGCCGATCCCCGCGCAGAGCGCGCCCCTGTCGCCGTCCATCGATCCGGTACTGCCTTCGGCGCCGCCGGTGGCGCCCTCTCCCGCCGTCTCTCCGACTGCCGACGCCGCCGCGTCGGAGCCGTTCGCGCAGCCTTTCGGTGCCGGTGATCTGGAGAGCGGGGCGACCATGCGCTTCTCCCCCGCCGCGCTGAAGCGCGAGATGGCGGAGATCGACGCCGCCAAGCAGGCGGCGGAGGCCGCTGAGAACAACTCCGATGCCGATGCCGATACCGATGTCGACGGGGCCGGCGCGGCTGCCGGAGCCGGCGGGGCTGCCGATGGTGCTTCTGCCGGGTCCGCGGCTGAGGGCGAGCGGGACGGGGCGGGTGCTGGTGCTGATCTCGACCGTGACCGTGACCTCGACTACGACCGCGATCTCGGTCCCGGTCGCGGTCGCGGTGAGGGAGATGACGCGGACGACAAGGGCGAGGCCCGGGGCGGCGACGACGCGGACGGAGACGGGGCCGGGAGCCACCTGGCCGGGTCTGCCGAGTCCGATGTCGACGAGCCTCTGGGGGGCCTGGCCTCGTCGACCCACTCCGACTCCGACTCCAGCGCCGACTCCCTGGGCGAGGCCGACTCCGGGGAACCCGCCGTAGCCGGCGCGGACATCACGGATCTTCCGGACGACTTCCGGGGCCGCCCCGCCGAGCCGACGGACGCGGTCGACGAATCGGCCGACGCTCCGCCCACGGACGAGCCCTCCGACGCCGCTCCCCCGCTGAACGCTCCGGCGACCCCGCCCGCGCCCGCGCCGCCGTGGTCCCCGTCCCCCGCCGGTCCGGACTCCGGACTGCCCCCGCTGCCGCCCGCCTTCCAGCCGGCCGCACCGGCGCCCGCGCCGCAGTGGCCCGCCGAGCGCTCCTCGACGCCTCAGTCGCCGTCCGTGTCGCAGGCCCAGCAGCAGTCGCAGCCGCCCGCGATCTCGCCGTCCCACGCGCCCGCGCAGCAGCAGCACCAGTTGCCCCCGGCCGCGCCGGTGCAGCCCGCCCCCTGGGCGACGCCCGCCGCACCGGCCACGCCCGCCGCGACGGCGCAGCAGAGTGGGTACGGATTCCCGCAGCCCGGACAGCCGGGGCACCAGGGACAGCCGGGCGGACCCGCGCCGCTGAACGCCGGTCCCAACGCCCCGTACGCGCAGAGCGGTTACGGCTTCCCGCAGCCCGGCCATCCCGGACAGCAGGGACAGCCAGGGCAGCCGGGGCACCAGGGCCCACAGCAGGGTTACGGGTTCCCCCAGCCGGGCCAGCCCGGCCATCCGGGGCAGCCGGGGCAGCCGGGGCACTCCGCCCAGCCCGCCCCGTACGCGCCCGTACAGCAGTCGCCGCAGGCGCCCCACGCCCCGCAGACGCCGCCCGCGCAGGCGCAGCAGCACCAGCCGCCGAACCTGCCGGCACCGGCATCGCCGACGCCCAATCTGCCCGCCCAGCAGCAACAGCCGTACCAGCAGCAGCAACACGCGCAAGGTGCCGCGCCCGGCGGTGTACCCGGTGCGCCGCCGGCGGACCCGCGCTCCGGCGCGGGCTGGCCGACGGCGATGGCGCACGACCAACGCGAGCGTTCGGTACCGGGCGCGCCGCTCGGCTACACCGCCGCCGTCGAGCTGTCCTCGGACCGCCTCCTGCGCAACAACAAGCCGAAGGCCAAGAGCAGCCGCAACCCCTCCGGCGCCTCCCGCTTCAAGATCGGGGCGAAGAAGGAGGAGGCGGAGCGGCAGCGCAAGCTCGAACTGATCCGTACGCCGGTGCTCTCCTGCTACCGCATCGCGGTCATCAGCCTCAAGGGCGGCGTCGGCAAGACGACCACCACCACCGCCCTCGGCTCCACGCTGGCCACGGAGCGGCAGGACAAGATCCTCGCGATCGACGCCAACCCCGACGCCGGCACGCTCGGCCGCCGGGTGCGCCGTGAGACCGGGGCAACGATCCGGGACCTGGTGCAGGCGATCCCGTACCTCAACTCGTACATGGACATCCGCCGGTTCACCTCGCAGGCGCCGTCCGGGCTGGAGATCATCGCCAACGACGTCGATCCGGCGGTCTCCACGACGTTCAACGACGAGGACTACCGGCGCGCGATCGAGGTACTCGGCAAGCAGTACCCGATCATCCTCACCGACTCGGGCACCGGCCTCCTCTACAGCGCGATGCGTGGAGTGCTGGACCTGGCCGACCAGTTGATCATCATCTCGACCCCGTCGGTCGACGGTGCGAGCAGCGCGTCGACGACGCTGGACTGGCTGTCGGCCCATGGATACGCGGATCTGGTGCAGCGCTCCATCACGGTCATCTCCGGCGTACGCGAGACCGGCAAGATGATCAAGGTCGACGACATCGTGCAGCATTTCCAGACGCGCTGCCGCGGCGTCGTCGTGGTGCCCTTCGACGAGCACCTGTCGGCGGGCGCCGAGGTCGACCTCGACATGATGCGGCCGAAGACCCGTGACGCGTACTTCAACCTCTCCGCGCTGATCGCCGAGGACTTCTCGCGCGCCCAGCAGCAGCAGGGGCTGTGGACGGCGGACGGCAATCCGCCGCCGCACCTCGCGCCGCCGATGCCGGGGCACCAGGGCCAGCAGCAGGGTCACCAGCCAGGACAGCCTCAGGCGCAGCCGCCGTACGGACAGCCTGGCCAGCAGGCGCCGGGCCAGCCTCCGTACGGACAGCCGCAGATGCCGGGACAGTACGGCCACGGCCAGCCCCCCGGACAGACGCCGGGCGGGGCCCCGGGGCAACCGCAGACTCCGGGCCAGCCGTACTACCCGCAGCAGCCCTATCCGCAACAGCAGGGCTGGCAGCAGTCGTTGCCCTCCCAGGCACAGTCGTCCGGCAGCCCGGCCGGGCTGCCGCCGGGCCAGTACCCCGGCCAGCAGTCGGGCGGGCACCCCGGCGCACAGCCGCAGCACCAACCGCAGCCGCCGCACCAGCAGCCTTCACAGCCGGGCCAGCCCGGACAACCCGGTCAGCCGGGACAACCAGGCCAGCCGGGACAGCCGGAGTTGCAGGGTCCGGTTCCGCCCGCCGGCTGGCCGCCGCAGGAGCCTCCGCAGGCTCCGTCAGCGCCTCAGCAGTAAGGCGACAGAGGTTTAGACCAATGAGGGTCCGCACCGTCTTCACGGTACGGACCCTCATCGCATTCCCGCAGCCCAGATGGGGTTTCGACGCCCGTTGACGTGGCCCGACCAGCGCTGATAAACCTTCGCTTCACCAGTTGGTGAGCTGGAGTCAACCCAGCTGCCGCTGTCGGACGACGCGAGCAACCGATTCACGCCGCCGCTTCGAGTGACCGCTCGAACCGGCGACGATCCCGACCACCCGCCCCCTGCCGCCCCGCTTCTCTCTTCTCCGTGTCGCCTGATTGCCTGTCTGCTTGTCTGTTGTTCTTCTCAGTTCTCAATCTCCGCTTCCATGCTTCTCTGTTTCTGATCCTGTTTCTCTGTCTCTCTGTTTCTCCGTGCGAGTGATGACGCGAGGTCACGACCCATGGTCACAAGGATTCCGCCGCGTACGACGCGGCAGCCCACCCGGCAACGCCCCCGATTCCGTCTCTTCCTGGCCTCCGGCGCCGCTGCCACTGCGATGGTGGCCGGTTCCGTGATCCCGCTGAGTCCGCTGCTGCCCGCGGCCCCGCAGGCCCAGGCGGCGCCGAACGCCCTGAACGCGCCCAAGGCCCCCAAGGCCCCGGCGGCGGTCGCGGCGGCCGACGGCAAGAAGGTCCTCACGGTCGCCGTCGACCAGAGCATCGACTCGCTGAGCCCGTTCCTGGCGCAGACCCTCGTCGCGACCAGCGTCCACCGGCTGACGTACGAGTACCTGACCAACTACGACGCCAAGGACGCCCGCACCATCCCGGGCTTCGCCACCAAGTGGGCATCCTCGCCGGACAAGTTGACGTGGACCTTCACCATCCGCGGCGACTCCAAGTGGTCCGACGGCAAGCAGGCCACCGCCGAGGACGCGGCCTGGACCTTCAACAAGATGATGACGGACCCGAACGCCGCCACGGCGAACGGCAGCTTCACATCGAACTTCAAGAAGGTCACCGCCCCCGACGCCACGAAGCTCGTCATCGAGCTCAAGAAGCCGCAGGCCACGATGACGTCGCTCGACGTGCCGATCGTGCCCAAGCACGTCTGGGAGAAGGTCGACGACTTCTCCAAGTTCAACAACGACAAGAAGTTCCCGATCGTGGGCAACGGCCCCTACGTCATTGAGGACTTCAAGGTCGACCAGTACATCCGGCTGAAGCCGAACAAGGACTTCTGGCGCGGCGCCCCGAAGTTCGACGAGCTGGTCTTCAGGTACTACAAGGACAAGGACGCCGCGGTCGCCGCCCTCCAGAAGGGCGAGGTCTCGTTCGTCTCCGGCCTGACGCCGGCCCAGGCCACCGCACTCGGCAACGCCGACAACATCAAGGTCAACGACGCCCCCGGACGCCGCTTCTTCGCGCTCGCCACCAACCCGGGCGCGAAGGCGAAGGACGGCAAGACCTTCGGCAACGGCCACAAGGCGCTGCTCGACCCGGACGTCCGCAAGGCGCTGTTCCACGCCGTCGACCGCAAGACGATCGTCGACAAGGTCTTCCAGGGCCACGCGGTGGAGGGGCAGGGCTACATCCCGCCGCGCTTCGATTCGTACTTCTGGCAGCCCTCGGGGAGCCAGACGATCGGCTACGACCCGGCGAAGGCCGCGGCGCTCCTCGACAAGGCGGGCTACAAGAAGAACGGCAGCGGCAAGCGCGTCGGCGAGGACGGCAAGCCGCTCAACTTCCGTATCCTCTGCCACGCCACCGACCCGAACGACAAGGCCGTCGGCAAGTACCTCCAGGAGTGGTGGGGCGACCTCGGCATCGGTCTCAAGGTCGAGTGCCTGGACAACGTCTCCGACCCGTGGCTCGCGGGCAACTACGACCTCGCCTTCGACGGCTGGTCGGTCAACCCGGACCCGGACTTCGTGCTGTCGATCCACACCTGCGCCGCCCTCCCCGCCACGGCCGAGGCCTCCGGCGCGACGGACAACTTCATCTGCGACAAGAAGTACGACGACCTGTATGCGAAGCAGTCGGTCGAGTACGACACCGCCAAGCGCACCGATCTCGTCAAGCAGATCCAGTCGCGTCTGTACGACACCGGGTACATGAACGTCATGGCCTACCCGAACGCCGTCGAGGCGTACCGTACGGACCAGATCAAATCCATCACGACCATGCCTGAGGCCGCGGGCAACATCTGGGGCCAGGACGGCTACTGGAGCTGGTGGTCCGCCGTACCGGCCGACGGGACCGCCGAGGCGAGTTCGGACAGCGGCTCGTCCACCGGCACGATGATCGGGATCGGCGCGGCCGTGGTGGTCGTGGTGGCACTCGGGCTCTTCTTCATGATGCGGCGCCGCTCCACCGCCGAGGACCGTGAGTAGGGCTGTGGGCAAGGCTGTGAGCACGACCGCGAGCAGGGGGTCCGGGAGGCTTCCCCGGAAAGACACCGTATGAGCACCGCAAGCACCCCCGGTGTGATGCGGGACGCCGCCGACGACCCGGTGAAGACCGGGCCGTCCGGCGGCCCCCGCACCCGCGTCACGGGACACAGGACCGACTATCTGCTGTACGTGGCGGGCAAGTTGGGCGGCGCCGCCGTCTCGCTGTTCGCCGTCCTCGTCACCAGTTTCTTCCTCTTCCGGATCATTCCCGGCGACCCGGTGAAGGCCATGACCCATGGCAAGCCGACGTCGGTGGAGCAGATGGCCACGCTGCGCAGGCAGTTCGGCCTCGATCTGCCGATGTGGCAGCAGTTCACCGAGTACTGCGCGAAGGCGTTGACGGGTGACCTGGGGACCTCGTACCAGTTCCACGCCCCGGTCGGCGAGCTGATCACCGAGAAACTGCCCGCGACGCTGCTGCTGACGGGCGTCGCCGTGCTGATCTACTCGACGCTCGGGCTGTGGCTCGGTACGCGCTCCGCGTGGCACCACGGTGGCCTCGGCGACCGGATCAACACCGGTGTGGCGCTGACGCTCTGGTCCGTGCCGTCGTTCTGGCTGGGGCTGCTGCTGATCATCGTGTTCTCGGTGGGCATCGGTCCGATTCCCGGGATGTTCCCCAGCGGCGGGATGGAGTCGGGCAACGAGACCGGCTTCGCGTACGTGCTCGACGTGGCGCACCACATGGTGCTGCCGGTGGTGACGCTGGTGGCGGTCGGCTACGCGCAGACGCTGCTGGTGATGCGGTCCTCGCTGCTGGACGAGATGGGCAGCGACTATCTGACGACGGCGCGGGCGAAGGGGCTGCGGGACGATCTCGTACGGCGCAGGCATGCCGTGCCGAACGCGATGCTGCCGACGGTCACGATGGTTTTCATCAACTTGGGCCACGTTGCCGCCGGTTCGATCCTCGTCGAGACGGTCTTCTCGTGGCCGGGCCTCGGCGGGCTGTTCTACCAAGCCCTGAGCGTGCCCGATCTGCCGGTCGTGCAGGGGCTGTTCGTGGTCTTCGCGGGAGCGATGATCCTGATGAACCTCCTGGCCGACCTGCTCTATCCGCTGCTCGATCCCCGGGTGGGCCGATGACTATCGACAAGACGCCGCCGAACCCCTCGGAGCCCGCGGAGCCCTCGAAGCCTGCGGCGGAGACGACCGAGGCTGCGGCGCGGTCCGCCTCGTCGCTCGCGTGGGCGCGCCGCCGCGGCTCCGTGTCCCGCTTCTGGCGCCAGTACCGTACGCACCGAGCCGGCCTCGTCGGTCTCGCCGGCCTCGCGGTCATCGCCCTGATCGCGATGACGTCGCCGCTGTTCATCGGCGGCGACGTGCAGAGCGTCACCGACGCGCCGGGGACGGCACTGGAGAGCCCGAGCGGTGAATTCCCGCTCGGCACGGACCAGTTCGGCCGGTCACTGCTCGGCCTGCTGATCTGGGGCGCCCGGATCTCCCTGGTCGTCGGGCTGCTCGCCGCCGCGCTGTCGGTGGCGATCGGCACCCTCGTGGGCATCGTGGCCGGACACTTCGGCGGCTGGTTCGCGACGGTGGTCATGCGGATCACCGACTGGTTCCTGGTGATGCCCGCGCTCGTACTGGCGATCGTGCTGGCGACGGTGATGTCGCGCAGTATCTGGACGGTGATCCTGGCCATCGGGGTGACCTCGTGGCCGACGACGGCGCGCCTGGTGCGCGCGCAGACCATCGCCGTCGAGTCGCGGCCGTACATCGAACGGGCCCGGGCGCTCGGCGGCGGACACAGCCACATCATGACCCGCCATGTGCTGCCCAACGTGATGCCGCTGGTTCTCGCCCAGACGACGCTCGGAATCTCCACGGCGATCCTGACGGAGGCGACGCTCGCGTTCCTCGGGCTCGGCGACCCGTCCGTCGTCTCCTGGGGCGGCATGCTCCAGGACGCCCGGGAGGCGGGCGCCGTCTCGTCGGGGCACTGGTGGTATCTGGCACCGCCCGGTATCGCGATCGCGCTTGTCGCGCTTGCTTTCACGCTCTGCGGCCGTGCGATCGAGGCCGTGCTCAACCCGAAGCTTGGGGTGTCCCGTTGACCGATACATCGAAGGAAGAGACCTCGAAGGCAGGGACCGAGAACGCGGTGACCTCGAAGCCGGCGTCGAGTCTGCTGGAGATCAAGGACCTGCGGGTCACGTACGGTACGGGGCCCTCCGCCGTCCCCGCCGTACGGGGCGTCGACCTCGTCCTCGAATCGGGCCGCAAGCTCGGCATCGCGGGCGAGTCCGGCTGCGGCAAGTCCACCCTGGCGCTCGCCCTGCTCCGGCTGCTGCCCGCCTCCGCGAAGCTGACGGGGCAGGTGCTGCTCGACGGTGAGGACGTACTCACCATGAAATGGGGCAGGCTGCGCGCCGTGCGGTGGGCGGGGGCCTCGATCGTGTTCCAAGGCGCCATGCACTCGCTCAACGCCGTGCACCGGATCGGCGACCAGATCGCCGAACCGGTGCTGCTGCACCGCGGCGCGACGCCCGCCGCCGCACGCAGGCGCACCGTGGAACTACTGGAACAGGTCGGGCTGCCGGCCTCTCGCGCCGACGCCTATCCGCACGAACTGTCCGGCGGGCAGCGGCAGCGCGTGATGATCGCGATGGCGCTGGCCTGTGATCCCCGGCTCATCGTCGCGGACGAGCCGACGACGGCGCTCGACGTGATGATCCAGGCCCAAATCCTGCGACTTATCGAGCAGTTGGTCGCCGAGCAGGACATCAGCCTGCTGATGATCAGCCACGACCTGGCGGTGCTCTCCGACACCTGCGACCGGCTCGCCGTGATGTACGCGGGCCGGATCGTCGAGGAGGGGCCGGCGAAGTCGGTGTACGACGCCGCCGAGCACCCGTACAGCCGCGCGCTCTCCGCGGCGTTCCCCCGGGTCGGGGACCTCGCCTCGCGGCGTGCCCCGCGCGGTCTGCCGGGCGACCCGCCAGATCCTTCGGCGCTGCCGTCGGGCTGTACGTTCCATCCGCGCTGCACCGTCGCGGTGGACGAGTGCGCGCGGGAGGACCAGCCGCTGCGGGACGCGGGGCCGGGCCGACGCGCGGCGTGCGTGCACGTCGGCGCGGCGGTACCGGCGCAGCTGTCGGCGACGCCCGCGGAGCAACTCCCATGACGTCCTCACGCCCCGACGGCCGCATCGTACGGGGCGGCGGCGCCAGGCGCCCGCGGACGGCACGGCCGACGTCACAGTCGGCGCCGTGCCCGCACCGTCCCGCTCTTACGGCCGCCGGGCGGCCATCCCTCAGGAGCCAGTCATGACCACCACGCCCACGCCTCTGCTCTCGGCCACGGGGCTGCACGTCACGTTCCCCGGGCGGCGCGGCGCCCCGGCGGCGCGGGCCGTCGACGGTGTCGATCTGGACATCGGCGGCGGCGAGATCGTCGCCCTGGTCGGCGAATCGGGGTGCGGCAAGACCACGCTCGCGCGGACGCTGCTCGGCCTGGTGCCGCCGACGACGGGCGGCATCACCTTCGGCGGCGTGCCTCTCGGTTACCAGTCCGCCGCCCTCAAGGCGTACCGCAAGCGCGTCCAGTTGGTGCTCCAGGACCCGAGCGGTTCGCTGAATCCACGGCACACGGTGTACGACGCGGTGGCCGAGGGCCTGCGCATCCACCGGTACAAGGGCAACGAACGTGAAGCCGTCGCCGAGGCGCTGTCCCGTGCCGGGCTGCGGCCTCCGGAGCGGTTCTTCCTGCGCTATCCGCACGAGCTGTCGGGCGGCCAGCGTCAGCGCGTCGTCATCGCGGGGGCACTGGTCCTGAAGCCCGAACTCATCGTCGCCGACGAGCCCGTGGCGTCGCTGGACGCCTCCGTACGGGGCGAGATCCTGGCGCTTCTGCTGTCGCTCCGCGACGAACTCGGCCTGTCCGCCCTGGTCGTGACGCACGACCTCGGGCTCGCCTGGAACATCGCCGACCGGGTGGCCGTGATGTATCTGGGCCGGATCGTCGAGACGGGGCCGGTCGAGCGGGTGCTGACGTCCCCTCAACACCCATATACGCAGGCGCTGTTGTCCGTCCTGCCGGAGTCGGGAGCCGAACCGGTCGTCCTGGCGGGCGAGCCGCCGGACCCGTCGCGCGTCCCGGGCGGCTGCCGCTTCCACGCAAGGTGCCAGATCCTCGCCTCGGGCGAGGCGGAACGCTCCGGTGTCGCCACCAAGTGCCGCACGGAGGCCCTGCCGATACTGACGGGCGGCGACACCACCCAGGTCGCCTGCCACTGGGCCGCGGCTGCCGCCACGGCCGGCACGGAGGGCGAAAAGGTGCTCTGAAGCCGCGCGGTTCGAGTCCCCAACTCGGGCATAAGGTGCCCGTAGTTGGGGCTTCGGCCGGTCTTGTCAGCGCGCGTCGTACGCGGCGATGAGGTCGCTCGACCGCTTCACGTCGTCGGCGATGGCTTCGAGCAGGGACTCGATGGAGTCGAACGTCCGCTGGGGCCGTACGTAGGACAGGAAGTCCACGGCGACGTGGAGCCCGTACAGGTCGAGCCCCACACGGTCGATGGCGTACGCCTCGACGGTCTGCTCGGTCCCGTTGAACTGTGGGTTCGTACCGACCGAGATCGCCGCCGGCATCCGCTCGCCGTCGGCGGTCAGCCAGCCCGCGTACACACCGTCCGCCGGGATCGCCGTGTGCGGCAGGGTCTCCACGTTGGCCGTCGGATAACCGAGCTCACGCCCGCGCTGCGCGCCGCGCACCACCACTCCCTCGACCCGGTGCGGCCTGCCCAGGATCTCGGCCGCGCCCGCGACGTCGCCCTCGGCGATCAGCCGCCGGGTCAGGGTCGACGAGAAGGGCTCGCCGCCGCCCGCCGCACCGGTCACATACAGGTCGATGACCTCGACCTCGTAGTCGTACGTCGCGCCCAGTTCGGCCAGGAAGCCGACGTTGCCGGCCGCCCGATGGCCGAAGCGGAAGTTCGGCCCCTCGATGACGGCGCTCGCGTGCAACTTGTCGACCAGCACCTTCACGATGAAGTCGGCGGGCGACAGCTTCGAGAACTCCGCCGTGAACGGCAGGACGAGCACCGCGTCCACACCCAGCCCCTCCATCAGCTCGCCCCGACGGTGGTGCGGCGCGAGCAGCGGCGGGTGGGTGCCCGGCCTGACGACCTCGCTCGGGTGCGGGTCGAACGTCACGACCACCGAGGGAACTCCCAGCTCCCGCGCCCGCTCCACGGTGCGCCCGATGATCAGCTGGTGTCCGCGGTGCACGCCGTCGTAGGAGCCGATGGTGACGACGCTGCGTCCCCAGTCCTGGGGGATGTCCTCCAAGCCGCGCCAGCGCTGCACTGTGACCGCTCTCCTCGCCCGAACCCGTGTACGTGAATGCCTCTTACGCAGGTCTAAGACTGCCATGCCCGTGGCTTTTGACCCGCATCGGCATCGGGGTACCGAGCGACATGACGGACTTGCGGGCGCTCGGCCCGACGACCGTCGCCCACTGTCGCGGGTCCTCGGTCAGCCATGCGGCGACGAGTGCCGCGAATCCCGGCATCTCACGGGCGAGACCCACCAAGCGCCGGTCGAAGCGCGTGGCCCCGTCGGGGGTCCGGACGGACAGGAGTCCGGTGCGGTGGACGAGGTCGCGGGTGGCGGCCTCGGCGCGGTCGGCCGCCCCGGCGGCGGCAGCCCGTAGCAAGGCGTCCAGCACCGGCGTCTCCTGCCGCGCCCCGTGGCCGCGCGGGTCGGGGCCGTGGCGGCGTTCGTACGCCAGGAGTACGTCGAGCAGCTCGGCCCGCAGCAGGCACGAGGCACCGGTGTCGGACGCCGCGAGCACCGGTGCCAGCGCCGCACGCACCTCGACGGAGCGGTGCAGGATCAGCCCCGTCACCAGCGGCAGGAGCGCCGCCCTGGCGGCCGGTCCGTGCTCCAGTCGACGGTCGACGAACCGGGCGGCGTGTTCGGCCGCTCCCGGCCTTCGGGCGACGTATTCGCTCACAAGTGCCGCGGCGTGGTGGGTGAGTTGGGGCTCCCGGAGTTCGGCGAGGGCGGTCAGCGGGCCGGTGGGGTCGGCCGCGGGGTTGTGCAGTCGCGTACGGAAGGCCGCGAGGACGGGCTCGGGGTGCGTGCCGAGCGCTGCGGCGAGTGCGCTCGCCGGCGGCCCGGCGTCGCCCCGTACGAAGGCGGCGACGGCCTGGTCCAGATGGCGTGGGCGGGTCGCCGGGTCCCGTACGAGAAGGCCGAGCGCCGCACCGTGCGTAAGGGGGTCGGCGAGCAGGGCCAAGGCGGTACGGCGCAGCAGTTCGCGGTCGGCGGTGCCGGTGGCGTGGCGGGCGGTCACCGGTGCGTGGACGGCGGCTGCCGCGCGGCGCTCGGGGCGCCCGTCGTGCGCCCAGCGGTCGACGGCGCGGCTAAGCGCCGACGGCTCGTCCTCGGCGAGGGCGGTGAGCAATTCGTCGGCGCGGGGATGGACTGCGGCGGCGAGCGCCTCGGTGAGGTCGTCGACGGCGAGGTACCGCCGCGAGTGCAGCAGAGCCTGCGCCGCGGTGGCGACGGTGGGGCGTACGGCCGCGTCGGGCCCCGTGGGCAGCGGGCGTTCGTCGGTGAACCAGCGGCACAGCAGTGGCTGTACGGCCCTGGGGTCGGCGTCCAGCAGGTCGGCCGCGGCGTCCAGGTAACGCGGGCGTGCACCCGGCGCCTCGGGCGCCCCGTCGGCGGGCAGCAGGAGCCTCAGGAGATCGGTACGCGCGGCCTCGTCCACGCGCAGTTGTGTCCAGAACCAGGGGCCGAACTCGGCGAGCCCACCGAGACGGTGCGGCCCTCCCTCCCGCACGGAGCGCCGCGTGATCTGTACGGCGAGGCGCCTCAGCACCGGGAGATACGGCTCCGTGTCGGGCACCCTCAGCAGCACCTCCCCGAGAAGGTGCGCGCCCCACCAACGGGCGTCGACCGCCCGTGCGCCGCCGGGTCCGTCGGCCCGTCCGTCGCCGAGGCGGTCCAAGGCGTCGATCAGGCCGTCCAGTCGGAGTCCCAGCGCGACGGGGCCGGAATCGCGGCCGAGGAGCAGCAGAGCGTGCACGACGGGGCCGATGCGGTGTGTCGGGACCGACGGGGCGGCGCGCCGTACGGGGCCGCGTGGTCCGTCCTGCCGTGTGCCGTTGTGACGCGCCGCCGACGCCGGGGTGCGCTGTGCGGGGACGGTCGGACCGTCCGCCGGGCAGGCTTGGTGGACCAGGACGTGCAAGGCGCCGTCGACATCGAGGTGTGTGCCCTGGAGCCAGTCACCGAGTTCCTCGTGGGCGAAGCGGTATCCGTGGCCGGCCGGGACCAGCAGGCCCTCGGCGAGCACGGCAGCGGCCCAGCCCGTGCTCTGCGGGAAGATCGCGTCGAACGCGTCGCGATCCAACTCGCCCCGTCCGGGGCCGAGACAGTGCCGCGCCGCCTCGTGCGCCTGCCGCGCCACTCTCGCGGCCAGCCTCCCGACGGCCGCGCCGTTGCGCCCGGTCGCGGTCGCCGCGGCGAGCCGTTCCGCGATCCGCAGACACGTCAGGTCCAGATGCGCGCTGAAGATGTCCGCCCGGTCGGGCCGCCCCGGTACGTCACCACCCAGCGCCTCTCGCAGCTCCCCCATCAGTCGGAGCGACAGGGGGTGGACGGCCTCGGTGCCGGCGAGGGCCCCGTCGGGGATCCCGTACAGCTCGCGAGCACGTTCCGCCTCCGCCGGCCGCAGGTCGCCGAGGCGTATGGCGGGCGGCAACCGGCGCGCGGCGCGGGCCGGACGGTGCAGTACGTCCGGCGGGCAGAGCGCCCCCGCCCGCTCCCAGAACTCGGGGCGGCAGGCGACGACCAGCTTGACGCCCTCGTCACGGAGCCAGCCGACGGTGCGCGCCGTCCAGTCGGGCAGCGCGTGGGCCAACTGGAGCGGCATCTCCTCCGGTCCGTCGAGCAGGACGAGCAGCGGTCGCCCCGCGCCCCGTGCGAGCCTCGCCGCCTGTTCGGGCGTCGCCGACGCCGCGTCCCCCGGCGCCCCGGAGGCGATGGCGGTGCGGCCTGCCGCGCGCAGCACGCGCCCCAGGGCATCGGCGAGGGACGTGTCGTCGGCGCGCAGATCGGCGCCGCGCAGCCGGACGGTGGGGGCGGGCGCCGCCCCGTGGGCGCGGCGGTCGGCGAGGGCGGCGAGTTCCGTCGTACGGCCGGTGCCCGGGTCGCCGACCAGGCCCAGGACGAGCGCGCCGGAAGCTGTGGCACGGTCGGCCGGCGCTTCGGTGAAGGGGCTCAACTCGCGCGACGTGTCCGCCCGTTGAACGACCCCCGGCCCGCCGGCCGCCCCACCGTCCCCGCCCCCTTCCCTGCCCCCGGCCGACGCCGTGAGTCGCAGCACGCCGGCGAGGTTGAGGTCGTGTCCGTAGCCGGGGACGGTGGCGTCGTTCAGACGGAGCAGCGCCGCCAGCGGTCCCGCCGGATCCGCCGCGGCGGCCGCCCCCAGTGGGAGTGCGAGTCCGGCGGCACGGTGCTCCGTGTGCAGCGCCGTACCGATGACGCCCAGTACGGCGCCCGTCGCGGCGTCCAGCACCGGCCCGCCCGCGGCCCCGCCGCCCAGCCGCAAGGCGTCGCTGCCACCCGTGCCGATCGCCAACTCCAGCACCGTGTCCAGGAGATGGAAGCGATCGGTCGCCGTGTACGTCGCCGGAACGGCCCCCAGCACGCGCGCCTGACGCCACCCGTGGGCGGCGATCCGTACGTATGTCCCGGCCTCCGGGCTGTCCCTGCGCGAGATCGGCAGCGGTCGCACGTCGAGACCCTCGGTGCGCACGAGCGCCAGCCCCACCTCCGGCAGCGGAACGATCGCGTCGGCGTCGGCCAGACAGGTCCGCTCCCCCGGCGCGTGCAGGACCAGCCGTACGAGGCCGTCCACGGCCTCGTGGCTGGTGACGACCGTCCCCACGGCGTCGGCGACGAAGCCGGTCCCGCGGGGCCTGCCCGCCAGATCACAGATCCGCACCAGCGTCGCCCGGTCCCCGCTACCCATGGCTCAGACCGTAGGCGGATGTTGATCAGCCGGAGAAGGACGCGAGCCGAAGGCGCCCCCAGTGCACCCTCTGTTCACGCCGAGCGCCCGCCCGATGGGGTGAATCCACGGCGCGAGGGCGGCCCGTACTCAAGCCTCGGGCCGCACAGCGACCATCGGGAACCACCGGACAGCTGACCGATCAGTATCCGATCAGCCGAAGACGGCCAGACTCTTAGCCTTGCCGCCCTGCTCCTCCACCAGTGCCAGGAACCGCCCGTCGGGCCCGAACGCGGCCACGGGGCCGGCCACCGCCCCGTCCCGGCGCGCGGGCATGTCCAGCCGTACGCCGTTGAGCAGCAGCTTCGCCCGCTTCTCGTCCACGTCCCAGCGCGGAAACGCCGTCGCGGCGGCGTCGGCGACCGGCATGACCGTCAGCCGCTCCTGGTGCTGGTCGAGCGTCCTGGCCTCGTCGAGACCGTACGGACCGACCCTCGTCCTGCGCAGCGCCGTGAGATGCCCCCCGACACCGAGTCCCGCGCCGAGGTCGCGTGCGAGGGCGCGGATGTACGTACCGGAGGAGCAGACGACCGACACGACCAGGTCGACCACGGGCGTACCGTCCTCGGCGACGTCGGCGCGGACGTCGTACACCTGGAACGACGAGACGGTCACCGGCCGGGCCGGGATCTCGAATTCCTCACCGCCCCGTACGCGCGCGTACGACCGCTTCCCGTCGATCTTGATGGCGCTGACCTTGGACGGCACCTGCATGATCGCGCCGCTGAGGGCGGCCACCCCGGCGTCGATGCCCTCGCGGGTGACGCCGGACGCGTCGGTGGACGAGGTGGTCTCGCCCTCCGCGTCGTCGGTGACGGTGTCCTGCCCCAGCCGGATGGTGCCGAGATACTCCTTCTCGGTCAGAGCGAGGTGCCCCAGCAGCTTGGTGGCCCGCTCCACGCCGAGGACGAGCACACCCGTCGCCATGGGGTCGAGCGTGCCGGCGTGGCCGACACGGCGGGTCTTGGCGATGCCGCGCATCTTGGCCACGACGTCGTGCGAAGTGAAGCCCGACGGCTTGTCCACGATGACAAGGCCGTCGGGCGTGGGGAGTTGCTGTGTCATTTAGCGGCGGCGCCGTCCGTGTCGTCGTCGTCGCCGCGGTCGGCCTCACCGGATGCGGCCGCCGCAGGCCCGTCGGCCGAAGCCTCCGCCCCCGCCTCACCCTCGACGTCCGACTCCGTGTCCGGCTCGGCGTCCTCCTCGTAGCCCTCGTCACCGGGCTTGCGGTAAGGGTCGGCCTCGCCCGCGTAGGTCTTACCGGTCGACACCTCACGCACCTCGGCGTCCTTGGCGCGAGCCTTGTCGAGAAGATCCTCTATGGTGCGGGCGTTGTCGGGCAGGGCGTCCGGGACGAACGCCAGCGTCGGCGTGAACCGGACGCCGGTCTGACGTCCCACCTCGGAGCGGAGCACGCCCTTGGCGCTCTCCAGGGCGGCGGCGGACGCCGCGCGCTCCTCGTCGTCGCCGTAGACCGTGTAGAAGACCGTGGCCTCCCGCAGGTCGCCGGTGACCCGGGCGTCCGTGATGGTCACGAAGCCCAGCCGCGGATCCTTGATACGCCGGTCCAGGGTCTCCGCGACCACGACCTGGATGCGGTCGGCCAGCTTGCGGGCCCGCGCGTTGTCGGTCACCGGTCCGTCACTCTTCCTTCTGGGTTTCTTGTCTGCTGCTCTTGCTGCCGCGACCGTCGCCTGCCCGGGTCCGGGCGGCTCAGTCGTCGTCTCCGTGCAGCCGCCGTCGTACCGACAGCAGCTCCACCTCCGGACGGCCGGCGACCATGCGCTCGCACCGGTCCAGAACGTCCCTCAGATGCACCGTGTCCCCGGACACCACCGCCAGACCGATCTCGGCCCTGCGATGAAGATCCTGGTCGCCGGTCTCCGCCACACTCACCGCGAACTTCCGCTGGAGTTCGGCGACGATCGGCCGGACGATGGAGCGTTTCTCCTTCAGCGACCGTACGTCGCCAAGGAGCAGGTCGAAGGACAGTGTCCCCACATACATGTGTATCCGGATGTCCCGCCGGTACGGGTTCGGGCCCGCCAGCGCTTGGCAGGGGCACACAAACCGTACACGGAACGGCCGGGGCCGATCGACGGATTAAGCACCGTCGACCGGCCCCGGACCGCCGACGCCGCCCGAGCAGGACCCGGGCGGCATCGGCACCGCGTCACGTCAGTCACGCGGTGGTGGACACCACCGGCGTACGTCAGCCGCGCGGCTTCTCGCGCATCTCGTACGTCGCGATGACGTCGTCGATCTTGATGTCGTTGAAGTTTCCGAGGTTGATACCGCCCTCGAAGCCTTCGCGGATCTCGGTGACATCGTCCTTGAAGCGGCGCAGACCCTGGATGTTGAGGTCCTCCGCGATGACCTTGCCGTCGCGGACGAGCCGGGCCTTGGTGTTGCGCTTGACCTCGCCGGACCGGATGAGAACACCCGCGATGTTGCCGAGCTTGGACGAGCGGAAGACCTCGCGGATCTCCGCCGTACCGAGCTCGATCTCCTCGTACTCCGGCTTGAGCATGCCCTTGAGGGCCGCTTCGATCTCCTCGATGGCCTGGTAGATCACCGAGTAGTAGCGGACGTCGACACCCTCGCGGTCGGCCATCTGCGAGGCACGCCCGGCGGCGCGCACGTTGAAGCCGATGACGATGGCGTCGGAGCCCATCGCCAGGTCGATGTCGGACTCCGTGACCGCACCGACGCCGCGGTGCAGAACCCGGATGTCGACCTCTTCACCGACGTCGAGCTGGAGCAGCGAGGACTCGAGAGCCTCCACCGAACCGGACGCGTCGCCCTTGATGATGAGGTTGAGTTCCTGCACCAGGCCGGCCTTGAGGGCCTCGTCCAGGTTCTCCAGGGAGAACCGGACGCCCTTGCGGGCGAACGCCGCGTTCCGCTCACGAGCGGCACGCTTCTCGGCGATCTGCCGCGCGGTGCGGTCCTCGTCGACGACGAGGAAGTTGTCGCCGGCGCCGGGGACGTTGGTGAGTCCCAGGACCAGGACGGGGGTCGCGGGACCCGCTTCCTCGACGTTGTTGCCGTTGTCGTCGAGCATCGCCCGGACACGGCCGTACGCGTCACCGGCGACCATCGTGTCGCCGACGCGCAGCGTGCCGCGCTGGACGAGCACGGTGGCGACGGCGCCGCGACCGCGGTCGAGGTGCGCCTCGATGGCGATACCCTGCGCGTCCTGTTCCGGGTTGGCCCGGAGGTCGAGCGAGGCGTCCGCCGTGAGGACCACGGCCTCCAGCAGGCTGTCGATGTTCAGACCCTGCTTGGCGGAGATGTCGACGAACATGGTGTCGCCGCCGTACTCCTCGGCCACGAGGCCGTACTCGGTCAGCTGACCGCGCACCTTGGTCGGGTCCGCGCCCTCGACGTCGATCTTGTTGACCGCGACCACGATCGGCACGTCGGCCGCCTTGGCGTGGTTCAGCGCCTCGATCGTCTGGGGCATCACACCGTCGTTCGCCGCCACCACGAGGATCGCGATGTCGGTGGACTTGGCACCACGGGCACGCATGGCGGTGAACGCCTCGTGGCCCGGGGTGTCGATGAAGGTGATCCTGCGCTCTTCGTCGTTGACCTCGGTGGCGACCTGGTACGCGCCGATGTGCTGCGTGATACCGCCGGCCTCGCCCGCGACGACATTCGTCTTACGGATGGCGTCGAGCAGCCGGGTCTTACCGTGGTCGACGTGACCCATGACGGTCACGACCGGCGGACGCGCGACGAGGAACTCCTCGCCGCCCTCGTCCTCGCCGAACTCGATGTCGAAGGACTCGAGAAGCTCGCGGTCCTCCTCCTCCGGGCTGACGATCTCGACGACGTAGTTCATCTCGCCGGCGAGCACGTGCAGGGTCTCGTCGGAGACGGACTGCGTGGCAGTGACCATCTCGCCGAGGTTCATCATCACGGCGACGAGCGACGCCGGGTTGGCGTTGATCTTCTCCGCGAAGTCGGTGAGCGACGCACCGCGCGACAGCCGGACAACCTGTCCCTGGCCACGCGGCAGCATCACGCCGCCTACCGACGGGGCCTGCATGGCCTCGTACTCCTGGCGCCTCTGCCGCTTCGACTTACGGCCACGACGGGCCGGTCCACCGGGGCGGCCGAACGCGCCCTGTGTTCCACCACGGCCGCCGGGACCACCCGGACGTCCGCCGAAACCGGGACGGCCACCGCCGCCACCGAAACCGCCACCACCGGGACGACCCGGGGCACCGCCGCCGCCACCCGGGCGACCTGCGAAGCCACCGCCGCCACCGCCACCGGGACGACCGGCGAAACCGCCGCCGCCACCGGGACGACCGCCGCCACCGCCACCACCGGCGGGCCGACCGGCCCCACCGGGACCACGGCCTCCGCCGGGGCCACCGCCGGGACGCGGACCCGCGGCGGGACGCTGCGGCATCATGCCCGGGTTCGGACGGTTACCGGCGGGAGCGCCGCCGGGACGCGGGGACTGCGGACGCGGCATACCACCGGGGCTCGGGCGACCGCCCTGGCCACCGGCACCGGCCTGCGGACGGGGACCGCCCTGACCGGCGCCCTGCGGACGCGGACCACCGGGCGCACCGGCACCGCCGGGACGCGGGGCGCCACCCGGACGGGGCGCCTGCGGGCGCGCCATTCCGGTGGAACCACCTGAGGTGAAGGGGTTGTTGCCCGGACGGGGACCCGCCGGACGAGCACCCGGACGGGCGCCCTGACCCGCGGGACGCGCGGGGCGCTCGCCGCCGCGGCCACCGTCACGGCCGCCGTCGCGCTGACCGCCGGCCGGAGCCGGACGGGCGGCGGGACCACCGGCGGGGCGGGGCCCCGGGGTGGCCGAACCGGAGCGCGGGGCCGCCGGGGACTGCGGGGCCTGGGGCGCCTGCGGAGGCGCCGGCTGGGCCGGAGCCGGGGCCGAGAACTCGACCGCGGGCACCGGAGCCGGGGCGGGCTTCGACACTGCGGGCTTCGGACCGGGACGCGGGCCGGAGGCGGACGTCGCGGCCGGAGCCGGAGAGGAAGGGGTGCTGCTCGGCGGGGCCTCGGCGGCGGCCGGCTTGGGAGCCGTGACACCGGGCTTGGGAGCAGCCGGACGTGCCGCCTGCGCCGGGGAGGGCGCGGCGGGCTTGGCGGGGCTCGCCTTACGGGGCGCCCCGGGCTTCGCTGCGGGCTTCGCGGCGTTGCCGCCGGGGCCCTGCAAAGCATCAGTCAATTTGCGTACAACCGGCGCCTCGATCGTCGACGACGCCGAACGGACGAATTCACCGAGTTCTTGGAGCTTGGCCATGACGACCTTGCTCTCCACGCCGAACTCCTTGGCGAGTTCGTATACCCGGACCTTAGCCACTTCGCTCCTTTTAGGTCCGGGTTACCGCCGGACCGTCGCTACTTCATGGGCGTACTCATCGCGTACTCATCGAGTGCTCATCGCAATCTCGACCTACTTCCAACTCGCGAGGTACCTGAACCGCACGGGGTTCCGTGCCGTACGTCTTCGTGCATTGCTGCCTGCTCGACATGGAGCAGCAGTTCCGTGCTGTCGAGCGGTCCCTTGACCTTGAAGGCCCGGGGAAACGCCCGGCGGCGGACCGCCTGATCGAGACAGAACGAGGCGGGGTGTACATACGCGCCCCGGCCGGGCAGCGTACCGCGTGGATCAGGGAGGCAAGCACCCTCGACCACCACGATGCGCAGCAGATCGCTCTTGGCCGCTCGCTCCCGGCATCCCACGCAGGTTCGCTCAGGGCAGGCGCGGGCGTGCGTCCGGCCAGACATGTCTAAGTCTACCTCCCCGCGCTGCCCTCACCCCTTTGGGGCAATGGTCGAACGCTTGCTGGCCAAAAAGATTCGGTTGATCTCCGTACCGTCCGTCGTCCCACGTCGCCGCACGTCGCGGGCCCCGGGCGGAGTTGATCGACGGCGGTCGGCCGCGACCGGCGGTGGCCGACGGGTGACGGTCGATGGCCGGATACGGTTCGCCGACGGTGACGGTGACGGTGCCGGGTCGGCCGCGGACCGGTGGCGGGTCGGTGGCGGGTCGGCTGCGGCGGGCGACCGTGGCAATCCTGAGGGTCGTGAGGGTCGCCGCCGCGCCGTACGTGAACGGGCTCGTGCCGCCGCACCGTGCCGTACGCCGCCGGGCTCGCCCCGTACGGTGCCGCCGGACCGTGGCCCCGTACCGCGCCGCCGGATCAGCCCCGGTCGCCGCGGGACGACCGGCCTCCCGCGGCGGCCCCGTTGTCCTCCGCCTCGTCCGCCCCGTCGGTCTGCTCCGTGTCGGGCCGGATGTCGATGCGCCAGCCGGTGAGGCGGGCGGCGAGACGGGCGTTCTGCCCTTCCTTGCCGATCGCCAGCGACAGCTGGTAGTCCGGCACCGTCACCCGCGCGGAACGGGCGCCGAGGTCGACGACCTCGACCTTGCTGACCCGGGCCGGCGACAGTGCGTTGGCGACCATCTCGGCCGGGTCGTCCGACCAGTCGACGATGTCGATCTTCTCGCCGTGCAGCTCCGCCATCACGTTGCGCACCCGCGACCCCATGGGGCCGATGCAGGCGCCCTTGGGGTTGAGGCCGGAGCGGGTGGACCGTACGGCGATCTTCGTACGGTGCCCCGCCTCACGGGCGATCGCGCAGATCTCCACGGAGCCGTCCGCGATCTCCGGGACCTCCAGCTCGAAGAGCTTCTTCACGAGGTTGGGGTGGGTGCGCGACAGGGTCACCGACGGGCCCCGTACGCCCTTGGCGACGCGGACCACGAACGTACGCAGTCGCAGACCGTGCGTGTACTCCTCGCCCGGCACCTGCTCCTGCACCGGGAGGATGGCCTCCAGCTTGTCGTCCAGCCGTACGAGGACGTTCCTGGGGTCCTTGCCCTGCTGGACCTGGCCGGCGACGACATCGCCCTCACGGCGCGCGTACTCACCGAAGGTGACGTCGTTCTCGGCGTCCCGCAGCCGCTGCTGGATGACCTGCCGCGCCGTGGTGGCGGCGATACGGCCGAAGTCCGACGGGGTGTCGTCGAACTCCTTCGGCTCCTGCCCCTCCTCCAGCTCCGACGGGTCCTCCTTGGCCCACACCGTTACATGACCGTTGTCACGGCTGAGGACGACGCGGGCGAGACGGCGGCTTCCCTCGGTGCGGTGGTAGGCGATGAGGAGGGCGGATTCGATCGCCTCGACCAACAGGTCGAAGGGGATCTCCTTCTCTTGTGCCAAGCCCTTCAGGAGCTTTACGTCGATGTCCATGGCTACGCCTCCTCTTCCTTCTTGTCCTTGCGGTTGAACTCGAGCTCCACGCGCGCCTTGGCGATCGACGCGAACTCGACACGGCGGGCGGTCGGCTTACGCCCCTTCACGCCCGGTACTTCGAGGTCGAGCCCTTCCTCGTCCACCGCGAGAACGCGGGCCACGAATTCGTCGCCCTCGTGAAGCTGGATCTTCGCCAGACGGCCGACGGCGCGTACGTAGTGACGGCGCTCGGTCAGCGGGCGGTCGGCTCCTGGGGAGGTCACTTCGAGCTGGTACTCGTCCTCGCCCATCGCGTCCGTCTCGTCGAGAGTCGTGGAGATGGTGCGGCTCAGCTCGGCACACGCGTCCAGGTCCACGCCGTCGTCGGAGTCGACCACGATCCTCAGCACACGACGCCTGCCCGCCCGGGACACCTCGATCTCTTCGAGATCCAGGCCCTTCGCGCCGACGAGCGGCTCCAGCAGTCCGCGCAGCCTCTCGCTGTGGGTGGTGCTCATCCGGGTGACTCCTCGGCCGCGTGTGTGCTGTTGTGGGATCGTCGCGTGTCAGGCAAAGGGTATCCGGTCGCGGGGGGTGTTGCCGTCCACCCGGGGCTGACCCGCAGGTACGCTCGCCTGCGGTGATCACTGCGAGGCCCGAGGGAGACACGCGTGGGGCGCACGGGGACGACACGCAGGGGTGCGCTCTTGGCGGCGGGGGCCGCGGCGGGGGGTCTGCTGACCGCCTGCTCAGGTGGGGACGACGGCGACGAATCAGAGGGCTCGGCGAGCGCGGCGGCCGTCAGGGCCGCGAAGGCGCTACGGGCGAAGTCCACCCGCACGAGCCGTGAACTCCTGCGGCAGTACGACGCGGTGCTCGACCGGCATCCGGATCAGGCGACGCGGCTGACGCCGCTGCGGGGCGCCGTCGCGCGGCATGTGACCGCTCTGTCGCCGCCTCCTCCTAAGAAGGGCGAGTCGGCGAAGCCGTCGCCATCCGTATCAGCATCGGCGTCCTCATCGGCGTCCGCGTCCCCCGGGACGGCCGTCGGCGACACCGGTCCCACGCCGTCGGTCCCCGCCGATGCCGGCACCGCTGTCAGGGAGTTGGCCGCCGCCGAGCGCCGTGCCGCCGACGCGCACGCCGAGGCGCTGGTCCACGCCCCGCCGGAGCTCGCCCGGCTGCTGGCCTCCCTCGCGGCGGCCGGCGCCGCCCACGCGTTCCTGCTGACGGAAGGATCCCCCTCGTGAGCAGCGACCGTGCGCTGGACGCCGCCCAGGCCGCCCTCGCCGCTGAGCACGCCGCGGTGTACGGGTACGGAGTCGTCGGCGGCCGCGTGGGCGACGAACGCCGCCCGGAGGCGACGAACGCCTACGACGCGCACCGTGCGCGGCGCGACAGTCTCGCGCGTACGGTGCGCGATCTCGGCGGGAAGCCGGTCGCGGCGGCCGCCGCGTACACCCTGCCCTTCGAGGTGCCCGACTCGGCCGCCGCCGTACGGCTCGCCGCCGACCTGGAGGACCGGATCGCGGGGGTCTACTCGGACCTCGTACGGGCCGCCGAGGGGCCGCTGCGCCAGGACGCCGCGGGGGCGCTGCGCGAGGCGGCGGTGCGGGCGGTGCGCTGGCGAGGCAGCGGCGTAGCCTTTCCTGGGCTCGCCGAGAGGCTGTGAGCCCGCTCGCTCCGAAAGGGATCTAGGCACGTATGGCTTTCGAACCGCCGCAGCGGCTGGTGCGCACCCTGAGCGAGACGTACGGGGAGTCCGTGGCCGGAGAGTGGCTCGGGCAGCTGCCCGGGATCGCCCAGGAGGCGGTGGAGCGGCGGGAGTTGACGGTCGAGCGGGTGGTGGCGCCGGGCGGCGGGAGCAGTCTCGTGGTGCTCGTACGGCGCCCCGACGGCGCCCCGGCCGCGCTCAAGGTGGTGCCGCCGTTCGCGGCCCCGGGGCCGGAGCGGGCGGCGCTGACGCACTGGAAGGGCTGGGGCTCGGTGGAGCTCATCTCGGGCTCCGACGGTGCGCTGCTTCTGGAACGGCTCCATACCGAGACGTCGCTGCGGTCCCTGCCCGAGGCCAAGGCACTGCTCGAAGCGGCCGGAACGGTGCGGAAGTTGTGGGTCGAGCCGGTCGCCGACCATGGCTTCGAAACGGTCGCCGAACGGACGGCGGGGCAGGCGGAAGCGATGCGGGCCGCGACGGACCCGCAGGTCGTTCCGCTCGTCGCGGCGGCGCTGGACGCGCGTGAGGAACTGCTCGCGGCCGGGCCGGCGGAGCTGATGCTGCTCCACGGTGCGTTCCGCCAGGGCAAGGTGCTGTCCGGCGAGCGGGCGCCGTGGCTCGCGGTCGGCCCCGTGCCCGTGGTGGGTGAGCGCGCGTACGACCTGGCGCGGCTGGTACGCGACCGGGTGGAGGACCTCGTCGCGGCGGCGTCCGGCGCGTCGGCGACGCGGCGGCGCGTGAACAAGCTGGCGGACTCGCTGGACATCGACCGCGAGCGACTGCGTGGCTGGACACTCTTCCGCGCGGTGGAGTCGGGCGTCCGCGCGCTGGAGGCCGGACGCCGCCAAGACGCGGAACTGTTGCTGGAGTTCGCGGACTGGCTGTAGCGGGCGGGAGCGGCCACGGGGCGGCCGGGCCCGTCACCTGGACCGGCCCACCCGCCCCGTACCGTGTCGTACTCCCCCGCACCCCGCCGTACTCGGTCCGACGCCGCGTCCCCGAAGGGCGGCGCCGGCCGTCAAGACGGTGGCCGTCAGACCGTCGCCGTCAGACGCGCGATCGCCTCGGCGACGGTGAGTTCCTCGCGCTCCCCGGTACGGCGGTCCTTCAGCTCCAGCACGCCTTCGGCCGAACGGCGCCCCGCGACCAGGATCTTCGGAACGCCGATCAGCTCCGAGTCCGTGAACTTCACACCCGGCGAGACGCCGGGACGCTCGTCGACCAGCACGCGCAGCCCCGCCGCGCCCAGCTGCTCCGCCACGTCGACCGCCAGCTCCGTCTGGAGGGCCTTGCCCGCCGCGACGACGTGCACGTCCGCCGGAGCGATCTCACGGGGCCAGCACAGGCCCTTCTCGTCGGCGGTCTGCTCCGCGAGCGCGGCGACGGCGCGGGAGACGCCGATGCCGTACGAGCCCATGGTCACCCGGACCGGCTTGCCCTGCTGCCCGAGCACGTCGAGCTGGAAGGTGTCGGCGTACTTGCGGCCCAGCTGGAAGATGTGACCGATCTCGATGGCGCGCCCCAGCTTCAAACCGGCGCCGCACACGGGGCAGGGGTCGCCCTCCTCGACGACCACGACGTCGAGGTAGTCGTCCACCTCGAAGTCGCGCCCGCAGACGACGTTGCGCGCGTGGGTGTCGGCCTTGTTCGCGCCGGTGACCCAGGCCGTGCCGGGCGCCACGCGGGGGTCGGCGATGTAGCGGACCTTCAGTCCCTGCGGGCCGACGTAGCCGCGTACCAGCTCGGGCCGGCCCTCGAAGTCCTCGGCCGTCACCAGTTCCACCACGGCGGGCGCCAGGTGCTCACCGAGCTTGCCGAGGTCCACCTCGCGGTCGCCGGGGACGCCGACGGCGGTGATCTCGCCGTCGACCTTCACCAGCAGGTTCTTCAGCGTCGCCGAGGCCGGTACGCCCAGGAACATGGCCAGCGTCTCGATGGTCGGGGTGTCGGGGGTGTCCAGCTCCTCCAGCGCCCCGTGCGCCGATCCGTCGACGGGGTCGGTGGTGAAGGTGACGGCCTCGGTGTTGGCGGCGTAGTCGCCGTTGGGGCAGTCGACGAAGGTGTCCTCGCCCGCGGCGGCCGGGGCCAGGAACTCCTCGGACGCGGAGCCGCCCATGGCGCCGGAGATGGCGGAGACGATGCGGTAGTCGAGCCCGAGGCGCGCGAAGATCTTCTGGTACGCCGCGCGGTGGAGCGCGTACGACTCGGCGAGTCCCTCGTCCGTGGTGTCGAAGGAGTACGAGTCCTTCATCTGGAACTCACGGCCGCGCAGCACACCGGAGCGGGGGCGGGCCTCGTCCCGGTACTTCGTCTGGATCTGGTAGAGCATCACCGGCAGGTCCTTGTAGGACGTGCACTGGTCCTTGACGACCAGGGTGAAGATCTCCTCGTGCGTCGGGCCGAGCAGGTAGTCGCCGCCCTTGCGGTCCTTGAGACGGAAGAGGAGGTCGCCGTACTCGTCCCAGCGGCCGCTCGCCTCGTAGGGCTCCTTGGGAAGCAGCGCCGGCAGCAGTACTTCCTGTGCCCCGATGGCGTCCATCTCCTCGCGCACGACGCGCGAGATGTTGTCGAGGACCTTCTTACCGAGGGGCAGCCAGCTCCAGAGGCCGGCGGAGGTGCGGCGTACGTACCCGGCGCGGACCAGAAGCTTGTGGCTGAGGGTCTCCGCGTCCGCCGGGTCGTCGCGCAGTGTCTTGGCCATCAAACGGGACATGCGCTGGACCTGGGACATGGGGAGCACTCCTGCGTTTCTTCTCGGGTGTTGGCAGGAGGTTAGCCGGGGCACACCGGCAGGCGGAAATCAGTAATCCCGCGCCGTACGGCGCTCAGCGCCGCCGCAGCGGGAGCGGGGCGCCCATCACGGCGTACGGCTTGGCGGCGCTGGGGAAGAGGACCTGGCGCGCCAGGTCCTGGTATCCGAGCGTGCGGTAGAGACCGCGGGCGGGGCTCTCGGTGTCGATCGCGGAAAGGATCGAGCGGGGCTGCCGCGCGAGGTCCGTGATGGTGGTGATCAGGGTGCGCCCGATGCCACGGCCCTGGAACGCGGGGTGGACGTGGAGTTCGGTGATCACGAAGGAGTCGTCGAGCCAGTTGTCGGAACCGGCGGAGCGCAGATACGGCTCGACCACCGTGGACCACCAGTGGGCGCGGTCGTTCGGCATGCCGTAGACGAACCCCGCCAGCCGCCCCTCCGCCGTGACCGCCCCGTACGCGCGCGCGTCCGGCGCGAGGAGGTGCCGCAGCACGATCTGGCGCCGTACGCCGATCTCGCCCTCGCTCAGCCCGAAGGCGAGCGCCTGTACGGCCAGCGCCTCGTCCACGCGCGCGGCGAGGTCGATCGGCCCGACGCGTACGTCGGGGATCCGGGAGTCGCTCCCGGGGAAGCTCGGCACGCTCGACATGGCCGAACCCTACTTTCAGAAGAGGACGCTCATGAAGGCGCCCACCTCGCGGAAGCCGACCCGTCGGTAGGAGGCCCTGGCCGGGGTGTTGTAGTCGTTCACGTAGAGGCTGACGACGGGGGCGACGTCGGCGAGCGCGTACCGTACGACGGCTGCCATGCCGCTCTCCGAGAGGCCCTGGCCGCGGAACTCGGGGGCGACCCAGACGCCCTGGATCTGACAGGCGTGCGACGTGGCCGCGCCGATCTCCGCCTTGAAGATCACCTTGCCGTCGTCGATACGGGCGAACGACCGCCCCGCTCCTACGAGTTCGGCCACCCGCGCCTGGTAGAGCAGCCCGCCGTCGCCGGCCAGCGGCGAGACACCGACCTCCTCGGTGAACATCGCCACGCACGCCGGCATGATCGTCTCCAGCTCCTCCTTACGGATGCGGCGTACGAGGGGGTCGGGCCGCACCGTCTCGGGCACCTGCTCGGTGACCATGAGGGGCTGGTTCGCGCGTACCTCGCGGGCGGGGCCCCAGTTGGGCTCCAGGAGCCGCCAGAGGAGGGCCGTGGGCTCGGCGGGGCCGACGATCGACGAGCAGCGGCGCCCCGTCCGGCGGGCGCGGTCCGCGAAGGCGCGTACGGCCTCGGGGGAAGCGCAGATCGGCACCAGGTTGGCGCCGGAGTAGCAGAGCGAGCGCAGTCGCCCGTCCGCGTACCAGCCCCACATCTCGCCGCCGAGGCGCCAGGGGTCGAGTCCCGCCGCCTGGACCCGCGAAGCCACGAACGCGTTGGCGACGGGCTCACTCTCAAGAATGGCGAGCGCGGCGCCGAGTTCGCCTGGGTCGAGGACCCGAGTGGTGGTCTGCGTCAACACGAGAGGGGCCTCACCATACGTCTGCTGATTCTCCGCACTGTACCCGCCACTTCTGTGGCCCGCCGCGCACACGTAAGGCCCCGTTCCCCGGACGCCCGGAGGCGTGGGGTACGGGGCCCGTACGGCGACAAGGCACGGACGGCGCGGAGGGCGGTCGGCGTACGGCTCCGAGGAGCCACGGGCCGACCACGGACCGACCACGGGACGACCGACCACCGGACGGCCGGTCACCGGGCAACCGATCCTCAGCCGGCCGATCCTCAGCTGATGGAGACCTCGGGCTCGCCCGAGGCGATGCCGTCGCGTTCCATCTGTTCGGCGATCTTCATGGCTTCTTCGATGAGGGTCTCGACGATCTTCGATTCGGGCACCGTCTTGATGACCTCGCCCTTCACGAAGATCTGACCCTTGCCGTTGCCCGACGCCACACCCAGATCCGCCTCACGGGCCTCACCCGGACCGTTCACCACACAGCCCATCACCGCCACCCGCAACGGCACCTCCAGACCGTCCAGCCCCGCACTCACCTGGTCCGCCAGCTTGTACACATCCACCTGCGCCCGCCCGCACGACGGACACGACACGATCTCCAGCCGCCGCTGCTTCAGATTCAACGACTCCAGAATCTGGATACCGACCTTGACCTCCTCCGCCGGAGGCGCCGACAACGACACCCGGATCGTGTCCCCGATCCCCTCACTCAGCAGCGCACCGAACGCGACGGCGGACTTGATCGTCCCCTGGAACGCCGGACCCGCCTCCGTCACACCCAGGTGGAGGGGATAATCGCTCTGCGCGGCGAGCTGCCGGTAGGCGTTGACCATCACCACCGGATCGTTGTGCTTCACCGAGATCTTGATGTCCCGGAACCCGTGCTCCTCGAACAGCGACGCCTCCCACAACGCCGACTCCACCAACGCCTCCGGAGTCGCCCTGCCGTACTTCTTCAGCAGCCGCGCATCGAGCGAACCCGCGTTCACCCCGATACGGATCGGCGTCCCCGACGCCGAGGCCGCCCTCGCGATCTCCTTCACCTTGTCGTCGAACTGCTTGATGTTCCCCGGATTCACCCGCACCGCCGCACACCCCGCGTCGATCGCCGCGAACACATACTTCGGCTGGAAATGAATATCCGCGATCACCGGGATCTGCGACTTCCGCGCGATCGTCGCCAACGCGTCCGCATCATCCTGCGTCGGACACGCCACCCGCACGATCTGGCACCCCGACGCCGTCAGCTCAGCGATCTGCTGCAACGTCGCCCCGATGTCCGACGTACGCGTCGTCGTCATCGACTGCACCGACACCGGCGCATCCCCACCGACAGCCACCGAACCGACCTGGATCTTACGACTGACCCTCCGGTCGGCGAGCTTCGTCGGAACATCCGGCATTCCGAGAGAAATCGCAGTCATCTGCTGTACAACCCCAAGGTGTGGATCGTGGTCCCGAGTTCGGCGGGCTCCGACCATCGAGATTACGGCACCGGCCCACCGAACGAGCACATCTCTCCGCCAAAACCGCCAAAGGCCTACGGCCGGGAGCAGCGAGACACCCGGCCGTAAACCTGAAGCCGCTTCGACGGCCTGAACTGTTTCCATCGCGCGGAGCGCTCCGCGCGCCCGGCTCCCGGCCGACTACGAGATCTTGACCGGATTCACCACGTCGGCGATCAGCACCAGCAGCGTGAAGCAGATGAAGATCCCTGCCACGACGTACGCGACGGGCATGAGCTTCGCGACATCGAACGGCCCCGGGTCCGGCCTCTTGAAGACGCGGGCGAGTTTCCTGCGCGCGGACTCCCACAGCGCCCCGGCCATGTGCCCGCCGTCGAGCGGCAGCAGCGGCAGCATGTTGAAGAGGAACAGCGAGAGATTGAATCCGGCCAGCAGGAACAGCATCATCGCCATCTGGTTCTGCGCCGGCACGTCCAGAGTCATCACCTCGCCGCCGATCCGCGCGGCACCGACGACGCCCACCGGCGAGTCGTCCTTGCGGTCTCCGTCGGAGAACGCGGCGTTCCACAGATCGGGGATCTTGGAGGGCAGCGCGATGATCGACTCGACACCGGTCACGATCATGTCGCCCATGCGGTCGACGGAGTCACCGAAGGAGAGCGGCACGATCTCGGTGGCGGCGGCGAAGCCCAGGTAGCCGGCGGGAACGAACTTGTCCGGGACGACCTCCCCGTCCGAGTTCTTCTGCGCCACCATGTTCTTCGCGAGCGTCGCCCGGAGCTCCTGCTGCTTGCCGTCACGTTCGACCGTGATGGTGGCGGGGCCGATCGTCTCGCGGATGAGGTTGGACAGCGTGGACCAGTCCTCGACCCGCTGCCCGTTGAAGGCGACGATCTTGTCGCCCTCCTTGAGACCGGCGGCGCGGGCGGGCGACACGGGGTCGTCCGCCGTGCACTTCTCGCGGGCCACGTCCTGAGAGATGACGCACTTCTGAACGCCGGCGACCTCGGTGGTCTGGGTCTGGAATCCGAAGCTCATCGCGACGCCCATGAAGATCACGACGGCGAGGACCAGGTTCATGAACGGTCCCGCGAACATCACGATCACGCGTTTCCAGGGCTTACGCGTGTAGAAGAGCCGGGTCTCGTCGCCCTCCTTCAGCTCCTCGAAGGCGGCCGAGCGGGCGTCCTCGATCATGCCGCGCCAGGGCGAGGTGGACCGCGCCTCGATGCGTCCGTCGGCGCCCGGCGGGAACATCCCGATCATGCGGATGTAGCCACCGAGCGGAATCGCCTTGAGCCCGTACTCCGTGTCGCCTCTCTTGCGCGACCAGATGGTGGGGCCGAATCCGACCATGTACTGCGGCACGCGGATGCCGAAGAGCTTGGCCGTCGACAGGTGGCCCAGCTCGTGGAACGCGATGGAGAAGAGCAGCCCGGCGGCGAAGATCACTATGCCGAGGACTGTCAACAGGATCGTCATGCGCGAGCCTCCGCTGGCTGTTCTTCGCCGAATTTCTCTGCCGTTTCGCGGGCCCGGGCGCGTGCCCAGGTCTCCGCTTCGAGGACGTCCGCCACGGTGAGCGAGGTTCCCTTGGCGGGCTGTCCGTGCTCGGCGACGACTTCGGTGACGGTATCCATGATGCCGTTGAACGGCAGCCGGCCCGCCAGAAACGCGTCCACGCACTCCTCGTTGGCGGCATTGAACACCGCCGGGGCGGTACCACCCAGCGATCCGACATGCCGGGCGAGTCCGACCGACGGGAAGGCCTCGTTGTCGAGCGGGAAGAACTCCCAGGTCGACGCCGCGGACCAGTCGAAGGCGGGCGCGGCGTCCGGCACCCGTACCGGCCAGCCGATGCCGACGGCGATCGGACCGCTCATGTCGGGCGGCGTGGCCTGCGCGAGGGTCGAGCCGTCCGTGAATTCCACCATGGAGTGAACATACGACTGGGGGTGGACGACGACCTCGATGCGCTCGAACGGGATGTCGTACAGGAGATGCGCCTCGATCACCTCCAGTCCCTTGTTGACGAGGGTCGCCGAGTTGATCGTGATGACGGGGCCCATCGCCCACGTGGGGTGCGCGAGGGCGGCGTCCGGGGTGACGTGGGCCAGCTCGGCCCTCGTACGGCCGCGGAAGGGGCCTCCGGAGGCCGTGACGACCAGCTTGCGCACATCGGCGCGGGTGCCCGCCGCGAGGGCCTGGAAGAGCGCGGCGTGCTCGGAGTCGACCGGGATGATCTGCCCCGGCTTGGCGAGCGCCTTGACCAGCGGGCCGCCGACGATCAGCGACTCCTTGTTGGCCAGGGCGAGCGTGCGGCCGGCTTCGAGGGCGGCGAGGGTCGGCGCGAGGCCGATGGATCCGGTGATGCCGTTGAGGACGGTGTGGCACGTGGACGTCGCGAGGTCGGTGGCGGCGTCCGTCCCGGCCAGGATCTCGGGGAGCGGCTCGGCGCCGTACTCCGCGCCCAGCGCCTCGCGCAGCGCGGGCACGGCGTCCTCGCGGGCGACCGCGACGGTGCGGACCCGGAGCTGTCGCGCCTGCTCGGCGAGCAGTCCGACCCGCCCGCCTGCGGCGGACAGCGCGGTGACACGGAAGCGGTCGGGGTTGCGCAGGACCAGGTCGATCGCCTGGGTGCCGATGGACCCGGTGGAGCCGAGGACGACGATGTCCCGGCGGCCTTCGGACGCGTCGAAGGCGATATGGGGGTCGGCGAGAGGGGCTGGACTGTCGCTCATGGCCCCATTCTTGCCGCATCCGGCCACGGGGCGGGCAGTGAGGGCCGAAACCGGGGCGCGGGACGGGCCCCGGTCGGCCCCGTCCGGTCCCGGCTGTCAGCCCGTCGCGCCCGCCTCGAACTTCTTCCACTGCGCCGTGATGACCTCTTCCGGCACCTTGCCGATGTCCTTCGTGTCCAGGATGTCGGCCCGGAAGGAGAGGGTGGTGGTGCCGGAGCGTACGACGGTGAGGTACTCGTACAGCTTGAGCGTGCCCTTCACGTCGAGGATCGTGAAGCGGTACGCCTGCGCCTCGTCGCCGTAATCGGGTGTCTTGACCGGCTCGACCTTGAGGTACCGCGCCTTGGCGACGGCCCGGTTCTCGATGAAGCCGCCCGCGCACGCCTTGCCTGCCGCGCCGAGGGCCTTCATGACGCCGGCCGCCCCGTCTCCGTTGTAGGAGCGGAGCTGTACGGCGACGGTCGTGCCCACCATCTCCTCGGCGACGTCCACGTTGCGGTGCACCTCGGACGCCGGGTCGAAGGCGGTGGCGCCCTTGGCGAGGCTGACGAGCGGCTGGCAGGTGGCGGGGGCGGCGGTGTAGTCCTCGCCGCCGGGCGCGCCGAGGGAGAACTCTCCTGCCGTGTACTTGCCGATCTTCTCGCCGTCGGTGAAGGCGAGACCCGTGAGGTCGCGCCGGCTGAGGGCCCCGGTTCCGCCGGTCCCGGAGCCGGCGGAGCCACCGGATTCGGCGGACTCGCCCGAGCCGGCCGAGTCGGCGGCGTCTCCGGCGGGGGTGGACGCGGGCGCCTTGCCGTCCGCTCCCGGCTCCTTGGCGCCGTCGCTCTCCGCGTCGGCGCCGCAGGCGGCCGCACCGGTCAGTACGGCGCCGACGAGCCCGAGTGCCGCCGCGCGGCGCAGCCGCGCGCGCCTGCCGCCGGGCCGTCCTTGGTTCCCCGCCCCGAACATGCCTGCCCCAATCGTCGGTTGACGGCGCCTCGTCGGTCGACGGCGCCCTCGGCCGCGCGTCCCCGCGTGCCCGGCCGCGTCCTCGGCCGGGCGCGTGGCTCGCGCCCCGTGTGGTCGCGTCGAGGCTCGATTGTGCTGCATGCGAGCCGCCCGGGTCACACACCGGCCCGGCGGCGACGCCACGCCGAGTTGAGACATCTTCGGCGAGTTGCGGCATCCGCATTGACACGCCTCACGCGCGGCGTAATTCTGAGAGCGCTCTCAGAAAGGTCTGTACCTGAAGAGTCGATCCCTTCCGGTTCCACGCTCCCGGCTTCCGGTTCCGGCCACCGGCCCTTCAGTCGCACCCCGCCTCACCGGCGGCGTCCGTACGTCAGATTCCGCCCCCCACTGTCCCCACTGGGATCTACCTGACGAGGAGGAAGAGCGAGTGCCTGCGATACGCAAGCTGCTGGCTTCTCTGGCCGCCGCGGTGGTCTTCACCACCGGATTCACGGCCTTGACCGCCGCGGCCCCGGCCGAGGCCGCCGTTCCCAACACCATTCCGTTCACCATCACGAACAACTCCGCCCGCGGCGAACAGGTCTACATCTACAACCTCGGTACGGAGCTCTCGTCCGGCCGGCAGGGCTGGGCCGACTCCAACGGCACCTTCCACGCCTGGCCCGGCGGCGGCAATCCGCCGACCCCGGCGCCCGACGCCTCGATCGCCGGGCCGGCCCCGGGGCAGAGCAAGACGATCCAGCTGCCGAAGTTCTCCGGACGGGTCTACTTCTCGTACGGCCAGAAGCTCGACTTCAGGCTGGCCACCGGCGGCCTGGTGCAGCCCGCAGTGCAGAATCCGAACGACCCGAACAGGAACATCCTCTTCAACTGGTCGGAGTACACGCTCAACGACTCCGGTCTGTGGATCAACAGCACCCAGGTCGACATGTTCTCGGCGCCGTACGCGGTCGGCGTCAAGGGCCCCGACGGCAGCACCAAGACCACGGGCCATCTGAAGCCGGGTGGCTACAACGGCTTCTTCGACGCCCTGAGGGGACAGCCGGGCGGTTGGGCCGGTCTGATCCAGACCCGGTCGGACGGCACCGTCCTGCGGGCTCTCGCGCCCGGTCACGGCATCGCGTCCGGCGCCCTGCCCGCCGGTGTCATGGACGACTACATCAACCGTGTGTGGGCGAAGTACGCCAACTCCCCACTCACGGTGACCCCGTTCGCGAATCAGCCGGCGGTCAAGTACGTCGGCAGGGTCTCGGGCAACGTCATGAACTTCACCAACACCTCGGGCGCGGTGGTCACCTCGTTCCAGAAGCCCGACGCCGACAGCATCTTCGGCTGCTACAAGCTGCTCGACGCCCCCAACGACCAAGTACGGGGCCCGATTTCACGCACGCTGTGCGCGGGGTTCAACCGCTCCACGCTCCTGACCAACCCCAACCAGCCCGACGCCGGTTCGGCGGACTTCTACAAGGACTCCGTCACCAACCACTACTCCCGGAAGATCCACGCGCAGATGGTCGACGGCAAGGCGTACGGCTTCGCCTTCGACGACGTCGGCGCCCACGAGTCGCTGGTGCACGACGGCGACCCGCGGCAGGCGTACCTCACGCTCGACCCGTTCAACTGAGGCAGCGCCCCCGCGACATGACCGGGCCGCGCCCTCCGGAAGGAGGACGCGGCCCGGTGGTTCTTCCGCCGCGTCGGGGCGGCCGGAAAGCACTCGGCCCGGCCCCGTCCCGCGGTCGCTCAGCGGATAGGCCGGTGGACGTTGTCCCGTTCGGAGGGGCCCGGCGTGGCGTCGGCGATCCAGGGGCCGTCGCCGCTCGGGTCGATGATGCCCTCCTCCAGCCAGGTGTAGGTGCCGGACAGCACGCCGTTCACGACCTTGCGGTCGATGTCGTCCGTGTTGGACCACAGCCGCGTGAACAGCTCCTCGACGCGGATCCGGGACTGCCGGCAGAAGACGTCCGCGAGCTGGTACGCCTCACGGCCGTGCTCTCCCCCGGCGCGCAGCATCTCGGCCCGTACGCACGCCGCGCTCATCGCGAACAGTTCGGCGCCGATGTCCACGATCCGGCCCAGGAAGCCCTGCTTGGTCTCCATCCCGCCCTGCCAGCGCGACATGGCGTAGAAGGTCGAACGGGCGAGCTTGCGCGACGTCCGCTCCACGTAGCGCAGGTGCGCGGAGAGATCCAGATGCCCCTTGGGGTGAAACTCCGCGTAGGAGTTGGGGAGTTGACCGGCGCCCGCGACCAGCTTCGGCAGCCAGCGCGCGTAGAAGACGCCCGCCTGCGCCCCGGCCTTCGCCTTGTCGGACAGCGTCTTGTCGGGGTCGATGATGTCGCCGGCCACCGCCAGGTGCGCGTCGACCGCCTCGCGGGCGATCAGCAGATGCATGATCTCCGTGGAGCCCTCGAAGATCCGGTTGATCCGCATGTCGCGCAGCACCTGCTCGGCGGGGACGGCGCGTTCACCGCGGGCCGCCAGTGAGTCCGCCGTCTCGAAGCCCCGTCCACCGCGGATCTGGACGAGTTCGTCCGCCATCAGCCAGCCCATCTCGGAGCCGTACAGCTTGGCCAACGCCGCCTCGATACGGATGTCGTTGCGGTCCTCGTCGGCCATCTGGGACGACAGGTCGACCACGGCCTCCAGCGCGAATGTCGTCGCCGCGATGAACGAGATCTTCTCCCCCACCGCCTCGTGGTACGCGACGGGCTTGCCCCACTGCTCGCGCGCCGCCGTCCACTCGCGAGCGATCTTGAGGCACCACTTGCCGGCGCCGACGCACATCGCGGGCAGCGACAGACGGCCGGTGTTGAGGGTGGTGAGGGCGATCTTGAGGCCGGCGCCCTCGGGGCCGATGCGGTTCGCCGCCGGGACGCGCACCTGGTGGAAGCGCGTGACCCCGTTCTCCAGGCCGCGCAGGCCCATGAAGGCGTTGCGGTTCTCCACCGTGATGCCGGGCGAGTCCGCCTCGACGACGAACGCGGTGATGCCGCCCTTGCGCCCCTCCGACTTCGGTACGCGGGCCATCACGACGAGGAGGTCGGCGACGACGCCGTTGGTCGTCCACAGCTTGACGCCGTCCAGGACGTAGTCGTCGCCGTCGCGCACCGCCGTGGTGGCGAGCCGCGCGGGGTCGGAGCCGACGTCGGGCTCCGTCAGCAGGAAGGCGGAGATGTCGGTGCGGGCGAGGCGCGGCAGGAACGTGTCCTTCTGCTCCTGGGTGCCGAACATTTTGAGCGGCTGCGGTACGCCGATCGACTGATGCGCGGAGAGCAGCGCGCCGATCGACGCGTTCGCCATGCCGACCAGGGCGAGGGCCTTGTTGTAGTACACCTGGGTGAGGCCGAGGCCGCCGTACTTCCGGTCGATCTTCATGCCGAAGGCGCCGAGTTCCTTGAGGCCGTTGACCACCTCGTCGGGGATACGCGCCTCGCGCTCGATCTGCGCCCCGTCGATCCTCGTCTCACAGAACTCGCGCAACGTGGCCAGGAAGGCCTCTCCGCGCCGTACGTCCTCCGCCGGGGGTGCGGGGTGGGGGTGGATGAGATCGAGCCGGAAACGGCCGAGGAACAGTTCCTTGGCGAAGCTCGGCTTGCGCCAGCCCTGCTCACGGGCGGCTTCGGCCACCTGTCGTGCTTCGCGCTCGGAGACCTTGGGCTCCGGGACCTGGGCCGTGTCGAATGAATCGGATGGAGCGGACATCGGGAACTCACCTCGCCGCGAACGTCGGGTCGATGGGCCCGACCGGCCAAGGCGCTGTCCTGTCGCCCTGGTGGGAAAGGTACCGGCCGGTACTACTCGTCCGTATCTACCCGAATACCGAGGGGGTAGCCAGTCCTGACGCGCGCCGTCGGGGCCGCGGGACGGGGCCCGTAGGCGTACACGGAAAAGGCCGGGACCGCCGCGCGGCGGTCCCGGCCGTGTCTCCTCGGTGTCTCCTCGGTACGAATGCGCGTGGCGCGTCGTCCGCTCCGTCAGAGGGCGAGGCCCGTGAAGACCATCACGCGCTCGTACGTGTAGTCGTCCATCGCGTACCTCACGCCCTCGCGGCCGACGCCGGACTGCTTGGCACCGCCGTACGGCATCTGGTCGGCGCGGTACGACGGGACGTCGCCCACGATCACGCCACCGACCTCGAGCGCCCGGTGGGCGCGGAACGCGGCCTGCACGTCGTGGGTGAACACGCCCGCCTGGAGGCCGTACTTGGAGTCGTTCACCGTTTCGAACGCCGCGTCCTCACCGTCGACCTGGCTGAGGGTGAGGACGGGGCCGAAGACCTCCTCGCAGGAGATCGTGACGTCCGGCGGGACGTCGGCGAGGACGGTGGGCGCGTACGAGGCACCGTCGCGCTTTCCGCCTGCCAGGAGCCGGGCGCCCGCCCGTACGGCCTCGTCCACCCATGCCTCGACGCGCTTGGCGGCGTCCTCGCTGACGAGGGGGCCGACGTCGGTGGCGTCGTCGGACGGGTCTCCGGTGACCTGCGCCTCGACGGCGGCGACGATCTTCGGTACGAGGCGCTCGTACAGGGACGCGTCCGCGACGACGCGCTGCACCGAGATGCAGGACTGGCCGCCCTGGTAGTTGGAGAAGGTACCGATCCGGGTCGCCGCCCAGTCGAGATCCTTCTCGCTCGCGTAGTCGGCGAGGACAACTGCCGCACCGTTGCCGCCGAGTTCGAGGGTGCAGTGCTTGCGCGGCACCGAGTCCATGATGGCGAAGCCGACCTTGTCGGAGCCGGTGAAGGAGATCACCGGCAGCCGCTCGTCCTGTACGAGGGTGGGCATCCGGTCGTTGGCGACGGGCAGCACCGACCAGGCACCGGTCGGCAGCTCCGTCTCGGCGAGCAGTTCGCCGATGAGCAGGCCGGAGAGCGGGGTCGCCGGGGCGGGCTTGAGGATGATCGGGGCCCCGACGGCGATGGCCGGGGCGATCTTGTGGGCGCAGAGGTTCAGCGGGAAGTTGAACGGCGCGATGCCGAGGACGACGCCGCGCGGGAAGCGGCGGGTCAGCGCGAGGCGGCCGGTGCCGCCGGCGTCGGTGTCGAGTCGCTGGGACTCGCCGCCGTTGAACCGGCGGGACTCCTCGGCCGCGAACCGGAAGACCGAGACGGCGCGGCCCACCTCGCCGCGTGCCCACTTCATGGGCTTGCCGTTCTCCGCGGAGATCAGGCGGGCGATCTCCTCGGTGCGCTCGACGAGACGCCGCGACACATGGTCGAGCGCGGCGGCCCTGACATGCGCGGGCGTCGCGGCGAACTCGTCGCGCACGGCGTGGGCGGCGGCGACGGCCTCCTCGACCTGAGCGTCTGTCGGGACGGCGACCTTGCCGACGAGGCGGCCGTCCCACGGGGACGTGACGTCGAAGGTCTCCTCACCGGTGGCCTGGCGTCCGGCGAGCCAGAAGGCATGGGTGGCTGCCACAGTTTCGTTCGGCATTGCGAGTCCCGGCCCTTCCGAAGTGGTGGAGTTGTCTCCCCCACCGTAGGGGCGCGGGACGTCCACGGGATTTGTCCGGGGTGGAGTGGTGGCAGGCACGGGCTGTGACGCTTTGGCATACGCGACGCCTGTACACCGCCGCCGGGGCCCATCGGACGGTGTCGACCGCCCGTGCGTGGGCCCGCGGCGGGCGCGCACGGTAAATGCCGAACACGTCGCGGCAGTTGAGGCGGACAGCGCTGTGACGGCGGGCGTTCGTCAGGGCCCCGGCAGCAGCGTCGCCGAGGTGGTCTTCAGGGCCAGCCAGAGTTCCATCCGGACGTCCGGGTCGTCCAGCGTGCGACCCAGGATCTCTTCCACGCGGCGCATGCGGTAACGCAGCGTATGCCGGTGGACGCCCAGATCGGCCGCCGCGGCGTCCCACTGGCCGTGGCGCGAGAGCCAGGCTCTGAGGGAGTCCACCAGGTCGCCGCGCCCCTTGGCGTCGTGTTCGTACAGCGCGCGCAGCATTCCGTCGGCGAAGGCCCGCACGGCGTCGTCGGCGAGGAGCGGCAGGAGCGAGCCGGCTGCGAGTTCCTCGTGCTCCACCAGCGCGCGGCCCCGTCGACGCGCGACGGACAGCGACTGTTCGGCCTGTTTGTAGGCGCCTGCGGCCGCGATCGGCCCCGTCGGGGCGGAGAGGCCGATGACGACCCCGGCGTCGTCCGCCTCCTGCTCCTTGTACGTCTCACAGGCGGCGGCGACCGCGCCGGCGTCCGCCGCGAGCACGATGAGCCGTTCCTCGCCGTCGGGCACGGCCAGCACCGCTTCCCCTCCGTGCGCCGCCGACGCCTCCAGCGAGTCGGTCAGCGACTGGAGCGGATGGTCGGCTGCGGGGTCACGGGGATCGGCCCCCGTCTCGGCCGGTTCGGCGATGAGCAACCGGAACGGGGCGTCCAGCAGCCCTCCGTACAGATCTCCCGCCACCGCCCGCGCGTGGTCGGGCTGTCCCGAGAGCAGCATCCGCAGCACCGCGGAGCCGAGCCGCTGCTCGGCCTCCTGGAGCGCGCGTGAGCGCTCCGTGGTGAGCGTCAGCAGGGCTACGGCCGAGTGCACGGCGTACCGCTCCGCCGTGCCCAACGCCGCCCCAGTGCCGACGGCGAGTGCGCCCCGTACGCGACGGCCGCTGCCCAGCGACTGGAGCTCGACCCGGTCGTCCGGATCGCCGACCACGGCGCTGGCGGGCGCGGGGCGCTCCCGCAGCCGTTCCACCTCGGTTGTGAGGCGGGCGGCGCGGCGTGCGGCCCAGTCGGGCGCTGCGGCGATCACGGCGCCCGTCGCGTCGTACAACGCGGCCCAGCCGTCGATGTGCGCGGCGAGGCGGGCCAGCAGCGCGGCGGGGCCCTCGGAGAGCGCCGCGCGGGTCAGCTCCCGTTGCGCCTCGAAGCCCGCCGTGACCGCCCGGTACTGATCGGCCGCGATCGCCGCCGAGACGGCCTTGCTGATGGCGAGGAAGGGGGTACGGCGCGGGACCGCCAGGAGCGGCAGTCCCTCCGCGTGTGCGGCGTCGACGAGGGCGTCCGGGATGTCCTCGTAGTTGACGCCGACCGCGAAGCCGAGTCCGACGACGCCGGCGCCGACGAGGCGCCGTACGTAGCGCCGCATGGCCGCGGGGTCCTCGGCGTGCAGGGTGACCGCGGTGACGAGCAGCAGTTCGCCGCCGTCCATGTACGGCACCGGGTCCTCGAGTTCACTGACGTGTGCCCAGCGCACCGGCGTATCGAGCCGGTCCTCCCCAGCGCGCACGGTGAGCTTGAGCGCCGAATGCTGGATGAGCGAGGCGAGCGTGGGCGGCATGGCGGACCGTAGGACCTTCATGAAGAGGACGGGCGGACGTTTTCGCCGTCTCGTAGAAACGGCTCACCCCAATTCTGCCAGGGTGTACGAGAACAGGGGTACGAGCCGGGCGACGCGGGCCGTACGCCGCACGTCGCCGTGGCCGTCTCCGCCGACGCCGCCTACGTACGGAGATCGTCCCGTGCTCGAATCGCTCAGGTACGGAGGTCCACCAGCATGGGCGGCGCGTGCTCCCCGCCGACGGTGGTCAGCGAGAGCACGGCGTGGCCCGCCGGCACGGAGTGGGCCAGTTCGGACGCCGACCAGCGTTCACGCTCGACCTCCCGCACCGTGACCGCCTCGGCGGTGGCGGCCTTGCCGGTCACCAGCCGCCGCATGAAATGCAGGGCCTTGGTGAGGGGCTCGTCGGAGATGATCTGCCGGTTGGTGACGTCGCGGGTCTGGACCCACTCGGTGCCCCAGCTCTCCGCGAAGCGCCCGCCGTCCCACGGGCCGAGCCCGGAGAATGCCATACGGCAGCCCACGGCGCCGAGGAGCGGGCCCCGCAGCGGGTCGGGGACGTCTTCCAAGGTGCGCAGCGGGAGGACCACTCCGGCGTTCGCCGAGCGCAGCCGCTGAATGGCGCGGACCGAGTCGCCTGTCACGGTGTACGTCGCGTCGTCCAGGACGAGGCAGGCGAACAGCGAGCGGTCCACCCGGGCGAGCGCGGCGTCGGTGAACTGGGCGAGGAGGAGCCGGGCGATGATCCGCGACGCCTCGGCGTGGCCCCGTTCGGGCAGGTCGATCCTGACCCGCAACGGATGCTCGATGGCGCGCAGCGAGAAGGATCGCCCGCTGCCGTCCGTACGGAAGAAGTCGGCGAAGGCGGGCCGGTCGAGGAAGGCGAGGCGTTCGGCCAGGAGCACGCCGATGTCGTCGCCGCGTGTCGACTGCCGTTCGCGTGCGTCGAGCTCGCGCAGCTGGGCTGCCGCACCGGGGTCGCCGGACGTCTCCAACGCGGTCCGCAGTGCCTGGACGGCCACAGGGGAACCGCCGATCAGTTCCCGCAGTTCCGGGACGGCGGGGAAGTGCCCGTGGACGCTGCGGTACGGGCCGATGAGCTGGGCGAGCGCGGTCGCGGCCCTGCGCCGGTCTCCGCCGGGGAGACCGGCCGCCAGATCCCCTACGAGGCCCTCCGACAACGTCCTGGCGGCCTCGTCGGGGTCGTCGGCGCTGCCGTAGAGGTCAAGGTCGTGGGTCGCGCCAGGGCGGCCGACGGCGATCACGAGGTCGAAGGAGTCGTCGGGGGCGAGCGCCGCCCCGTAGGCGGTGACGGCGACGACGGCGGCGCGGTTGGCGAGGGCCTGGAGGCAGAGCGACTCGACGACGGGGCGGACCAGCCTCACCGTCTTGCCGGAGCCCGCAGGGCCGACGGCGAGCAGCGACGTGCCGAGCAGCCCCGGTTCCAGGGCGACGCCGGTGGTGCGCCGTGCGTACGGATTGCGCGGGTGGTCCGCCGCGGTGCCGATCCTGACCTGGCCGGTGGCGAGGTCGTGGTTCGCGGTGCGCAGCGGCAGGTCGCGCACACCCGAAGGGTGGGCGCAGGCGCCGGCCCCGTGGGTTCGGACGGTGTCGGTGAAGGCGGGCAGCCGTTCGGGCCGGGTGCGGACGCCCTGCCAGGCACGGCGGATCCGCGCGTAGTCGACGTCGCCGAGGGTGCCGCGGTGTACGGCTTCGGCGAGCTTGGCGGCGGCTTCGGTCAGTCCTGCGGCGCGCAGTTCGGGCCAGTCCGCCGGGTCGGCATCGGCGGAAGGCGGCGGGGGCGGCTCGTCCGGGGTGGTCATCCCGAGGCGCCGTCGTACGGGAGGCCAGGTGCCGGCGCGCCCGACGACCGCCAGGACGGCGGCGACGAGAAGCACGTAGTAGACGTTCGACACCCAGGTCAGCCAGTCGACGGTGCGCGGCATCTCGCGCCAGAAACCTGGCAGCAGTACGAAGAGCGGCCACAGTGGCACCCCGTAGCGCCGCCAGACCTCGTTCCAGTTGCCGATACGACCGAAGCCGACCGCGAGCAGGCCGACGACGAGGGCGTAGTAGAGATAGCTCGCCGCGACGTACAGCTCGACGTTCGGGCTGTCCTTCGACCGCCAGCTCTCCGGGGTCAGCCACTGGATCGGCAGCAGCCACCACCTGTCGCCGAAGATCCACCATCCCCCGAGGTAGCCGTTCCAGAGCAGTGACCAGACGAGCCAGCCGCACAGGTACGCGACGAGGGCGCCGCTGAACAGCTGACGTGCGGGTACCTGCTCGGGCTCCTCCGGCGGGCGCGGGCGGTGGCCGAGGCGCCAGATGCCCGGTTCGGCCTGGGGGCGGGGGATCCGCAGCCAGTCGGCCACGGACGCGCCGATGCCCGGGACCGGCGCGTGCGTCGGCGAGGGTGGCAGCGCCGGCGAGGCGGGCGGGGCGGGGTGCCCCGACGGGGCGGAGACCGCGGACGGAACGTCCGGCGATCCTGCGGGGCCGGAGGGCGGTGGTACCGACGGCGGCGTGGGTGGCTGGGGTGGTGGCCCTGCCGGACGTGGCACGGGATTGGCTCGTGTGCCGCGTGGGTCGTGCGTGCCGTCGGTGTTCATGAACCCCTGTCCCCTGACCAGCCAGGTCCGCTCTGTACACGCCTCAATCTAGTGCCCACGTAGGGGGAGTTCACCGTTCCGGCCGTACGGAGTGTTGATCGCGCGCCCCCGGCGTGCGCGGAGAGGTCCGCCGGGTCCTATGTCCGTGGCGGACAACGACACGCCGCGGACACTCCCGAACGGCGCATGCCCGCCGCCCGCCTCCGCCCCTAGCCTGCGAAGTGAAGACAGATGCGAGAACGCGAGACACGTCGAGACATCACGAGACACGTAGCGTCCGGAACCACCCCCAGGAGCCCCTCATGACCGCAATCCCGCAGGAGCGGCGCGTCGTCACCGCCATCCCCGGTCCCAAGTCGCTGGAGCTGCAGAACCGCCGTACCGCCACGGTCGCCGCCGGCGTGGGGTCCGTGATGCCCGTCTTCGCCGCCCGCGCGAGCGGCGGCGTCGTCGAGGACGTGGACGGCAACAGCTTCATCGACTTCGGGTCCGGCATCGCGGTGACGTCCGTCGGCTCCTCCGCCGAGGCCGTCGTACGCCGCGCCACCGCCCAGCTCGCCGACTTCACCCACACCTGCTTCATGGTCACGCCGTACGAGGGTTACGTGGAGGTCTGTGAGCAGCTCGCCGAGCTGACGCCGGGGGACCACGCCAAGAAGTCCGCCCTGTTCAACTCGGGCGCCGAGGCCGTCGAGAACGCCGTGAAGATCGCCCGCTCGTACACCAAGCGGCAGGCGGTCGTGGTGTTCGACCACGGTTATCACGGCCGTACGAACCTCACGATGGCGCTGACCTCGAAGAACATGCCGTACAAGAACGGCTTCGGTCCGTTCGCCCCGGAGATCTACCGCGTCCCCGTGGCGTACGGCTACCGCTGGCCGACCGGCCCGGAGAACGCGGGCGCCGAGGCCTCCGCACAGGCCATCGACGAGATCAGCAAGCAGGTCGGCGCGGAGAACGTCGCGGCGATCGTGATCGAGCCGCTGCTGGGCGAGGGCGGATTCATCGAGCCGGCGAAGGGCTTCCTGCCCGCCATCGCGAAGTTCGCCAAGGACAACGGCATCGTCTTCGTGGCGGACGAGATCCAGTCCGGTTTCTGCCGGACGGGGCAGTGGTTCGCGTGCGAGGACGAGGGCATCGTCCCCGACCTGATCACCACGGCGAAGGGCATCGCGGGCGGCCTGCCGCTCGCCGCCGTCACGGGCCGCGCGGAGATCATGGACGCCCCGCACTCGGGCGGCCTCGGCGGTACGTACGGCGGAAACCCGGTGGCCTGCGCCGCGGCGCTCGGTGCCATCGAGACGATGCGCGAGCTGGACCTCGTCTCGAAGGCCAGGCGCATCGAGGAGATCATGAAGCCTCGTCTCAAGGAGATGGCCGAGAAGTTCGACGTCATCGGCGACGTACGGGGCCGTGGCGCGATGCTCGCGCTCGAACTCGTCAAGGACCGGGACACCAAGGAACCGAACCCGGAGGCGACGGCCGCTCTCGCCAAGGCGTGCCACGTGGAAGGGCTGTTGGTCCTCACCACCGGCACGTACAGCAACGTCCTGCGTTTCCTGCCGCCGCTGGTGATCGGTGAGGACCTCCTTACAGAGGGCCTCGACATCCTGGAGCAGGCGCTGGCCGGACTCTGACCGGGCGGTCCGCCGGTCCCCGGGGCGGGGCCTGTGAAGAAGCTGTGCGGGGCCGATGGCGGGTTCACCTTCCCGCTGTCGGACCTCACGGCCCTGACGTACGGTTTCGGCAGATGAAAGAAACACCCCGCTCGCAGGAGACTGCGGGCGAACCCACGGCGGGGCGCCCCCAGCACCGTCCTGGACGCGTCTTCGGACGCGCTGGAGCATCCAGCTCCGGAATTCCTCACCGATCGGACGGCCGCCCGCCCCAAACCCCCCGGGGCGCGCGGCGACCCGGTCCCGGCGGCCGTCTCGGAACTACCCCCCCTGTTCCGGGGCGGCCGACATTCCTCTCCGGGCGCTTCGGCTCAGGCGGCCTCCTCGGCCCCGTCGCTCCTCTCTCCCCGCTCGGGGCGTTCGCTCTCTGCGCGGTTCTCTTCGCGCTCGTCACCTGGCAGGTCGTCGCCGGTGGCCCGCTCCGTGACGCCGACGAGCGCCTGGGGCGTACGGCCTTCGGACGTGGCCCCGTCGGACTGACGGAGTTCCTGGCCGATCTCGGCGGCATGGCGGTCGCCCTGCCGGTCCTGGCCGTCGCGGTCGTCTACGCGGCGTGGCGGGGGTACCGGGCGCGGGCGGTGGCGGTCGTGCTGGCCATGGCCGCCGTTCCGGTGCTCGTGATGCCGCTCAAGCTGTGGATCGACCGCCCCGGGCCGCTCACGGCCGAGTCCGGTTACTACCCGTCCGGCCACACGGCGACGGCGATGGTCGCGTACTGCGGCGCCGCGCTGCTGCTGCGGCCCTGTACGGGGCGCGCCGGGCGCGGATGGGCGATGCCCGTCGCCGTGGTGCTCAGTGCGGCGACGGGCATCGGACTGGTACTACGGGGCTATCACTGGCCGCTGGACGTTCTCGGCAGCTGGCTGCTCTGCGGCATGCTGCTGGCCCTGTTGGTGGCGGCCCTGCGGTGGATCGACAACCGCAGGGCCGCCGGCTCGGGAACGGACGCCCCGTAGCGCGAGGCGGGCCTGGTCGGCTCGGCTCAGCTCGATTCAGCTCAGCTCAACTCAGCTTCCGAAGTACCCGTCGAAGTTGCGGGAGAATTCCCACTGGTTGAAGCGGTCCCAGTTGATCGACCAGGTCATCAGCCCGCGCAGCGTGGGCCACGTACCGTGCGTCTGGTACGACCCGCAGTTGGTCTTCTTCGTCAGACAGTCCAGGGCCTTGTTCACCTCCGACGGGGCGGTGTGGCCGTTGCCGGCCTGCGACGACGCCGGGAGTCCGATCGCCACCTGGCCCGGGTCCAGCGCCGGGAAGACCTTGGTGGTGTCGCCGGCCACCGGGAAGCCGGTGAGCAGCATGTCGGTCATCGCGATGTGGAAATCGGCGCCGCCCATCGTGTGGTACTGGTTGTCGAGCCCCATGATCGGCCCCGAGTTGTAGTCCTGGACGTGCAGCAGGGTGAGGTCGTCGCGCAGGGCGTGGATGACGGGGAGATACGCCCCGGCGCGCGGGTCCTGGCCGCCCCAGGGGCCGGATCCGTAGAACTGGTAGCCGAGCTGCACGAAGAACGTCTCCGGGGCCATCGTGAGCACGAAGTCCGCCCCGTACTTGGCCTTGAGGCTCTTCACGGCGGAGATCAGGTTGACGATGACGGGGCTCGTGGGGTTGCGGAAGTCGGTGTCTCCGGTGTTGAGGGAGAGCGAGTGGCCCTCGAAGTCGATGTCGAGGCCGTCGAGGCCGTACTCATCGATGATCTTGGATACGGAGCTCACGAAGGCGTCGCGCGCGGCGGTCGAGGCGAGTTGGACCTGACCGTTCTGGCCGCCGATGGAGATCAGGACCTTCTTGCCCGCCGCCTGCTTGGCCTCGATGGCGGCCTTGAACTCGGCGGGCGATTCGACGTTCGGGCATTCGGCGACGGGGCACAGGCTGAAGCGGATGTCGCCCGAGGTGACCGATGTCGGCTCGCCGAAGGCGAGGTTGATGACGTCCCACGAGGCGGGCACGTCGGCCATGCGCGTGTAGCCCGAGCCGTTGGCGAAGCTGGAGTGGAGGTAGCCGACGAGGGCGTTGGCGGGGAGGTCCGCCCCGCTGCCGCCCCCGCCGCCGGCCTGGGTGGTGGCGGTGACGGCGGTGGAGCGCGGGGAGCGGCCCGCGGCGTTGGTGGCGGAGACCTGGAAACGGTAGGCGGTCGCGGGGCTCAGCCCGGTGACGGTGGTCGAGGTGCCGGTGACGTTCACGTCCGGGGCGCCGTCACGGTGCACCGTGTAGCCGGTGGCGCCCGCCACGGGCGACCAGGCGAGGCCGACCGATGACGCGGTGACCGTCGAGGATCTGAGCCCTGCCGGGGCGGCGGGCGGCTGCCCCGTCTCACCGCCCGGCCCGACGAGGCTGAGGTCGTCGACGTGGTAGGCGGGTGTTCCGTACCAGCCGTTGGTGTAGAGCGTCACGGACGTGGTGGCGGGACCGGTGCGGAAGGAGGTGGTCAGTTTCTGCCAACTGGGCGCGGACGGGGTCCACGTTGAGACGTCGGTGGTGCCGGTGCCGGAGGCGCCGAGGTAGACGTAGCTTCCCTGGACCCAGGCGCTCAGCGTGTAGGCCGAGTCGGGTCGGACCGCGACGGTCTGGGCGCACTTCGCGTTGTCGCTGCCCGCCGGGGTGGCCTTCAGTGCGGCCGTGCCGCCGTGCACGGGGGTGCTGACGGTCACGCCACTGCCGCCCGTACAGCTCCAGCCGGCGAGGCCGGATTCGAAGCCGCCGTTGGTGGCGATGTCCGCGTCGGCCGCGCGCGCCGTCTCGGCGGACACGACGAGGCCGCCTGCGGTGAGTACGGCAGCCGCGAGAGCGGCCACGAGTCTGGCGTACCGAGAAGGTCGTCTGTTGCGTTCCACAACTGCCTCCGGGCATGGCGGAATTGAGTGACCGAGCCGGGCACAACATGGTCCAGACCAATCCTGTTGTCAAGACCTCTGGCGCCTTACGGCTCCGACTGCCCTCCACCGCCCCCGCCGTCCCCATCGACGGCGCCGTCGCCGAGGACACCCCCCGCGATCCCGGCCGCCGCCTCGTGCATCGCCAGTTCCAGCAACGGCGGGTCGGTGAGCGTGCCCGAGCCGTCGGGCGGGACCAGCCAGCGGACGCCGCCGCCGGTGCGGCCCGGGTACGGGACGACGATCCAGGTGCCGCTGCCGGCCCCTCGCACCCCCGTACCGATCCAGCGGGCGACGGTGCCCGGCGGTACGAAGAATCCGAGGCGCGCGTCGCCGAAATCGGCCAGGACGGGGCCCGGCCGATCGACGAGCCGGTTCAGCACTTCGAGCGTCGGATACCCCAGTTCACCAGGGAGGATCAGGACGTCCCAGCGCTTCCCGGCGGGAAGAAGAGCGACCCCGTGCGGGTTCCGCTCCCATTCCCACCGACAGGCGTCGGGATCGGGCGCCACCGACGCCAGCCACTCCAGCGCGGCCCTCGCCCCCGAATAGGCCCTCGAGTCAGTCATCATGCGGCCTCCGCTCCACGTTGTTGGACAGTGCGTCCACAGGGGGAGAGGGAGGTCGCGCCGGTTCATTACGCGAGTTCGGGTCGCCAGTCGGTGGTGATGTGGATCACATCACCACCGGCCTGGGCGACGGCCCCGGCCACGAGCCGGGAAAGACGCCCTCCTACGGAGGCCGACGGACGTCGACGGAGGTCAGCTGTCGAAGCCCAGCCCCACCCGGTCCATGGCCCTCAGCCACAGATTGCGCCGCCCGCCCCTGGCGTCCGCGCGGGCCAGCGACCACTTGGTGAGCCCGATACCGGCCCAGGCGGCCGGCTCCGGCGGGAAGGGCACGGGCTTCGTCCTGACCATCTCCAGCGCCGTACGCTCCGTCCGCTCCCCCGCGAGCAGGTCGAGCATCACATCGGCGCCGAAGCGAGTCGCGCCGACGCCGAGGCCGGTGTACCCGGCGGCGTACGCGACCCGCCCGCCGTGCGCCGTACCGAAGAAGGCGGAGAACCGCGAGCAGGTGTCGATGGCCCCGCCCCACGCGTGGCTGAACCTCAGGCCCTCCAACTGAGGGAAGCACTCGAAGAAGTGCGAGGCGAGCTTGAGATAGGTCTCGGGACGGTGGTCGAGGTCGGCGTCGAGCCGACCTCCGTACGGATAGATCGCGTCGTAGCCGCCCCACAGGATGCGGTTGTCCGCGGTGATCCGGAAGTAGTGGAACTGGTTGGCGCCGTCGCTGAGTCCCTGCCGCTTCTTCCAGCCGATCGCCCCGAGTTGGCCCTCGGTGAGAGGCTCGGTCGTCAGGGCGTAGTCGTAGACGGGCACCGTGTACGGCCGCACGCGCCGGACCAGCGACGGGAAGACGTTCGTGCCGAGCGCGACGTGGCGGGCCAGGACGCGGCCGTACGGCGTGCGGACGGCCATGCCGGGCCCGGAGCGGGCCAGTTCGAGACCGGGCGTGTTCTCGTAGATCCGCACGCCGAGGTCGAGACAGGCGCGCTTCAGCCCCCACGCGAGCCTGGCCGGGTTCAGCATGGCGACGCCGCGCCGGTCCCAGAGGCCGCCCAGGAATGTCGGCGAGTCGACCTCCGCGCGGACCGCCTCGCCGTCGAGGAGGTCCAGACCGGTGAAACCGGCCTCGGCCGCCTCGTCGCGCAACTGACGGAGGTCGTCGAGCTGGTGCGGTTCGGTGGCGACGGAGATGTCGCCGGTGCGCTCGAAGTCGCAGTCGATGGCGTAGCGCTCGACAGCCGACTCGATACCGTCGAGATTGGCCCCACCGAGGTCTTCGAGGGCCCGCAGCTCGCCGGGCCAGCGGCTGAGACCGTTGGCGAGGCCGTGCGTGAGAGAGGCGGAGCAGAAGCCGCCGTTACGGCCTGAGGCCGCCCAGCCCACCTCTCGGCCCTCGATCAGGACGACGTCGCGGTGCGGATCGCGCTCCTTGGCGAGGAGCGCGGTCCACAGGCCGCTGTAGCCGCCGCCGACGACGAGCAGGTCGCAGCGTTCGTCGCCCGCGAGGGCGGGCACCGCGCCCGGCCTGCCCGGGTCGTCGAGCCAGTAGGCGACGGGCTGCGCGTCGGCGAGTGAGGCGGCTGCTGTACGCATGGCTCCAGGGGCCATGTCTTCCAACTCCTTCAGGTCCCGCTCAGGGTGTTGCGGCCTTCTTGCGCCGGTCACTGACCAGCTGGCCGCCGATCACCATCAGTACCGCGATGGCGAACATTGCCGTCCCAATGACGTTGATTTGCACCGGTGTGCCGCGCTGCGCCGAGCCCCAGACGAACATGGGGAAGGTGACGGACGAGCCGGCGTTGAAGTTGGTGATGATGAAGTCGTCGAACGAGAGGGCGAAGGCGAGCAGCGCCCCCGCCGCGATGCCCGGTGCGGCGATCGGCAGGGTGACCCGTACGAAGGTCTGCACCGGCCCCGCGTACAGATCGCGCGCCGCCTCCTCCAGCTTCGGATCCATGGACATGACGCGCGCCTTGACGGCTGTCACCACGAAGCTGAGGCAGAACATGATGTGCGCGATGAGGACGGTCCAGAAGCCCAACTCCGCCCCCATGTTCAGGAACAGAGTCAGCAGCGAGGCGGCCATCACGACCTCGGGCATGGCCATCGGCAGGAAGATCAGCGAGTTGATCGCGCCGCGCGCCCGGAAGCGGTAGCGGACCAGGGCGAAGGCGATCATGGTGCCGAGGACGGTCGCCCCGATCGTCGCCCAGACGGCGATCTGGAACGAGAGCGTCAGCGCCCCGCAGAGGTCCGCGACGCCGCACGGGTCCTTCCAGGCGTCCAGCGAGAACGTCTGCCAGGCGTAGTTGAAGCGCCCCTTCGGCTTGTTGAAGGAGAACACCATCACGACGAGGTTCGGCAGGATCATGTACGCGAGCGTGAGCAGGCCCGCGACGACGACCACATTGCGTCGGATCCAGCGCATCAGACCAGGTCCTCCGTCCCTGAACGGCGGATGTAGACGGTGACCACGACCAGCACGACCGCCATGAGGATGAACGAGAGTGCCGCCGCCGTCGGATAGTCGAGCACGCGCAGGAACTGGCTCTGGATCACGCTGCCGACCATCTTGGTGTCGGTGGAGCCGAGCAGTTCCGCGTTGACGTAGTCGCCGCTCGCCGGGATGAAGGTCAGCAGCGTGCCGGAGACGATGCCCGGCATCGACAGCGGGACGGTGACCTTGCGGAAGGTCGTCGCTGGCCTCGCGTAGAGGTCCCCGGCCGCCTCGTGCAGCCGGCCGTCGATGCGCTCCAGCGAGGTGTAGAGCGGCAGGATCATGAACGGCAGGAAGTTGTACGTGAGGCCGCAGACGACGGCCATGGGCGTGGCCAGGACGCGGTCGTCGGCCGTCCAGCCGAGCCAGCTGGTCACGTCCAGCACCCGAAGGGTGTCCAACGCCCCGACCACGGTGCCGTCGTCCGCGAGGATCGTCTTCCAGGCGAGCGTGCGGATCAGGAAGCTGGTGAAGAACGGGGCGATGACCAGGACCAGCAGGAGATTGCGCCAGCGGCCGGCCTTGAAGGCGATGAGGTACGCCAGCGGGTAGCCGAGCAGCAGACACAGCACAGTGGCGGTGCCCGCGTACAGCAGCGAGCGCACGAACTGCGGGTAGTAGTCCTGGAGCGCGTCCCAGTAGGTCTGGAAGTGCCAGGTGACCTTGAAGCCCTCCTCCAGCGAGCCCGTCTGTACGGAGGTCGACGCCTGGTAGACCATCGGCAGCGCGAAGAAGACCAGCAGCCACAGGATGCCGGGCAGCAGCAGCCAGTAAGGCACGAGGCGTTTACGGCGCGGAACCTTGCGTACTGCCGCTTCGGTGACCGGTGGTGTGGGTGGTGCCGGTGGTGCTTCCGTCGCGGTCACGCCCCCTCCTCGTCCACCGTCTTGACGCCCGCGTCGATGTCCTGGGCGGCGTCGAGTCCGAAGGTGTGCGCGGGGTTCCAGTGCAGGACCACCTCGGCCCCGGGAACGAGCCGGCCGTCGCGCTCGATGTTCTGCGCGTACACCTCCAACTCCGCACATACGGGGCTGTCGATGACGTACTGGGTCGAGACCCCGATGAAGCTGGAGTCGACGATGCGCCCGGTGATCCGGTTACGGCCCGCGGGGATGGAACCCTCGTCGTCCGCGTGCGCGAGGGAGATCTTCTCGGGGCGTACGCCGACGAGCAGCCTGCCGCCGTCCGGGACCCGCGTCGTACAGCGGGCCGCGGGCAGCCTCAGCTTCACACCCGCCGACGTCACCACCACCTCGTCGCCCGTCGTCTCCGCGACGTCGGCCTCGATGAGGTTGGAGGTGCCGAGGAAGTTGGCGACGAAGGTGGTCTGCGGATTCTCGTACAGCTCCGCCGGCGCGCCCAGCTGCTCGACCCGCCCCGCGTTCATCACGGCGACCGTGTCGGCCATCGTCATGGCCTCCTCCTGGTCGTGCGTGACATGCACGAAGGTGATGCCGACCTCCGTCTGGATGCGCTTGAGTTCGAGCTGCATCTGGCGGCGCAGCTTGAGGTCGAGCGCGCCGAGGGGCTCGTCGAGCAGCAGCACCTTCGGATGGTTGATGAGCGCGCGGGCCACGGCGACGCGCTGCTGCTGGCCGCCGGAGAGCTGGTGCGGCTTGCGCTTCGCGAAGTCGCCGAGCTGGACGAGGTCGAGCATGTCGCCGACCTGCTTCTTCACCGACTTGATGCCGCGACGGCGCAGGCCGAAGGCGACGTTCTCGTAGATGTCGAGGTGCGGGAAGAGCGCGTAACTCTGAAAGACGGTGTTGACGGGGCGCTTGTGCGGCGGCAGGCCGGTGACGTCCTTCTCACCGAGGAAGACCGATCCGGTGGTCGGGTCCTCCAGACCGGCGATCATCCGCAGCGTGGTGGTCTTGCCGCAGCCCGAGGCACCGAGCAGGGCGAAGAAGGAGCCCTCGGGGACGGTGAGGTCGAGGGGCTTGACGGCGTGGAAGGAGCCGTACGACTTGCTTATCCCGGTGAGGCGGACGTCGTCGCCGCCCCGGTCGGTGGATGCGGTCTCACTCATGGGTAACGATCCCGGGGGCTTGAGAAGGGAAGAACGGAGCGGACGGGGCCTCTGGACCCCTGCGGCCGGCGGGCGTACCACCGGCGACCGTGCGAACCGGCGGCCCCGTGGGGCCCGTCGGCCTAGGCGCCGATGAGCTTGGCGAACTTCTCCTCGTACGCCGTCTCCTCCTCGCCGCTCAGGGAGCGGAAGGCGTGGGACCGCGAGGCCATCGCCGCGTCCGGGAGGATCAGCGGGTTGGACGCCATCGACTCGTCGATCTTTGCGAGCTCCGTACGGACACCTTCGACGGGGCAGACGTAGTTGATGTACGCCGCGAGCTGCGCGGCGACCGGAAGCTCGTAGTAGTGGTCGATGAGCTTCTCGGCGTTGGTCTTGTGCCGTGCCTTCGCCGGGACCAGCAGATTGTCGCTGGAGATCATGTAACCGGCCTCCGGGATGGCGAACTGGATGTCCGGGTTGTCCGCCTGGAGCTGCACGATGTCACCGGCCCAGGCGATACACGCCGCGATGTCGCCCTTGCTGAGGTCCGCCGTGTAGTCGTTGCCGGTGAAGCGGCGGATCTGCTTCTTGTCGACGGCCTTCTGTATGCGGGCGACGGCGCCGTCGTAGTCGTCGTCGGAGAACGACGCCGGGTCCTTGCCCATGTCGAGCAGGGTCAGCCCGATGGAGTCGCGCATCTCGGACAGGAACGACACCCGCCCCTTGAGGTCCGGATCGTCGAGCAGCTGCGAGACGGACTCGACCTTGCGGCCCCCCGTCGCCTTCGTGTTGTAGGCGATGACGGACGGGATACCGGTCCACGGATACGTGTAGGCGCGCCCCGGATCCCAGTCCGGCGAGCGGAACTGCGGGGACAGATTCGCGAACGCGTGGGGCAAGTTGGCGGGATCGAGCTTCTGCGCCCAGCCGAGCCGGATGATGCGGGCGGCGAGCCAGTCGGTGACGCAGATGAGGTCGCGCCCCGTGTCCTGGCCGGCCGCGAGCTGCGGCTGGATCTTGCCGAAGAACTCGACGTTGTCGTTGATGTCCGCCGTGTACTTCACCTGGATCCCGGTGCGCTTCGTGAACGCCTCCAGGGTGGGGTAGCTCTTCTCGTCCTCGCTGACATCCATGTACTCGGTCCAGTTGGAGAAGACGACGCGCTTCTCCTTCGCCGAGTGATCGGTGGACGCGGGGCCCCCGCTCTCTCCCTTCGCGGGCGGAATCCCGCAGGCGCCGAGGCCTGCCACGCCGCCGATCGTGAGCGCCCCGGCGCCGGTGGCGCGCAGCAGCGAACGGCGGCTGAGCGCGCCTCGTCCGTTACTGAGGCTGCGACGCGTCGCGGCTATCTGGGCCGCCGAGAGACGGTCGGGCTCGTACAGCTCCATGGGCGGTGCCCTTTCGGGTGAGGAGAGGGTGAGGAGAGTTAGAGACGGTCCCCGAAGATTGTGCGGTGCCAGTCCTTCCTGGCGACCGCGGTGTTGTCGTACATCACATGTTTGACCTGTGTGTACTCCTCGAACGAGTACGCCGACATGTCTTTTCCGTAACCACTGGCCTTGTAGCCGCCGTGCGGCATCTCGCTGATGATCGGGATGTGGTCGTTCACCCACACACAGCCGGCCTTGATCTCGCGGGTGGCGCGCCCCGTGCGGTACACGTCGCGGCTCCAGACGGACGCCGCGAGGCCGTACGGGGTGTCGTTGGCGAGGCGGATGCCCTCGTCGTCGGAGTCGAAGGGCAGCACGACCAGGACGGGGCCGAAGATCTCCGACTGGACGATCTCGCTGTCCTGGGCGGCGTCCACGACGAGTGTGGGGCGGTAGTACGCGCCGTCGGCGAGCCCGGCGCCGTCCGGCGCGGTGCCGCCGGTGACGACGCGGGCGTATCCGCGCGCCCGGTCGACGATGCCGGCGACCCGGTCTCGGTGGGCGTGCGAGATCAGCGGCCCCATGTCCGTCGACGGGGCGAACGGGTCGCCGAGGCGGACCGTCTCCATCAGCGCCGCGACGGCGCTCACGAAGGCGTCGTAGAGCGGACGCTGTACGTAGGCGCGGGTGGCGGCCGTGCAGTCCTGCCCCGTGTTGATGAGCGAGCCCGCGACGGCGCCCTGTACGGCGGCGTCCAGGTCGGCGTCGTCGAAGACCAGGAACGGGGCCTTGCCGCCGAGTTCCAGATGCAGCCGCTTGACGGTGGCCGTGGCGATCTCGGCGACGCGCTTGCCGACGGCGGTGGAGCCGGTGAAGGAGGTCATGACGACATCGGGGTGGCCCACGAGGCGCTCGCCCGCGTCGGCGCCCGCGCCGTTGACGATGTTGATCACGCCGTCGGGGATGCCCGCCTCCTGCGCCGCCTGCGCGAACATCAGTGAGGTGAACGGCGTCAGCTCGGACGGCTTCAGCACGATCGCGTTGCCCGCGGCGACCGCCGGGAGGATCTTCCAGGCGGCCATCTGGAGCGGATAGTTCCAGGGGGCGATGGAGCCGACCACGCCGATCGGTTCGCGGCGTACGTAGGAGGTGTGGTCACCGCTGTACTCGCCCGCCGACGCGCCTTCCAAATGACGGGCGGCGCCGGCGAAGAAGGCGGCGTTGTCGACGGTTCCCGGAACGTCGAACTCCGTGGACAGTTTGATCGGCTTTCCGCACTGGAGCGACTCGGCCGCCGCGAATTCCGTGGCCCGCTCGGCGAGTACGGCGGCGAACCGGTGCAGTGCGTCGGAACGCTCCCCCGGGGTGGCGCCCGCCCAGCCCGGATACGCGGCGAGCGCGGCGGCCACGGCCGCGTCGACGTCGGCCGCCCCCGCCATCTCGTACGTGAGCAGTTCGTCGCCCGTCGCCGGGTCGACCACGGCGTGTGTACGGCCCGAGGTGCCGGGGCGCAGCCGTCCGTCGATGAACTGCGCACCGTCCGCGAAGCGGTCCCGCGCGGGGAAGCGGTTGCCCATGGCGCCCTCCGTGTTTCCGGCTGTCGCCGCGGTTGATCCGAAGCCGCCAGTGTTGTTCTGGCTTGAATTGAGTGCCGATACTGACAGAGCATCGGGCGTCCAACAAGTGATTCCGTTGTTGCCTTTTGGTTACGCGACGGAATCGGTTGACCATGTGTCGCGCCATCACCTTGATCGGCATACGGACTGTCAGTGGTGGCTGGCAGACTCACGTGCATGGGGATGATCACGGTTGCCGAGCTGACCGACCGTACGAGTCGCGGCGTGAAGGTCAAGTATCTGCACTTCTGGGGGCACGCCCCGCGGCAGGACGGGGCCATCGGCGCGAGTTGTCTCAGCCAGTGGTGGCAGTCGCCGTTCACGGTCGACGGGGTCGGGTACGCGACGGCGGAGCACTGGATGATGGCCGCCAAGGCCCGGCTGTTCGACGACGCGGAGGCCGAGCGGAAGGCTCTGACCGCGTCAGGTCCGGCGCTGGCCAAGAAGGCCGGGCGGCTGGTGCGGGGGTTCGACGAGACCGTATGGAAGCGCGAACGGTCCGGCATCGTCGTGGAAGGCAGCGTCCACAAGTTCCGGCAGGACGACCGGCTGCGCGACTACCTGTTGGGCACTGGTGACCGGGTGCTCGTCGAGGCCAGCCCGATGGACCGGATATGGGGCATCGGACTGGCCGCGGACGACGAGCGGGCGCAGGACCCCGCGCGCTGGCGCGGGCTCAATCTGCTGGGCTTCGCTCTTATGGAGGCGCGGGAGCGGCTCCGCGCGGAGGCGGCGAGGTCCTGATCGCGCGCCGTCCGCCGGATCAGCGGCCTGCGTCCACAAGAAGCATGGCGGAGTAACCGTCGGTGCCGCTGTCGTAGTCGTTGTCGTTGTTGTCGTCGTTGATCGCGTCGGTGAAGCCCCAGATGAGAAGACCGATGACGACCGCGCCGATGACGATCCCGATGCTGCCCATGATGATCCCGGAGAGGGCCTGACCGCTGTTGGTGGCCTCGCCCCGTTCGGCACGCTTCCTCCCGACGACACCGAAGATCACGGCGAGGATGCCCAGAATGATGCCGACGACGCCGTATAGGCAGAACAGACAGATCGAGAGGATGCCAAGCGTCATCGCGGCGACGCCCATGCCGTTCGCCGGGCCGGGCTGCCAGCCGGCCTGGCCGTATCCCGGATAGCCGGGGTATCCCGGGTATCCGGGATAGGACGCGCCGGCGCCGGGGTACTGGGAGGCTGCGGGCGCACCCGGGTAGCCGTACGGACCGGAAGTCGTCGGGGCCGGTCCCCCGGGGGCTATCGGCGGTGGCGGTACGGCTCCGGGGACCGGCCCGGCACCAGCGGCGCCCGGCTCCGGCCCCACACCGGGCATGGACGTGACGGTCGGCTGGTCGTAGACGGGCCGGACCGGTGGCTGGTCCTGGATGGGCCCCGGCGCCTGCGCCGGCTTGTTCAACGGCACCCCGCGCTCCGGCGGCGCCCAGGGATCGTTCGGCTCGTGGGCGCCCGGCGGCTGCGCGCTGCTGTCTGACATGGTCCTCCCCCATCGTGATTCCGTCATGCTAAGGCCTCTGCCGAGCGCCTCCCCCACCCCGCCTACGATGATCCCTGTCCGATAAAGCCCTGGGCAGGGGGACGTCCTGCCCGGCGGACGGCGACACCCTTTCCGCCGCCGCTCAGCACGCGGAGGACCCGATGACCGACCTTCATCCCTTCATCGCAGGGCTGCCCAAGGCCGAGCTGCATGTCCATCACGTCGGCTCGGCCTCGCCCCGTATCGTGTCCGAACTGGCGGCCAGGCACCCTGGCACCAAGGTGCCGACGGACCCCGAAGCCCTGGCCGACTACTTCGTCTTCACCGATTTCGCGCACTTCATCGACGTCTACCTCTCCGTCGTGGATCTGCTGCGCACCCCGGAGGACGTCCGGCTGCTGACGTTCGAGATCGCACGCGACATGGCCCGGCAGAACATCCGCTACGCCGAGCTGACGATCACCCCCTTCAGCTCGACCCGGCGCTCCATCCCCGAAGTGGCGTTCATGGAGGCGATCGAGGACGCCCGCAAGTCGGCCGAGGCCGAGTTCGGCGTCGTACTGCGGTGGTGCTTCGACATCCCCGGTGAGGCCGGCCTGGAAGCCGCGGACGAGACACTGCGGCTCGCCGTCGACCTCCGTCCCGAGGGGCTGGTGTCCTTCGGTCTCGGTGGCCCGGAGATCGGCGTACCGCGGCCGCAGTTCAAGCCCCACTTCGACCGGGCGGTCGCGGAAGGGCTGCACTCCGTGCCGCACGCGGGCGAGACGACGGGGCCCGGCACGGTGTGGGACGCGCTGAGGGACTTGCGCGCCGAACGGATCGGACACGGCATCAGCTCCGCCCAGGACGCCGAGTTGATGGCGTATCTCGCCGAGAACCGCATCCCCCTGGAGGTCTGCCCCACCTCCAACATCGCCACGCGAGCGGTCACCGACATCGAGCTTCACCCGATCAGGACGCTCGTGTCCGCAGGCGTGCTCGTGACGGTCAACAGCGACGACCCGCCCATGTTCGGCACCGACCTCAACAACGAGTACGCGGTCGCGGCGCGGCTTCTGGAGTTGGACGAGCGGGGGGTGGCGGGGCTCGCGAAGGGCGCCGTCGAGGCGTCGTTCCTCGACCAGGTGGGCAAGGACCGGCTGAACGCCGAGATCGACACGTACACGGCTCAGTGGCTCGCCAAGTGACGGCCGCACGGGGCGCGGTCGGCGGTCTCGGCGACGCGTCGCTGCGCGCCGTCGTGGCCGTCGGGCACCGGGGCGATCCGTACCGCGTACGTGAGAACACCCTTCCCTCGGTCCGCTCCGCCCTGGAACGGGGCGCCGACGCCGTGGAGATCGACGTACGGGTCACGCGCGACGGGGTGCCCGTCCTGCTGCACGACTCCTCGCTGGCACGGCTCTGGGGTCATGACCGGCCGGTCGCGGACGTCACCCAGGAGGAGCTGAGCACCCTCACACGGGGCGGTGTGCCGACGCTCCGGGAGGTGCTGCTGGCGCCGGGGCCGGTGGCGAACGCCCGCCTCATGGTCGATCTGCCGGGCGCCACGACGGAGTCGGTGCGCACCGTGGTCGGGACGGTGCGCGAATGCGGCGCGGCGGAGCGGGTGTACTACTGCGCGGGCGCCGAGGCGATGCTCGCCGTACGCGCGGCGGACCCGGGCGCCGAAATCGCCATGACGTGGCAGTCGTTGGCCCCACCGCGCCCCGCGCTGCTCGAAGCGGTACGGCCCCGCTGGCTCAACTACCGCTTCGGTCTGGTGAGTCGGGAGCTGACGGAGCGGGTCCACCGCGACGGGCTGCTGGTCTCCGCCTGGACGGCCGACACCGGACGGAGCATGCGACGCCTGGTCGGCGCGGGGGTCGACTCGATCACCACCAACCGCATCGACACGCTCGCGAAGCTGCTCCGCGCGGGCCGGCCGGACAGCCCGAAGGCGTAGGGAAGGCCGGCCGGAACACGGCGGTCGGGTCGGCGGGGCGGGTCTCCCGCGTCCCCGAGGGGGCCGGGGACCCGCCCCAACCGCCGAGAACGGGGCCGGAGTTCAGCGGCTCCCGACGACCTTCCGCGCGACGGCGTGCGAGACGGCGGTGGCGCCCGCGGCCACGGCCAGGCCCATCGCGACGTCGCGTGCCCGCGACGGCTTCAGCACACCGGCCCGCCTCAGCCGTCCCCGCGCCCACAGCGTGAACGGCACGACAATCAGCGGCGACGTGACGGACCCGGGGGTGTATCCGCGTACGGCGGCTGCCTGGGCGAGATGCACCAGACCGTGCAGTCCGAATCCGTCCAGCGCTCCCTGGTAGAAGCCGGACCGACCCCCCGTACGGTGCCCCGCGACGGCGGCGGAACCGACGAACGTGGCCATCACCCCTACGGCCACAGCGAACTCACGCCGTTCGACGGCGGCCATGGCGCCCCACACCGGCTCCGGTACGCCGGGAAACCGCTCGCGCAGGGAAGGCAGGTTCTCGCTGATCCAGCGCGGCCCGGTGGCCAGTTCCTCGGCATCGTGCAGAACCCAGGCCGCCAGCAGCCCCAGAGTCACGGCGGGACCCACCCGGTCACCGCGTACGCGTGCGTCCGTCATGTCTCCGACCATCTCAGACGCGCACCACGCCGGACGGGGCGGGGCCCGGACACGTAGCGTGTCCGCGCCCCGCCCCGGGGGAACCAACTCGGGCGCCGTACTCGCGAGTTGGCGAGCCGATCACGCCGCGGCGACGACGCGTCGACCTCAGCGGCCCGCGCGCCTCGCGTACCTCACGCGTCGAGCGACGTCATCACGTGCTTGATACGCGTGTAGTCGTCGAAGCCGTACGCCGACAGGTCCTTGCCGTAGCCCGACTTCTTGAAGCCGCCGTGCGGCATCTCGGCCACCAGCGGAATGTGCGTGTTGATCCACACGCAGCCGAAGTCCAGGTTCTTGGACATACGCATCGCGCGCCCGTGGTCCTTGGTCCACACCGAGGAGGCGAGCGCGAACTCGACCCCGTTCGCGTACTCCAGCGCCTGCGCCTCGTCCGTGAACGACTGCACCGTGATGACGGGCCCGAACACCTCGTTCTGGATGATCTCGTCGTCCTGCTTGAGCCCCGAGACGACGGTCGGCGCGTAGAAGTACCCCTTGTCGCCGACCCGGTGACCGCCCGCCTCGACCTTGGCATGGGCCGGCAGCCGCTCGATGAAGCCCGAGACGTGCTTCAGCTGGTTGGCGTTGTTCAGCGGCCCGTACAGCACGTCCTCGTCGTCCGGACCACCGGTCCTGGTGCCGGCGGCGGCCTTGGCCAGCTCGGTCACGAACTCGTCGTGGATCGACTCGTGCACCAGGACGCGGCACGCCGCCGTACAGTCCTGCCCGGCGTTGAAGAAGCCGGCCACCGAGATGTCCTCGACGGCCTTGGCGATCGCCTCGCTGTCGAGGTCCTCGAAGACCACGACGGGCGCCTTGCCCCCCAGCTCCAGATGCACGCGCTTGACGTCCCTCGACGCGGACTCGGCGACCTGCATCCCGGCCCGTACGGAGCCGGTGATCGAGACCATCGCGGGAGTCGCGTGCTCCACCATGGTGCGCCCGCTGTCGCGGTCGCCGCAGATGACGTTGAAGACACCCTTGGGCGCGATGGCGCCGATGATCTCCGCCATCAGCAGCGTGGAGGCGGGGGTGGTGTCCGACGGCTTCAGTACGACGGTGTTGCCCGCCGCGAGCGCCGGGGCGAACTTCCACACGGCCATCATCATCGGGTAGTTCCACGGCGCGACCTGCGCGCAGACGCCGACCGGCTCACGCCGCACGATGGAGGTGAAGCCGTCCATGTACTCGCCGGCCGAGCGGCCTTCGAGCATCCGCGCCGCGCCCGCGAAGAACCGGATCTGGTCCACCATCGGCGGGATCTCTTCGGTGCGGGTCAGTTCGAACGGCTTGCCGGTGTTCTCCGACTCGGCGGCGATCAGGTCCTCGGCGCGCTCCTCGAACGCGTCCGCGATCTTGAGCATCACCTTCTGACGCTCGGCCGGAGTGGTGTCGCGCCAGGCGGGGAACGCCGCGGCTGCGGCCTCCATGGCGGCGTCGACGTCGGCCTGGCCGGAAAGCGGGGACGTGGCGTAGGCCTCGCCCGTGGCCGGGTTGACCACCTCGATGGTCCGCCCGTCGGCGGCGTCCCGGAACTCCCCGTTGATGTAGTTACGCAGACGGCGCAGCTCGGTGGTCACTGCCACCCCTCCTTACAGATGTCATGCCGGATGTGTCCGATGGGTGAGACACCCACCTTAAGCGTTCTGCCGACGCTTTCGACAGGCCCGACCCCTCCCAACTTCGGATTCAGTCATATTCTGACCCTCGTACAACGAATTTCATCGCTTCGGGGTTGCAAGACAGACGAGTCGCGGTGCACAGTGAGCCGGTGGCCAGTCACAGCGCAGACCCCAGGAACGGGCACGGGAACGGATCGTCGCCGACGATCGACGCCGTGTCTCTCGCGATCATCGAACAGCTTCAGGAGGACGGCCGACGCCCCTACGCCGCGATCGGCAAGGCCGTGGGCCTCTCCGAGGCAGCCGTACGCCAGCGCGTCCAGAAGCTGCTCGACCAGGGGGTCATGCAGATCGTGGCCGTGACCGACCCGCTGACCGTCGGCTTCCGGCGCCAGGCGATGGTCGGCATCAACATCGAGGGCGACCTCGACTCCGTGGCCGACGCGCTGACGGAGATGGACGAGTGCGAGTACGTGGTGATGACCGCGGGCTCCTTCGACCTGATGGTGGAGGTCGTCTGCGAGGACGACGACCACCTGCTGGACGTCATCAACAAACGGATCCGCGCGCTCCCCGGCGTGCGCTCCACCGAGAGCTTCGTCTACCTCAAGTTGAAGAAGCAGACCTACATGTGGGGAACCCGATAGCCGTGAGCAAGGACCTCTCCAAAACCGCTTACGACCACCTGTGGATGCATTTCACCCGCATGTCGTCGTACGAGAACGCACCCGTGCCCACCATCGTGCGTGGTGAGGGCACCTACATCTACGACGACAAGGGCAAGCGTTACCTGGACGGCCTCTCCGGCCTGTTCGTCGTCAACGCGGGCCACGGGCGCCACGAGTTGGCCGAGACCGCCTACAAGCAGGCTCAGGAACTCGCCTTCTTCCCCGTGTGGTCCTACGCCCACCCGAAGGCGATCGAGCTGGCCGAGCGGCTGGCCCACTACGCGCCCGGGGACCTCAACAAGGTCTTCTTCACCACCGGCGGCGGCGAGGCGGTCGAGACCGCCTGGAAGCTCGCCAAGCAGTACTTCAAGCTGACGGGCAAGCCCACCAAGTACAAGGTCATCTCACGCGCCGTCGCTTATCACGGCACGCCGCAGGGGGCGCTGTCCATCACCGGACTGCCCGCTCTGAAGGCCCCGTTCGAGCCGCTGGTGCCCGGCGCCCGCAAGGTGCCGAACACCAACATCTACCGCGCCCCGCACTACGGCGACGACCCGGAGGCCTTCGGCCGCTGGGCCGCCGACCAGATCGAGCAGGAGATCCTCTTCGAGGGCGCGGACACGGTCGCCGCCGTCTTCCTGGAGCCGGTGCAGAACGCGGGCGGCTGTTTCCCGCCCCCGCCGGGCTACTTCCAGCGGGTTCGCGAGATCTGCGACCAGTACGACGTGCTGCTCGTCTCGGACGAGGTCATCTGCGCCTTCGGCCGGCTCGGCACGATGTTCGGCTGCGACAAGTTCGGCTACGTGCCGGACATGATCACCTGCGCCAAGGGCATGACGTCGGGCTACTCACCGATCGGCGCCTGCATCATCTCCGACCGCCTCGCCGAGCCCTTCTACAAAGGTGCCAACACCTTCCTGCACGGCTACACCTTCGGCGGCCACCCGGTCTCCGCGGCCGTCGGTCTCGCCAACCTCGACATCTTCGAGCGCGAGGGTCTGAACCAGCATGTGCTGGACAACGAGGACGCGTTCTTCTCGACGCTGCGCAAGCTCCACGACCTGCCGATAGTCGGCGACGTACGGGGCAACGGCTTCTTCTACGGCATCGAGCTGGTCAAGGACAAGGCCACCAAGGAGTCGTTCACGGACGAGGAGACGGAGCGCGTCCTGTACGGCTTCCTCTCCAAGGCCCTGTACGACAGCGGGCTGTACTGCCGCGCCGACGACCGCGGCGACCCGGTCGTACAGCTCGCGCCGCCGCTGATCTCCGACCAGTCGACGTTCAACGAGATCGAGCAGATCCTGCGCACCGTCCTGACCGAGGCCTGGACGAAGCTCTGATCACCGCACCGTACGGGGCGGGGGACGGCGCGTACGTGGAGCCGTACGCCGCCTCCTAGCCCCACCCCGCCCAGCCGCAGACGGCCCGGGTGCCCCCGTTCGAGTGCAAAGGGGGCACCCGGGCCGCGTGCTGTCCGCACACCTCGTTATGGATCTTTACGGTGCAGTGACCGATCGGCTTCGCTCTCGTTCCCCCCGGACGGGGCGCGGTACGTCAGCTCGGAACCGAGCCCGATCCGAACCGAGGTGTACGCCATGGTTGCCCCGCCGGACAACGACGTGCTCTGGGCGCGTTCCCTGCACCACTCGCACAACGGCTCGCCCGCGCTCAGCGGCGTCTCGCTCGGTGTGCGCGAGGGCGAGATCCTCGCCGTCAGCGGCGCGCGCGGCAGCGGCAAGACGACCCTGTTGCGCTGTCTCGCGGGCCAGCTCGTCCCGGAGAAGGGCGAGGTCTGGTTCAACAGCACCGCCGTGCACACGATGCCGTCGGCGCTGCGTGAACGGCTCCGGCGCGACCGTTTCGGCTGGATCGACTCCGATCCGGTCCTGGTCCCGGAACTCAACGCGTGGGAGAACGTCGCCCTGCCGCTGCTGCTGCGCGGCTCCTCCCGCCGTGCGGCGAAGGCCGCGGCCGTGGAGTGGCTGGAGCGGCTCGACATCGGCATGTGCGCCCGCAAGCGTCCGCACGCCCTGCTCCAGTCGCAGCGCCAGCGCGTCGCCGTCGCCCGCGCCCTGGTCAGCACGCCCGCCGTACTCTTCGCCGACGAGCCGACGGCGCCGTTGTACGCCGCCGATCGCGCACAGGTCCTGCGCACCCTCACGACAGCGGCGCGCTCGCATCGCATCACTGTCGTACTCGCCACCCTTGACGACGAGGTCGCGACCCTCGCCGACCGCACCGTCGTACTCGTGGACGGCCGCCGTGTGAGCGCCCTGCGACCGGCCGAGGCGGAAGGTCAGGCAGCGTGCTCGCTCTCCGTCTAGCCCGTGGCAGCCAGCTCCTCGTCCTGCTGCGCAGACTGCTCGTCGCCGCGGCGTCGGCGGGCGTCGGCTTCCTCCTGCTGTGCACGCTGGGCTGGGCCATGAACCACCCCGAGGGATCGCTGCTACGCCTGCTGTGGTGCGTGCTCCCGCTCGCCGCCACGGTGCAGTTCGCCGTCGCCGTGGCCCGCACGGACCCCAGTACGCGGCCGCGCCCCGGTCTCTCGGCGGTCGGCCTGGGCCCGGCCCAGCTCACCGCCCTGGCCGCCGCGTCGACCACCCTGTCCTGCACGCTGGGCAGCGTGGTGGCGCTGTTGTTCTTCCTTCACCTGCGTGGTGACCTCACGGGGCTGCCGTTCGACGGCGCCGCGTCCGATCTCCTCGGCGCCGGACAGCCGTTGCCGTTGGCCGCCGTACTCACGCTGCTCGCCGTCGTACCGGTCCTCGCCACCGTGGCCACCGGACTCGCCCTGCGTCCGCGCAAGGCGGGGCCGGTCGACGACGCCGATCCCGAGCGGCCCGCGACGCCCAAGCCCGCCCCGTCGGGGCTGCCTTGGGGCGTGGCTCTCACCGCGGCCGGGCTCGCCGTCGAGACGTACGCGAGCCGGGGCGGCTCGGGAGCGCCGCTGCCGCTGCCGGGACGCTTCGAGGGCAGCCCGGCGGGTGTCCTGGCCGGCTGGTCGCTGACTGCGCTCGGCCTGGCCCTGGCGGGCCCCGGTATCGCGCACCTCTGCGGCCGGCTCCTCCAGATGCTTCGGCCCGGCGCGACCCGGCTGCTCGCGGGGCGCGTCCTGATGGACGAGGCGGTACGGATCGGCCGTCCGCTGGGCGTGGTCTGCGCGGTGGTCGCCGGCGGCTTCGCCGCCGCGGCGCTGTACGGCCCCGGTGACCCGCGTCCGTTCGGACCGCTCACCGGCCTCGGCGCCACGCTCGTCGTGGGCTGCACCGTCGCGACGCTGCTGACGGCGGTCCTGGAGGCCAAACGCGCCCGCACCGACACGACGGCGGCGTTGGTGCGGGTGGGCGCCCCCACGGGTCTCCTGCGCACGGCCGCCGCGCTGCGGGCGGGCGCGCTGCTCGCCGTCTTCGGGCCGCTGACGTGGGTGATCGCCGCACTCGCCGCCGTACCGCTCACCGGCTGAACCGGCCCGCTTCCCGGACCCGCGTTCCCCTCCCGTACGAGGGGCCTATCGTGTCCGCATGGCGTACGGCGAAGGACACGACGGACATGAAGCGCAACAGGCAGCGGCGCAAGGCCCCCAGGGCCCCTGGGAGCACCGGGCGGACGGCCTGGACCGCGAGATCGAGACCCTCGACGAGTTCGACCAGGTGATCCTGGGCGGGACGCTCAGCGGCTTCCGCGTCCAGTCGGTCGACCTGACGGGCCGTACGCTCGCCCTGCTGTCCACCGACACCTCCGAAACCGTCTTCCTCGGCTGCCCGATGGCACCGGACGCCGCAGCGAAGATACGGGCGGACGGGGCCCTGGTCTTCCCGCCCGTCCCGCACCTTCCCTTCGACCCGTACCGGGGCCTGCTCTATTCCCCCGAGCAGCTTTTCGAGGGGCTGGACGCGGGTGGGTACGAGGCGACGCCGGACGCGCTCGCCTACGAGTGGTTCCAGCGCACCAAGGCCGACGGCGACATCCTCGCCTCGATGCTGAGGTCGGTCCACGACGACGCGATCTCGGACGCTCTGGACGAACTCCTCGTCGGCGCACGGGTCGTCGGCGTGATGGGCGGCCACGCCATGGCACGGGGCACCGACGCGTACGCGGGGGCGGCGCGTCTCGGCCGCGAACTGGCCCGTACGGGGCTGACGGTCGCGACCGGCGGCGGCCCCGGCGCCATGGAGGCGGCCAACCTCGGCGCCTACGCCGCCCCGCATCCCGACGAAATGCTGGACGAGGCCCTCGAAATCCTCGCCAAGACACCGTCGTTCAGCCCGTCGATCTCCGACTGGGCGCGCGCCGCTTTCGAGATACGGGGCCGCTGGCCCGGCGGCGACGGCTCTGTGGGCATCCCCACCTGGTTCTACGGCCACGAACCGCCGAACGCCTTCGCCGGCCACATCGCGAAGTACTTCGCCAACGCGACCCGCGAGGACGGCCTGCTCGCCCGCTGCAACGCCGGCGTCATCTTCCTGCCCGGCGCCGCGGGCACCGTCCAGGAAGTCTTCGACAACGCGACGCCGAACTACTACGAGTCGCGCGGCGAACCGACGCCCATGGTCCTGGTCGACCGCGCGCACTGGACGGAGCGGCTGCCTGCCTGGCCGCTGCTCACGTCGTTGGCCCGGGAGCGCTCAATGGAATCGCGCATCGCGCTCGTCGACTCGGTGACCGAGGCTCCCGAGGCCCTGGCCCGGCTCTCGGGCTGACCGACCTGGCGTACGTGCCGGGTGACACCTCGTCAGTCCGCCCCGTTGTCGCCTGTCGGAGCTGTGCTCTCTTCGGCGTCGGCCGACTCCGGCTCTCTTTCGTCGAGGACCACCACGTCCTCGGCGGCGAAGGAGACCCCGACCGTCGCGCCCTCGTCGGGCACGTCGCGGAGGCCGCACTCCGCCTCCACCTCCGGCCCGTCCGTGGGGCGCAGCAGGACGGCGACGTGGCTGCCGCGGAAGGTGCGCGCGCCCACGGTGCAGCGAAGTCCGTACTCGGGGGCGCCAAGCCGGACTCCCGCAGGACGTACCAGCAGCGTGCGGGGGCCCTGGGGCGAGTCGGCGGGCACCGGGATCCTGCCCCAGGGCGTATCGGCGACGTCGCCGTGCACCGTGGCCGGCACGACGTTGTCGAAGCCCAGAAAGCGCGCCACGAACGCGGAGGCCGGGCGCTGCCAGACCTCCACCGGTGTGCCGGTCTGGACGACGTGTCCGTCGCGCATCACCACGACCCGGTCGGCGAGCGCGAACGCCTCGCCCTGATCGTGTGTGACAGCCAGCACCGTCGTGCCCAACTGCGCGAACACGCCGCGCAGTTCCACGACCAGGCGCTCGCGCAGACTGCGGTCGAGCTGGCCGAGCGGTTCGTCGAGCATGAGCAACCGGGGCCGGGGGGCGAGCGCCCGCGCCAGTGCCACACGCTGCTGCTCGCCGCCGGACAGCGTAGCGACGGCGCGGCGCTCGGCGCCCGGCAGGCCGACGAGGTCGAGCAACTCGGCGACACGTCGCCGCTGTTCGGCGCGCGGTTCGCCGCGCATGCGCAGTCCGAAGGCGACGTTGCCGCCGACGTCACGCTGCGGAAAGAGCTGGTGATCCTGGAACATCAGTCCGATGCCGCGCCGGTGCACCGGTACACCCGCCTGGTCGGTGCCCTCCAGCAGCACCCGTCCGGAGTCGGGCGGCTGCAGGCCGGCGACGACGCGCAGCAAGGTGGACTTGCCGCTGCCGCTCGGTCCCAGCACGCAGACGATCTCGTGCGCGGCCATCTCCAGATCCACCGCGTCGAGCGCCGTACGCCGCCCGAACCGTACGGTCACGTCCTCAAGAGCGAACAGGGCCATCAGAACTCTCCGGAACGGTCGGTACGGATACGTTCGAGCACCAGCAGCGAGACGGCGCACACCACCATCAGCACCGTGCTCAGCGCCATCGCCTGCCCGTAGTTGAGATCACCGGGCCGCCCCAGCAGCCGCGCGACGGCGACCGGCAGTGTCGGCCGGTCCGGTCGCGCGATGAAGACCGTGGCACCGAACTCGCCGAGCGAGACGGCGAAGGCGAATCCGGCGGCCACCAGCACCGCTCGGCGCACCATCGGCAGATCCACCTCCCGCCACACACGCAACGGCGAAGCACCGAGAACGGCGGCGGCCTCGCGCAACCGCCCGTCCACGGCGCGCAGTACGGGAAGCATGATCCGTACGACGAAGGGGACCCCCACCAATGCCTGGGCGAGCGGCACCAGGATCCACGACGCCCGCAGGTCCAGGGGCGGCTTGTCCAGCGTGATCAGGAACCCGAAGCCGACGGTCACGGCGGAGACGCCCAGCGGGAGCATCAGCAGCGCGTCGAAGCCCCGTACGAGGCGCCCCGCCCTGCGGGTGAGCGCGGCGGCCGCCAGCCCGCCCACGACCAGGGCGATGACCGTCGCCACCAGGGCGTAGCGCAGGGAGTTCCAGACCGCTTCCAGCGGCGGTACGAGGAACGTGCCGCCGCTCGCCTCCACCGAACGAAGTGCCCGGTAGTAGTCGAAGCCGTACCCGGCAGGGCCGTCGAGCGACCGCTCGATCAGCACGCCGAGGGGTAGCAGAATCAGAAGGAGGACGGTGCCGAGCACCCCGGCGAGCAGCGCCCACTGGCCGACTCCGCGCGGCCTGCGCGCCGTCTGCGCGGGGTCGACCAGTTTCAGGGCGGTCTCCCGCCTCCGTACGGTCCAGGCGTGCAGCGCCAGGACCGCGCCGACGGCGGCGAACTGCACCATCGTCAGAACGGCGGCGGTGGGCAGATCGAGCAGCTGCGCGGTCTGCCGGTAGATCTCCACCTCCAGCGTGGAGTAGGCCGGACCGCCCAGGATCTGGACGATGCCGAAGGAAGTGAAGGTGAAGAGAAAGACCATCAGCGCCGCGGCGGCTACGGCGGGGCCGAGCGCGGGCAGCGTGACGCGCCACCACGCCGCGAACCGCCCGGCGCCGAGCACTCGCGCGGCCTCTTCCTGACGTGGGTCGAGGCGGGCCCAGAGGCCCCCCACGGTGCGGACGACCACCGCGTAGTTGAAGAAGACATGCGCGAGGAGGATCGCCCATACCGTCGTGTCCGCCCGCACGCCCCACAGTTCGTCGAGCAGCCCGCCGCGCCCCAGCAGGGCGAGGAACGCCGTGCCGACAACGACGGTCGGCAGGACGAACGGCACGGTCACGACGGCGCGCAGCACCTCTTTGCCGGGGAACTGGAAGCGGGCGAAGACGTAGGCACCGGGGAGCGCGATCAGCAGGGTGAGGGCGGTGGAGACCGCAGCCTGCCACGTCGTGAACCAGAGCACCTGCCCGATGTCGGGCCGGCTCAGCACGTCGCCGAACCTGCCCCAGTGCCAGGAGCCGTCCGCCTTCAGCCCGCGGCCGACGATCGCGGCGACGGGGTAGGCGAAGAAGACCGCGAAGAAGGCGACGGGTACGGCCATGAGGCAGAGCCGTACGGCGCTCCCCCGGCGCCGTACGACGCGCGCCGCGCGCCCCGCTCCCCGGTCCCGTCGTCGGACGACGGGACCGGCGGCGGCAGCCTTACCCGTGGGCCTCTCGCCCTTCCGGGCGGCCTCCGCGCCTACTTGACGACGAGTGAGGACCACGACTGGATCCACTCGTCACGGTTCTTGGCTATCTTCTCCGGCGCCACCGTCTCCGGGTTGTCGACGACGGCGCCGTGGTCGGTGAAGAGCGCGGGCAGCTTCGCACCGTCGACGACCGGGTTCACGAACATGTTGAGCGGCATGTCCTCCTGGAAGGTCTTGCTCACCAGGAAGTCCAGCAGGGCCTTGCCGCCCGCCTCGTTCTTCGCCCCCTGGAGCAGGCCGGCGAACTCGATCTGGCGGAAGCAGGTGCCCGCGGCGACGCCGGTAGGCGCTTCCTTGGGCTGCGGGTCGGCGTACAGGACCTCGACAGGCGGGCTCGACGCGTACGAGACGACGAGCGGACGCTCCGCCTTCGCCTTCTTGCCGCCCGCCGAGCCGGAGAAGTCCTCGTTGTAGGCCTGTTCCCAGCTGTCGACGACCTGGACGCCGTTGGCCTTGAGCTTCTTCCAGTAGTCCTGCCAGCCGTCGTCCCCGTACGCGGCGACGGTGCCGAGGAGGAAGCCGAGGCCCGGTGAGGACTGCTCGGCGTTCTCGACGACGAGGAGGTCCTTGTAGGCGGGCTTCGTCAGGTCGGCGAAGGACTGCGGCGGGGCCAGTTTCTTGTCGGTGAAGTACTTCTTGTCGTAGTTGACGCAGATGTCGCCGGTGTCGACGGGGGTGACACGGTGCTTGGCGTCGTCGAGCCGTACGTCGGCGCGGACCTGGTCGAGTCCCTTCGCCTCGTACGGCGTGAACAGACCGTTGTCGAGAGCACGGGAGAGCAGGGTGTTGTCGACGCCGAAGAAGACGTCGCCCTGCGGCGAACCCTTGGTGAGGATCTCCTTGTTGAGCGCCTCGCCGGCCTCGCCGCTCTTGAGCACCTTGACGGTGTAGCCCGTCTGCTCGGTGAACTCCTTCAGTACGGAGTCCGAGGCGGCGAACGAGTCGTGGGCGACGAGCGTCACGCTCTTGGACTTCGCGCCGTCCGACGCCGTGGAGTCCTCGGATCCGCCGCCGCACGCGGCGAGCGTGGAGACCCCCAGCGCGGCGGCGACGGCGCCGACCGCCATCTTCTTCGTGGTACGCACTGAATTCCTCCTGGGATGTCCAGGAGAAGACGCGGCCCTGCCCCGCGCCGGCGAACCGGAGCAGGGCAGGGCGCAACAGCTTGAGTGATGACCGAACTTCCTACCCAGAATGACCTGGGCAAGGTTCAGAGGGTCTGCGACCGTGAGGCTCTTCTCGAGCCTCTGCCGCACTCTCAGCGCTGTGGCGCTCCCCTGTCGGAATATGTAATTCGTTCGAACCCCAGCGTACATGGGCCCCGACGGGGCCCCTTCGCCGCGCTCAGCGCTCCGTCGCCGCCAGCTGACCGCACGCTCCGTCGATCTCCTGGCCGCGGGTGTCGCGCACCGTCACGGGCACCCCGTGGGACGCGATGGCCTCGACGAAGGCCTTCTCGTCCTCGGGGCGTGAAGCGGTCCACTTGGAGCCGGGCGTCGGGTTGAGCGGGATCAGATTGACGTGCACCCGCTTGCCCTTGAGCAGCCGCCCCAGCAGATCGCCCCGCCACGCCTGGTCGTTGATGTCGCGGATCATGGCGTACTCGATGGAGATCCGGCGCCCCGACTTCTCGGCGTACTCCCAGGCGGCGTCCAGCACCTCCCGCACCTTCCAGCGGGTGTTGACCGGCACGAGGGTGTCACGCAGTTCGTCGTCGGGCGCGTGAAGCGAGACGGCGAGGCGGCACTTGAAGCCCTCGTCGGCGAATCGCAGCATCGCGGGCACCAGGCCCACCGTCGAGACGGTGATGCCGCGCTGCGAGAGGCCGAGACCGTCCGGCTCCGGGTCGGTCAGCCGACGGATCGACCCGACGACGCGGCGGTAGTTGGCGAGCGGTTCGCCCATGCCCATGAAGACGATGTTGGAGAGCCGGGCGGGGCCGCCGGGGACCTCGCCGTCGCGCAGCGCGCGCATACCGTCCACGATCTGGTGCACGATCTCGGCCGTGGACAGGTTGCGGTCGAGACCCGCCTGCCCCGTGGCGCAGAACGGGCAGTTCATGCCGCAGCCCGCCTGCGAGGAGATGCACATGGTGACCCGGTCCGGGTAGCGCATCAGGACGGACTCGACGAGCGTGCCGTCGTGCAGCCGCCACAGCGTCTTACGGGTGGTGTCGTCGTCACAGGAGATGTGCCGGACCACGGACATCAGGTCGGGCAGCAGCTCCGTGGCGAGCTTCTCGCGCGCGGCGGCCGGAATGTCCGTCCACTCGGCGGGGTCGTGCGCGAACCGCGCGAAGTAGTGCTGCGACAACTGCTTGGCGCGAAACGCCTTCTCGCCGAGCGCCGCCACGGCCTCGCGACGCTCCTCCGGCGTGAGGTCGGCGAGGTGCCTCGGCGGCTTCTTGGCGCCACGGGGCGCGACAAACGTGAGCTCTCCGGGATTGGGCGGTGCCATGAGCTGTTTTCTCCTCGGTACGACGAGGCCGGTGTTCCCCGCCGGCTGCGGGAGGGACATGGGCACACTGCCGGTGCCAGGAGACCTCATGTGACGGGCCCCGCGACCGCGGAGCGCAGTAAGGCCCGCCGTACGGGACGGCGGGCCTTACCAGGGTAACCGGTACGGATACGGCTCAGCCCGAGCCGACGAACACCACCAGCAGCAGCCACACCACCGGGGCCGTCGGCAGGAGCGAGTCGAGGCGGTCCATGATGCCGCCGTGACCGGGCAGCAGCGTGCCCATGTCCTTGATCCCGAGATCCCGCTTGATCATCGACTCGCCCAGGTCACCGAGCGTGGCACTGGCCGCGACGGCAAGACCGAGCAGCAGGCCCTGCCACCAGGTGCCGTCGTCGACGAGGAACTGCATGCACAGCGCGCCGGCCACCATGGCGAATCCCACGGCGCCGAACAGGCCCTCGCGGGTCTTGCCGGGGCTGATGCGCGGCGCCAGCTTGTGGCTGCCGAAGCGCCAGCCGATCGCGTACGCACCGGTGTCGCTGACGATGGTCAGCACCAGGAAGGTGAGCACGCGCCGTGCGCCGTCGTCCGCCGTGAGCATCATCGCGACGAACGTCGCCAGGAAGGGCACGTAGAACGTCGCGAAGACGCCCGCCGTCACGTCCTTGAGATAGCCCTCCGGCGGCTCCGTCATGCGCCAGGCGAGCACGGCGAGCGCGGTGAGGGCCGTGGCCACCCAGGCGCCTTCCGCGCCCCGTACGTACCCGGCGACGACCATCGCGGCGCCACCGACCGCGAGCGGGACGAGGGGCGCCTTGATGCCCTTCTTCTCGTCGAGCCGGGAGGTCAACTCCCACAGCCCGACGACGACCGCGACCACTATGACGCCGATGAAGACGGCCTTCACGACGAACAGCGACGCCACGATCACCGCGCCGAGCCCCACACCGACCCCTATGGCCGCGCGGAGGTCGCGGCCTGCCCGCTTCTTCGGCGGTGGTGGCGGAGGGGCGGACATGGGCTCCTGCGGCGTTTCGTCACGGAACAGGGGGCCGCCCGGCCGAGCAGCCCCCCGGTCGTCATCCTGGGCCCCGCCGCTCGCGGGTACGTCGGGCACGATGGGCATGGGCCGAGTCTGCTGTGCGTCAAGCTCATCGTATGCGGGACCCGCCGGGGCAGCCCCCTGGTCAGGCGGTCCCCAGTAGCCGGCGGTCGGCGGGGCCCCCCAGGAAGAGTCGTTCATCAGACCTCGAGCAGCTCGGCTTCCTTGTGCTTGAGCAGCTCGTCGACCTGGGCGACGTACTTCGCCGTCGTGTCGTCGAGCTCTTTCTCGGCGCGGCGCCCCTCGTCCTCGCCGACCTCGCCGTCCTTGATCAGCTTGTCGATCGTCTCCTTGGCCTTGCGGCGCACGGAGCGGATCGAGATCTTCGAGTCCTCCGCCTTGGTCTTGGCGACCTTGATGTACTCCTTGCGGCGGTCCTGCGTGAGCTCGGGGAACACCACCCGGATGATGTTTCCGTCGTTGCTCGGGTTCACTCCGAGGTCGGAGTCGCGGATGGCCTGCTCGATGTTGCGCAGCGCGCTCTTGTCGAACGGGGTCACCACCGCCATGCGCGGCTCGGGCACCGAGAACGAGGCCAGTTGGTTGATCGGGGTCAGGGCACCGTAGTAGTCCGCCACGATCTTGTTGAACATCGCCGGGTGCGCACGACCGGTGCGGATCGCGGCGAAGTCGTCCTTGGCGACCAGGACGGCCTTCTCCATCTTCTCCTCTGCTTCGAGGAGGGTCTCTTCGATCACCACTTGCTCCTGCGTGTCTTGAGTGGGCCCGGTGTGCTTACAGGGCCGGCGGAACCTGCGTCGCGTCTTCTTCCTGCACGGTGTCCGACCGGCAGGGCTTTGTCCATCCCCGTGCGGGGCAGCCCGAGTTCAGGCCCGGGTGCCCCGGTCGCTCACGAGCGTGCCGATCTTCTCACCCTTGACGGCGCGCGCGATATTGCCCTCCGTGAGGAGTTCGAAGACAAGGATCGGCAGCGCGTTGTCGCGGCAGAGAGTGACCGCCGTGGCGTCGGCGACCTTGAGGTTGCGGGTGATCACCTCGCCGTACTCCAGCGCGTCGAACTTCACCGCGTCGGGGTTGGTCTTGGGGTCGGAGTCGTAGACCCCGTCCACGCCGTTCTTGCCCATCAGCAGCGCTTCGGCGTCGATCTCCAGGGCGCGCTGGGCGGCGGTGGTGTCGGTGGAGAAGTACGGCATCCCCATGCCGGCGCCGAAGATGACGACGCGGCCCTTCTCCAGGTGCCGTACGGCGCGCAGCGGGATGTACGGCTCGGCGACCTGCCCCATGGTGATGGCGGTCTGGACGCGGGAGTCGATGCCTTCCTTCTCCAGGAAGTCCTGGAGAGCGAGGCAGTTCATGACCGTACCGAGCATGCCCATGTAGTCGGAGCGGGCCCGGTCCATGCCGCGCTGCTGCAGTTCGGCGCCGCGGAAGAAGTTGCCTCCGCCGATGACGATGGCGATCTCCGCCCCGTCCCGTACGACGGCGGCGATCTCGCGGGCGATGGCGTGTACGACGTCGGGGTCGACGCCGAGCGCTCCCCCGCCGGCGAACGCCTCACCGGACAGTTTCAGCATGAAGCGCCCGGCCTTCTTGCCGGGGTCGCTGTTGTCGTCGGTGGACTGGGTGGCGTCCGCGCCCTTGTTCATGGGGATCTCCTCGTGCACATACGAAGAAGGCCATTGCCGGTGGGGTCTGTGTCCCTAGCGGCAATGGCCTCCTCGTCAGATCTGCGGCCGTCCGGCGCGTGTTCGGCCGGCGGCTGCAGTAGACCCTAGCGGGGTCCACCGTCGATCGCGTACGACTGCGCTGTCCCGGGTGCTCGGCCCCGGGACGGTGTCCGGAACGTCAGGCGCCGACGCGGATGCGCGCGAAGCGCTTCAGCGTGACACCGGCCTCGTCCAGGACCTTCTTGACGGACTTCTTGTTGTCCTTCGCGAACGGCTGGTCGAGGAGGGTCACCTCCTTGAAGAAGCCGTTGACACGACCCTCGACGATCTTGGGCAGCGCGGCTTCGGGCTTGCCCTCCTCGCGAGAGGTGGCCTCGGCGACGCGGCGCTCGTTCTCGACGACGTCGGCCGGAACGTCCTCACGGGTGAGGTACTTCGGCGCGAAGGCGGCGATGTGCTGGGCGACGTCCTTGGCGACCGTGGCCGCCGTGGCGTCGTCGACGCTGCCCTTGTCCAGCTCGACCAGGACACCGACCTGCGGCGGGAGGTCGGGCATGGTGCGGTGCATGTACGTGCCGACGAAGCTGCCGTCGCCCTGGAACTGCGCGAAGCGGTCCAGGACGATCTTCTCGCCGAGGTTGGCGTTGGCCTCGTCGACGAAGGCCTGGACGGTCTTGCCGGGCTCGATCTCGGAGGCGCGCAGCACGTCGATGTCGGCGGGGCCGGTCGCGGCCACGTGCGCCGCGAGCGCGTTGGCGGCGGCCAGGAACTTGTCACCCTTGGCGACGAAGTCCGTCTCGCACTTCAGCTCCAGCAGAACACCGGAGGTGTTGTCGTCGGAGACGAGGGAGACGACAGCGCCGTTCTCCGCGCTGCGGCTCTCGCGCTTGGCGACGCCCTTCTGGCCCTTGACGCGAAGTACCTCGACGGCCTTGTCGACATCGCCGTCGGCCTCGACCAAGGCCTTCTTGCAGTCCATCATGCCGGCGCCGGTGAGCTCGCGGAGCTTCTTGACGTCAGCGGCGGTGTAGTTCGCCATGTCTGTGAATCTCTCTCGGAAGTCGAAGATCTACGGGTGGACGGCGGGGGCCCGTGGCCCCCGCCGTCAGCAACCGAACCTTTGAGGTCAGGCCTTGTCGGCGTCCGCGGCCGGAGCCTCGGCAGCCGGAGCCTCGGTGACCTCGGCGGCGGGGGCCTCGGCCGGAGCGGCGGCCTCCTCGGCCTGCTCCGCGTCGGCGACCTTCTCCGTCTCGGCGGAGGTCTGGACGTCGGCAGGCGCCTCGGCGGCGTCGGCGGGCTTCTCGGCGTCGCCCTTCTTGTCGCCTTCGAGGAGGTCGCGCTCCCACTCGGCGAGGGGTTCACCGGCGGCCTTCTCGCCCGGCTTGGAGTCGCCGGTGGCGGCGCCGGAGCGGGCGATGAGACCCTCGGCGACGGCGTCGGCGATCACGCGGGTGAGCAGGGTGACGGAGCGGATCGCGTCGTCGTTGCCCGGGATCTTGTAGTCGACCTCGTCGGGGTCGCAGTTGGTGTCGAGGATCGCGACGACCGGGATGTGGAGCTTGCGCGCCTCACCGACGGCGATGTGCTCCTTCTTGGTGTCGACGATCCAGACGGCGCTGGGCACCTTCTGCATTTCGCGGATACCACCGAGGGTCTTCTCCAGCTTGGCCTTCTCACGCGAGAGGACCAGGAGCTCCTTCTTGGTGAGGCCGGAGGCGGCCACGTCCTCGAAGTCGATCTGCTCAAGCTCCTTGAGACGCTGAAGGCGCTTGTAGACGGTGGAGAAGTTGGTGAGCATGCCGCCCAGCCAGCGCTGGTTGACGTACGGCATGCCGACGCGCGTCGCCTGCTCGGCGATGGCTTCCTGCGCCTGCTTCTTCGTACCGACGAACATGATGGAGCCGCCGTGGGCGACGGTCTCCTTGACGAACTCGTAGGCGCGGTCGATGTACGACAGCGACTGGAGCAGGTCGATGATGTAGATGCCGTTGCGCTCCGTGAAGATGAAACGCTTCATCTTCGGGTTCCAGCGGCGGGTCTGGTGACCGAAGTGGACGCCGCTTTCCAGCAGCTCCCGCATCGTGACGACGGCCATGGCCGTACTCCTTGAGGTACTCGGTTGTCGCGTCCGCCGGACGGCGGTCGCGCCTGACGCCCCGGAACGCTTTGCCACTAGGGACCGAGAAGCGTGGACGCCGGCGAAGAGGTCGGCGGCGGGGCGTGCGAAGTCGATCCGGTGACCCGGATCGCCACAGGAAGTGTACGGGACCCGCACAGTGCCCGGCGACGGAGTGCGGGGGTGACGGAGTTATACACAATGGGCCGGTTATCCACAGAATCCGAGCATGATCCACATGGATTCGCCGACTGCGGCAGCGTGAACGCCATGATCACTGTCCACGAACTGCTCATTCACGCCTCCGCCCGACCCGGCCGTCGTGGTCGGCGGGGGGTCATCTCTCTGTGCGTCTCCGCCGGTGTCGCCGCGCTCGCGGGGGTGGTGGCGGCCGTCCTGTTCGGCCCCTCGCCCGAAGCGTGGGCCGCGGACAACGAGGAGGCGAGCACAGGCGCGGGTGCCAACTCCGGTGCGCCCTCGGCCACTTCGGGCGGCAGCACCGCCGCCGCCGATACCTCCACGGGCGCCGGGGCCGGGATCGGTGTCGAGTCCGGCAAAGGTGTCGACGGCGTCAGCGGCGACCGGGCCTGGCCGGTGGGGCCGCGGCCGACCGTCCTACGAGGGTGGGAACCGCCCGCCTCGCCGTACGGCCCCGGCCATCGGGGCGTCGATCTCGCCGCGGCCCCGGGCACTCTCGTCCGCGCCGCCGCTCCCGGCCGGGTGTCCTTCACCGGCATGGTGGCGGGCCGCGGCGTCCTCTCGATCACGCTGACCGGCACAGGGCAGCCACCGCTGCGGACCACCTACGAACCGGTGACGGCGGTTGTCGCCGAAGGCGATGAAGTGACAGCGGGCCAGGTCGTCGCCGTCCTCGGGCCAGGACCTTTCCACTGCGCCGGCGGATGTCTGCACTGGGGTCTGCTGCGGGGCGAGACGTATCTCGACCCGCTGTCCCTGCTGCCCGACGACCTGCTCGACCGAGGCCCGGCCCGTCTGCTGCCGGTGTTCGGGGTCCCCGAGCCGGCCGCCACGGAGGCGCCGCCCGGATCGCCACCGCCCTTCGCGCCGGACGATGTCGCGATCATGGCCGAGGAGACCGCCGCGGCGGCCGGCGACGCCTTGCATGCCGCGGCCCTGCTCGCGGCGGCAGCGTGGGTGCGGCAGCGGAGTCGTACGGGGGTCAGTTACCGCGTACGCCTCGGAGCACCATGGACACCGCCGCCTCGGCGATCACCACGGGGTCCTCGGCCGCGCCCAGCTCGATCCGCCGCACAGCGGCGTCCACAACGCCCTGGAGCAGCATCGCGGCCAGCCTCGGCTGCTCGTGGCCCAGTTCCGAAAGGGCGTCGACGATCATCGCGATGAGTCCGCCGTGCGCCGCTCGGATCTTCTCGCGGGCACCCGCGTCGAGCTCGCTCGCGGAGATGGCGACCACCGCCCGGTGACGGCGGTCGCCGACGAGGCTCAACTGCCTGCGTACGTAGGCTTCGACCTTGGTCTCAGGGGTCGTCGCCTCCGCCATGGCGAACTCGATCTCGGCTGCCCAGACAGGGAAGTCGACGGCGCAGAGCTCTTCGACGACGGCCGCGCGCGAGCGGAAGTACTCGTAGACCGACGACCTGGCGAGCCCCGTGCGCTCGGCGAGGGCGGGGAAGGTCAGCGCCTCCGTGCCGCCTTCGGACAGGAGGGAGCGTGCGGCGTCCAGCAGGGCGCCGCGCTGCATGGTCCGGTGCTCGGCCACGGAGGCCGCTCGAATCCTGGGCACGTGCCCACTCTACGGCGGAGACCGCCCGCGCAGGCGGGGCAGTGACGATTCAGCGTCCCGCGTCGGCGAGTTTCGCGCGGAGCTGGAGCACGGACTTCGTGTGGATCTGGCTGACGCGGCTCTCGGTGACACCGAGGACGTTGCCGATCTCCGCCAGCGTGAGCCCCTCGTAGTAGTAGAGGGTGACCACGGTCTTCTCGCGCTCGGGAAGGGTGTTGATGGCGCGGGCGAGCAGTCGGCGCAGCTCGCGGTCCTCGGCGACCTCGACGGGGTTGTCGGCCGCCGTGTCCTCCAGCGTGTCCATCAGGCTGAGCCGGTCGCCGCCTTCCCCGCCGACATGCAGCAGTTCCTCCAGCGCCACGACGTTCGCCAGCGACAACTGGCTGAAGACGGCGTGCAGTTCCTCGACGGCGATGCCCATCTCGGCGGCCACCTCGGTCTCCGACGGGGTACGCCGCAACTGCGCCTCCAGCGTCGCGTACGCCCGCTCGACGGCCCTGGCCTTCTGTCGTACGGAGCGCGGGATCCAGTCCAGCGCACGCAGTTCGTCGATCATCGCCCCGCGGATGCGCGTGATGGCGTAGGTCTCGAACTTGATCGACCGCTCGATGTCGAACTTCTCGATCGCGTCGATGAGCCCGAAGACTCCGGAGGAGACGAAATCCGCCTGCTCGACGTTGGACGGCAGTCCCACACTCACCCGGCCGGCGACGTACTTCACCAGCGGCGAGTAGTGCAGGATCAACTGCTCACGCAGCCGCTCGTTGCCCGTGGTCTTGTACGACCGCCACAAGGTGTCGAGCGCCGAGGGGGCGGAGGGTCGCACTTCGCCGCGGGCCGCGGGGGGCGCCACGGAGGGCGCCGCCGCACGGTCGGACCCGGAGGTGTGCTGGGGCATGCGTTGCCTTGAGCCGTTCTGCCGTGAAGTGAGGGGAGGTACGTCTGGGCCGGATTCCTGGTGAGCGTAGCGTGACACCACGGTCGCGGTGTGCGAGGAGGCGGGGCTGGGGCCTGTCCGGACAGGCGCTGTCGGCCGCCGCCGGGATTCCGCGATCCGGCGCCGACACCGCGGGTATCGGCCGCTGTCGCGCCGCCGGGAGAACTGCGATGGTCATCTGCCTCACCTTTTCACCCGAATGCCCCAGGTCAAGGACCGGCTCGCCGCGTACCGCCGTCGCGTGTCGCCGGCGGCGTCAACTGCCAGCCGTCACGGTGCCGTTCGACGAACCCGAGGGAGTGAAGTTCGTACAGCTTGCCGAGAGCCTCGTCGGCCGTCGTCGCGACCTCCCGGGCGATGTCCCGCCCACCGAGGGCGCCTCGGGCGGGCAGCGCGTCGAGGATCCGTCTGCCGAGGGGATCGAGCAGGTCCCTCGCCAGAACGGGACCGCGCCTGGCGGGTGCGAGGTCACCCATGTCCCCCACCAGCTCGGCCACTTCGGCGGCGTCCGTGACCAGCACGCCTTCGCCTCGCAGCAGTTCATGTACCCCAGCGGAGAGCCCGCTCGTCGCCGGACCCGGCACTCCCATGGTGAACCGCCCGAGCCTCTGCGCACCGCGGGCGGTGACCAGTGAGCCACTGCGGTACTCGGCCTCCACCACGACCGTTCCCCGGGTGAGTGCCGCGATCACGCGGTTGCGCAGGACGAACCTGCTGCGGGTCGGATGATCACCGGGTGCCAGCTCCCCCACCACCAGCCCCTGTTCGGCGATGCGCCGCACCAGCTCCGCGTGTCCGGGCGGGTAGACCACGTCGACGCCGCAGGCCAGGACCGCGACGGTCGCGCCGTCGGAGGCGAGGGCTCCCCGGTGGGCGGCTCCGTCGATTCCGTACGCCGCGCCCGACGTCACCACCCAGCCCCGCTCGGCCAGCCCCGATGCGATGCTCGCCGCCATGTGCGCCCCGTACGGCGTGCAGGCCCTGGCTCCGACGACAGCGACGGAGCGCAGGGCCCAGAGCCTCAGATCGGGCCTGCCGCGCACCCACAGCCCGATGGGGCGTGACGTACCCAGGTCGTCGAGTTGAGTCGGCCACTCCTGGTCGCCGGGACAGACGAACCGGCCGCCGATCCCGGCAACGACCGACAGATCACGTTCGGGGTCGGTCGCCGCCGCGCGTGCCCGAAGGCCACGGATGCGGCGTGGACCGATGTCGGCCAAGGCCTCGTCGTCGGCTCCCTCGGGGCAGGTGAGCAGTTCCATCAGCCCTAGGGCGCCGTACTTGCGCAGCCACCGCCCGCCGTTCTCGTCGCCCGGCTCGATCACGCGTGTCAGGGCGGCCCTCGCCAGTCGCTCGTCGGTGCCGATCTCCGTCGTCATGACACGCCGCCGACCGTGGCCCCGGCGCCGCGTGCGATGCCGGTGCGCAGTTCCAGCGCCATGGCCACGTCCCGTCCGTCAGGGCGGTCGCGTCCGGCGAGGTCCGCGACCGTCCAGGCGACTCGCAGGACCCGGTCCAGGCCACGGGCCGTGAGGAGGCCCCGTTCGAGGTCCCGCTCGGCGACGTCGAGTGCCCCAGGAGTGGTGAGCCACCGAGTACGCAGTTCGTGACCGGGCACCTCGCTGTTGACCGTCCACGGCGTCCCCGCCAGCCGCTCCGCCGACCGCAGCCGGGCCTCCCTGATCCGCTCGGCGACGACAGCCGTGGTCTCACCCCGGCCGCCCCGTCCCATGAGATCGGCACGGTGCACCGGCTGGACCTCCACCCGCAGATCGACCCGGTCGAGCAGGGGACCGGACAGCCGGGACTGGTAGCGCCTGATCGCGGAGGGCGGGCACTCGCATCCGGCGCCGTGCAGGGTGTGCCGCCCGCAGGGGCACGGGTTGGCGGCAAGAACCATCAGGAAGCGGGCGGGCAGCCGCACGACTCCGGCGCTGCGCGCGATGACCACCTGCCCCGATTCGAGGGGCTGGCGCAGCGCGTCGAGAGCCTTGCCCGAGAATTCGGGCGCCTCGTCCAGAAAGAGCACGCCCTTGTGCGCCAGGGACACCGCTCCTGGCCTCGCCAGCCCGTTGCCGCCTCCGACGAGGGACTGCATGGTGGCCGAGTGATGCGGGGCGCAGTAGGGCGCCGTACGTACGAGCGGTTCGCCGGGCGGCAGGATCCCGGCGACCGAGTGCACCGCCGTGACCTCCACGGACTCCTGTCTCGTCAGCGGCGGCAGCAACGCGGGCAGTCGCTCGGCCAGCATCGTCTTGCCCGCTCCGGGCGGCCCCTGCAGCAGCAGGTGGTGTCCACCCGCCGCGGCGACCTCCAGGGCCGTACGCGCTGCCCGCTGCCCCGCCACGTCGGCGAGGTCCGGGCAGTGCGCGTCCCGCTGCCCGAAGCCGGGAGCCAGGCCCGTCCCCACCCCGGCGCCGGGGACCATCAGACCCGCGAGCATGGGATCGGGGCGGCCCTCCTCGGTGACCGTCGGCTCCTCGGGCACCGGATCGCCGGTCAGCACCGCGATGAGCTGGCGCAGGCTCCGCACGCCCAGCACGGACACTCCCGGAACCAGCGACGCCTCGCCCGCTGTCTGCTCCGGCACGACCACCTGCTGGTAGCCGGCCTCGGCCGCCGCGAGGACGGCCGGGAGGATGCCTCGTACCGGACGGACCCTGCCGTCGAGCCCCAGCTCCCCGATCAGCACCAGGTCGGCGATGGCCCGCGCCTCGATACGCTCGGCCGCCCCCAGGACGGCGACCGCGACCGCGAGATCGAAACCGGATCCGCTCTTGGGTACGGAGGCCGGGCTGAGCCCTACCGTGAGCTTCTTCTGCGGCCACTCCGCGCCGGAGTTCACGACAGCAGCCCTGACCCTGTCGCGGCTCTCCGACAGGCTCTTGTCGGGCAGCCCGACCAGGGTGAAGGCCGCCACACCGGGTTCGAGATCCGCCTGGACCTCCACCACCACGCCCTCGACACCCACCAGCGCCACCGAGCACGCACGCGCGAATCCCATCAGGCCACCCCTCGGGCGTGCTCGACCACGGGAGCGCCGCGTCTGGGCAGCACCACTCCGATCAGGTCGATACGCACCCCGCCCGGGGGCGGTCCGCCGCACGCCTCCAGCCAGCAGGCGGCGAGGCGCCTCAGCCGGTCGACCTTCACCGGCGTGACCGCGGCCATCGGATGCTCGAAAGAGCCTTCCCTGCGGGTCTTCACCTCACAGACGACGAGCACGTCCCCGTCGCGGGCGACGATGTCGATCTCGCCCGTCCTGCCACACCGCCAGTTGCGGTCCAGCACGGTCATCCCCGCCGCCGCCAGCCGTCGCGCGGCCAGCCCTTCGCCGTACCGCCCGAGTGCCCCCGTCGCGTTCATGTCGGCACCACCTCCGGCACCGACTCTGAGGCGAAGACCCGTAGCGAGTGGATCTTGGTGGACAACTCACCGGTTGTGGATAACTCCGTCACCCACCAGCGCCCCAGGAGTCACACATGCCTCAGGAGACACAGCAACCCCGACCACCCCAGGCCCCACCCGCACCACCCGAACCGCCCTCACCACTCGCACGGCCCTCACCACCCGCACCGACCGCGCGGCCACCCCTCACCCGCTTCAGCCGCCCGGCAGCTCCAGGTCGCTCTTGTTCAGCTCCTCGATATTCACGTCCTTGAACGTGAGTACCCTCACCTGCTTGACGAACCTGGCAGGCCGGTACATGTCCCAGACCCACGCGTCCGCCATCGAGACCTCGAAGAAGACCTCGCCCTGTACCGAGTGCACCTGCATCTCGTAGTCATTCGTGAGATAGAAGCGTCGTTCGGTCTCGATCACGTATTTGAAAAGACCGACGACATCGCGGTACTCCCGGTAGAGCTTCAGCTCCATCTCGGTCTCGTACTTCTCGAGGTCCTCGGCGCTCATGGCATGTTCCCCTTCAGCCGTACGTCCCCCTATTGTGCTCCGGCCCCGTGCGCCCCTAGACGATTTCAGAGGCGAGAAGCACCGGTGCACCCGGAGGACCCTCGTCGAGCAGCGTGCGCAGCAGCCCGGCGAGCCTGGTCGGATACACCGTCTCACGCGTCGTCGACAGTTCGGCGGAGGTCCACCACCTCAGCTCCGCGACACTGCGCCGCTCCAGCTCCGTCAGCCCCTCGACGGTCGTCTCGGTCTGCGCCGTACGTGCCAGGAAGTACCACTCGTCCTGGTCCCAGCGCCGCCCGTCGAACGGAAAGGAGCAGGTACGCCGCCAGAGGACCGGCCCGAGCTCCACCTCTGTGATGCCGGTCTCCTCGGCCAGCTCGCGGAGCGCGGCCTCCTGCCGCGTCTCGTCGCCCTCCAGGCCGCCGCCGGGTGTGAACCACCAGTCGTTGGCCGGGTCGGCCGGCTCGTATCCGCGCATCAGCAGAATGCGGTCGTCCGGGTCGAGCAGTACGACCCGTGCGACCTTCCGCGGCGCGTCACCGGACACCGGTCGACACCTCCCCGTCGGTCCGCCCCGCCGGCCCCGTGCGCCGCGGCCCGCCCAGCCGCCGTACGACCGGCCCGTACGCCGCGCCGCCCAGGATCAGCAGCGCCCCGAGGGCCACGGAGCCCACCACCAGCGTCACGGGCCCCGGCTCCGACACCCCGCCGGGCAGCGCCGCGAACCCCTGCGGGCGCTCGATCAGACCGCCCAGCGGCCACGCCACGGCGTCGATCCGCGCGGTCACCGTCGAGCGGGGCACCGACCCCTGCCCCTGGTCCTGGAGATGGACCCGCGAGTCCAGCGACCCGCTGCGTTCGTCACCGAGGAGGAACAGCTGTCCCTTCGGGACCGTTGCCCCGAAGCCCGTGGTCGACGCGAGCCCGCCCGGCATCCGCTGGACGTACGGTTCCTCGATCGATTTCCCGTTGACCGTCAGGCGCCCCTTGGAGTCGCAGCAGGCGACCTTGTCGCCCCCGACGCCGACGACCCGCTTCACCATCGGCATGTCGCCCCACTGCGCGTCCTTGAAGACCACGACGTCGCCGCGCCGCACCTGGTCGCCGGATATCCGCTGCGCCAGGACCCGGTCGCCCGCCTTCACCGTCGGGTCCATCGAGTCCGTCGGCACGGTGTACGGCTGGTACTCCACCGCCCCCCAGACGAACCCGCCGAGAAAGAGCACACAGCCGACGGCCACGGCCAGCCCCGACAGCACACTGCCGAGGCGGCCGTGGCCGCCGTTCGTACGTCCTGTTCCGCTCATCCCAGCCGTCCCCCGTCCCGGAGAATGATCATCGCCGGATCGGCGATCTGGGACGGCACCCTACCCGGCGGTACGGCCGCCGGTCAGCCTCCGCCTGCGCCAGAACACCAGCGGTACGGCGCCGGCGACGCCGAGCACGGCCGGGGCCCCCGCCGTCGCCACAGCGGCCGCGTTGAGGCCCTTCTGGTCGAAGGTGTCGGGCACGGGCAGCGTCGACAGCCGGTCGAGCGGCCAGGCGATGACGATCGCGCGGCCGACGACCTCGTCCGTGGAGACGGTGCCGTGACCCGGCAGTTCCTGGTGGTAGCGGGAGTCGAGAGAGTTCTGCCGATGGTCGCCCATCACCCAGATCCGGCCGTCGGGCACCGTGATCGGTCCGAACGGTTCGTCGTCACAGGCGGTGTTTCCGGGGAAGATGTACGACTTCTCGTTCAGCGCCTTCCCGTTGATCTGGACGCTGCCGCCCTTCTTGCACTCCACCGTGTCGCCGCCGACCGCGATGACCCTCTTGATGAGGTCCTTCTCCTCGGAGGACGGCATGAGGCCGATGAAGCTGAGGAACTTCTGCGCCACGTTGGGCTCGGGGGCCTCCGTGCTGTCGAGCCAGCCGCCCGGGTCGTGGAAGACCACGACCTCGCCGCGCTCGGGCTCCGCGCCGAACCACGGCGTGAGCTTGTCGACGAGCACCCGGTCCCCACGCTGCAGCGTGTCCTGCATCGAGTCCGAGGGGATCGAGAACGCCTGTACCAGGAAGGTCTTGATCAGCAGCGCGAGCAGCAGCGCGATACCGATCAGCAGCGGCAGTTCCTTCCAGAACGAACGCGGCTTCTTCACGTCCGAAGCCCCGTCGTCTCCGGGATCGCCGCCCCCGGGCCCACCGTCCGGCCGCTCCAACGTCTGGTCCTTCATCTCTGCGGACGCGCCTGCGGATGGGGTCTCCGCGGCGGAACCGGCAGAACCGACGGAAGGCTCGGCGAGCTGCTCGGGCCTGTCCTCGGGCTCACCGTGTCCGGATCGTGCGCCGACGGCCAAATCCCCCACATCCACTCCTCACTCCGTGCAACCGCCCGCTCCGGAGACGGAGCAGGCCCACCACTCCCATAACGAGCGGGAGTTCCGCAGGGGTCGGGAGCAGGATCATTCCGTTCGGATCCTGAGAGGACACACTATTCGACGGGCCGAGCGCCGTGGTCGGTGCGGCGCGCGCGTCCGGTACGGAGGCGTACGTCTCCGGCTCCTCCAGCCGCCGCCAGTGGCCCAGTGGCCAGGCGATGACGACGGCCCGTCCGACGACCTCGTCCTCCGAGACGGTGCCGCGGAACTTCTCGTCGAGATGGAAGCGCGAGTCGGCCGAGTTCGACCGGTGGTCGCCCATCACGAAGATCCGCCCCGCTGGCACCTTCACCTCGAAGTCGAGCGTGGACGGCGGGTTGCCGGGATTCAGATACGGCTCCGTCAGCGGTACCCCGTTGACGACGATGCGCCCGTCCTTGTCGCAGCACTTCACTGTGTCGCCGCCCACGGCGACGACGCGCTTGATCAGGTCCTGCTCGTCGGCGGACGGGAGCAGTCCGATGAAGGTGAGGACCTGCTTGACCTGCTTGACGACGATCGGGTCGTCCGCGGGCGCCTCGGTCTCCTCCTCGAGCCAGCCGCCGGGGTCCTTGAACACGACGACGTCGCCGCGCTCGGGGCGGGAGCCGAACCAGGGCGTCAGCTTGTCCACGAGCACCCGGTCGTCGATCCGGATCGTCTGCTCCATGGAGCCGGAGGGGATCACGAAGGCCTGGACGAGGAAGGTCTTGAGCACGAGCGCGATCAGCAGCGCCACGGTGATCAGGAGCGGGATCTCCGTCATCGCGGAGCGCCGACGGCGGCGTTTCACCTTGCGGGCGAGCCTGCGCCGCTCCGCGCGCCCCGGCAGGGCGCGTTCCGCGGTGGGTCTGGTGCCTGTCGGCAGCCGGGTGTCGGACCGGTGGCCCCCGGGCCGTCCTCGGTTACCCATGGGCGCCGTCCGGGCCGGTTACGTCCCTGAAGGCGTCGGAGCGCTCCAGCGAGGCCCAGCGGCCCAGTGGCCAGCCGATCCAGTCCACCCGCCCGATGACCTTGTCCACGGGCACCATGCCCCCACCGGGCTGGCCCAAGTGGTCACGTGAGTCGCGGGAGTTGCTGCGGTGGTCGCCCATCACCCAGAGCGTGCCGGCGGGTACGACGATGTCGAAGGGCGCGCTGGAGGGCGCGTCGCCGAAGTACAGGTACCGCTCGTCGACCGCCCGGCCGTTCACCTCGACCTTGCCCCCCTCGTCGCAGCAGACCACCCGGTCTCCCCCCACGCCGATCACGCGCTTCACGAAATCGGTCTCGGCGGGCTCGGCGAGACCGAGGGCCGCCGCCGCCCCGTGGGCGACCCGGGTGACGGGGTTCTCCCGCACCGGCTCCTGGACGAAGGACCCGGTGCCGTCGAAGACGACCACATCACCGCGCTGCGGCTCGGTACCGAAACGGTACGCCAACTTGTTGACCAGCACCCGGTCCCCGACCTGGAGGCCCGGCTCCATGGAGCCGCTGGGGATCAGAAAGGGCTGCACGACAAAGGCGCTGAACAGCAGGAGAGAGGCCGTACCCAGGACGCCCAGGGCCGCGGCCCTGCGCCACGAAAGGCCCCGTAGAAGTCCCGAGAATCCCGGCATACGCACGGAGCGCGACCCCTCTTCATTCCCTGTGGCGGGTGTGGAAGAAGGGTCGCGCTCCAAGTGCTGTGGTTCGGTGTCCATCGGGCTCAGAGCTTATCCGGCCGTCCGGTGGAACCGTGCGCGAGTTCGAGCCTCGGCTCAGTTGTCGCGCTTCTCCTTGATCTTCGCGGCCTTGCCGCGCAGCTCACGGAGGTAGTAGAGCTTGGCGCGACGTACGTCACCACGGCTCACGAGCTCGATCTTCTCGAAGATCGGGCTGTGCACCGGGAAGGTGCGCTCGACGCCGACGGAGAAGGAGACCTTGCGGACCGTGAAGGTCTCACGGACGCCCGAGCCCTGTCGGCGGATGACAACACCCTTGAACTGCTGGATACGGGAGCGGTTGCCCTCGATGACACGTACGTGGACGTTCACGGTGTCGCCGGGACGGAAAGCGGGGAGGTCGCTGCGCAGCGACGCCGCGTCTACGGTGTCGAGCAGGTGAGCCATGATCGTCTGCTTCCTCGCTGATGCCACAGGTCATCAACGGAATGTCGAAAGGAAAATTCGGAGCGCCGTTCGCGTCGGGTGGGCGTCGTTCCCCCTGTGGCAGGGGCGCGCACCGGACGTACGGCAACGGCTCATTCTTCCACGGCCTCGGGCCTGCGCCAAAATCGGCCACCGGGCTCCGGGGCCCAGCCCATGATGGAGAGCGTCTCGCGGTCCTTCTTGTCGAAGGCCGCGGCGTCACAACGCTCGATCATGTCGGGCCTGTTGAGCGCCGTACGACGGAACGCCTCGTCCCGCCGCCACCGCGCGATCTTGCTGTGATGACCGCTGAGAAGGGTGTCCGGAATGACACGCCCCCGCCACTCCGGGGGCTTCGTGTAGACCGGGCCCTCCAGCAGATCGGCCATCGCTCCGGGGGCGAAGGAGTCGTCACGATGGGACTCCGCGTTGCCCAGGACGCCGGGCAGCAGCCGTGCGACCGCCTCCATGATGACCAGTACGGCGGCCTCGCCGCCGGCCAGGACGTAGTCGCCGATGGACACCTCGTACACCGGCATCCGCGTCGCGTACTCGTCGACGACGCGGCGGTCGATGCCCTCGTACCGGGCCGGTGCGAAGATCAGCCACGGCCGCTCGGAGAGCTCGACGGCGAGTTCCTGGGTGAAGGGGCGGCCACTGGGCGTGGGAACGACCAGGACGGGGCGGTGCGCGCCCGCCTCGTAGCCGTCCGCGATCGCCTCGTCGAGGGCCTCGCCCCAGGGGCCGGTCTTCATCACCATGCCGGGGCCGCCGCCGTAAGGGGTGTCATCGACCGTGTTGTGCCGGTCGTACGTCCACTCCCGGAGGTCGTGCACGTCCACGTCGAGGCGGCCACGCGCGCGTGCCTTGCCGACGAGGGACACGTTCAGCGGTTCGAGGTACTCCGGGAAGATCGTGATCACGTCGGCCCGCAGGGTGGCGGTGGACGTCATGACGACTCGCCCTTGCCCGCACCGTCGGGGCCGGCACCGCCGGTACCCTCGGCGGCCTCCGCGCCGTCCCCGCCGTCGGTGCCGGCAGCGATGACCGCGTCGCCGTCGATGAGGCCGGGCGGCGGGTCGATCACGGCCCTCTGCTCGACCAGGTCGATCTCGGTCACGATCTCCTCGACGAAGGGGATCATGACCTCGGTGCCGTCCGGCCGCTCCACGATGAACAGGTCCTGCGACGGCAGGTGCGTGATCTCGGTGATCCGCCCGACCTCGGTACCGTCCGCCAGGACGACGTCCAGGTCCATGAGCTGGTGGTCGTAGTACTCGTCCGGGTCCTCCGGCATGTCCTCCGGGTCCACCTCGGCGATGAGCAGGGTGTTGCGCAGGGCCTCGGCGCCCGTACGGTCGCTCACCCCGGCGAAACGCAGCAGCAGCCTGCCGCTGTGCACCCGGCCGGTCTCGATCGTCAGGGGGCCCGTGGAGGCCGGTTCGGTGGCGAGTACGGCTCCGGGGCCGAGCCGCAGCTCGGGCTCGTCCGTGCGCACCTCGACGGTGACCTCGCCCTTGATGCCGTGGGCACGGCCGATCCGCGCGACTACCAACTGCACTTGCACACGCCCCTGTTCTCCAACTTCTGCGGCTACTCCGGCATTGGCGGCGGCGGAGCGACGCCGCGGCGTTCCGCGTCCGCGCCACGAAGACGACAAAGACCGGGGAGGGCCATGGCCCTCCCCGGCCCGTGCCGGTTCACAACTCTGTCAGCGGACCTGATCCACATCGACGAGGTCGACGCGGATACCACGGCCGCCGATCGCGCCCACGACGGTGCGCAGGGCGCGTGCGGTGCGGCCGTTGCGGCCGATCACCTTACCGAGGTCGTCGGGATGGACCCGTACCTCGAGCACACGGCCACGGCGCAGGGTGCGCGAGGCGACCTGCACATCGTCCGGGTTGTCGACGATGCCCTTCACGAGGTGCTCGAGAGCCTCCTCGAGCATGCTCAGGCCTCGGTCGGCTCAGCGGCGGGCGCCGAAGCAGCGGCGTCAGCCTCGTCCGTCTTCTTGTCGGCCTTCTTCGCCTTGGGGGTGATGGCATCACCCTTGGGCTCGTCGCCGTCCTTGGCGAGGGCCTCGAAGAGGGCACGCTTGTCGGCCTTCGGCTCCGGCAGGAGCAGCGGCGCCGGCGCGGGCAGGCCCTTGTGCGCCTGCCAGTCGCCCGTGAGCTTGAGGATCGCGAGAACCGGCTCGGTCGGCTGGGCGCCGACGGACAGCCAGTAACGCGCGCGGTCCGAGTCGACCTCGATACGCGACGGGTTCTGCACCGGGTGGTACAGGCCGATCTCCTCGATGGCCCGGCCGTCACGGCGGGTACGGGAGTCGGCGACGATGATGCGGTAGTGAGGCGAACGGATCTTGCCCAGACGCTTCAGCTTGATCTTGACTGCCACGGAAGTGGTCTCTCCTGGATCTTGACGTGGTTGGGCACATCGCATGCCGCGTGGGGTTGCGGTACTCGTGTGCCCGATGGACGCGTCAGCCGGAGGAGAGAGGGGTCCTGTGCGACTGTCGAGTACAGCTGGCCATTGTGCCACACGCCTCGGGCGCGCCGCGCCCCGCCCGACCGGGGCGGCTCCTGACGGGGGCGACTCCGGGGCCGGGCGGGCAACGGTGGTGCTCAGCTCGCAGCGGCGACCACTTCCGGAATGCGGAACGGCTTGCCACAGCCGCCGCAAACGATCGGGGCCTGGGCGAGGACCGACGGAACCACGCGCACGTTACGGCCGCAGTCGCAGACCGCCTTCACGCGCACCCCGCCGCCCGACGAGCCGTGCCGCGCGGCGGGACCGCGGAAGCTGCGCTCGGTGTCGGACGTCGTCGCGACCGTGTGCGCCGCGAGGGCGCGCTGGAGTCGCTCGATGGTGGGGCGGTAGCGCCGTCTCGCCTCGGGGTTGAGTGATACCAGCGAGAAGCCGCTGCTGGGATGCGGCTCCTCGGAATGGTCCAGGCCCAACTCCTCGGCGATCGCGAGGAATCGGCGGTTGTGGTAGCGGCCTGCTCGGGAGGTGTCGCGGACACCCCGGGCGGCGGCGATGCCATGGACTGCCTCATGAAGCAGTCGCTCGAAGGAGAGCTCGGCGCCGCAGGCGGACGACGACTCTCCGATCAGGGACTCTGGCGCGGCAAGATCGGGCAGCTCGGTGTGGTGCCGCTGAATCTCGGCCCACGCCTGCGCCAGCTCTGCGGCGAGAACAGGTGGTGTCGTGCTCACGTCGTGAACAACGAGCCTGAAGCCTCCCGGGTTCCATTCCGGGGCATCCCAAATATTTTGCACGTACCCGTCAGTTGCCATTGATGCGTCCTGACGAGGGCGGGTGCGTAGATCTGTGGAGAAGCCTCGCTTCTCGCCACAAGGCGGTACGTAGCACTGGCTACGTCTGGACGCGTAGGAGAAATACGTACACCAGATCGAGCCCATGCCTGGCTGCGACCGTTCGGGCAGCCGTACCGATGTCCACGCCGCTCAGGCCTCCGTAGAAGGGCGGTACGGGGCGGGACCACAAGAACGACATTAACGGGCGCGCCGCCGATCCCCGGCATCGGCCCCGCCCGGGGCAGGCCGCGCGGATTCACCCGATACCGGCGCGGGTGATGGGGAGTTGAGGGGTCACGCCCCGGCGGCATCACCCGTTCGGCCCAATCTCCAGCGACACCCGTCCACGGCCCTCGTGAGCCGTTCCGCCTTGCCCGTGCGGGCTCCGCGCAGGGGCACAGTGGCGGCGTACGGGGCGCGGCCAGCGGCGATTCGGCGGAGGCTCGCACCGTAGGGCGACAACGTTCGGTGAGAGCGATTTTTCGTGCGCCGGGGCGCACGACCGGAGCACACAAGGATTGCCCGCGAACCACTGGACGCGGGCACGGATGCGGAGTTCCCTGGCATACGGGGAACGAAGGTGCGCACGTACACGGGGGCTGTCAATCAGGGCACAAGGACCTCTCGCCGGATTGGGGCGCTATCCATGACTCGTACGCTCGTCCAGCACCACCAGCAGCAGGTGAACGCGGCCTCGACAGACCCTTCTACAGAGGCGTGCGAGCGCGCCCGTGACTGGGCCGAGATCCAGGAACGGATGCTGGTGCCGCTCTACGAGGCGGTGTACGAGCGTCTGGAGGTCGGCCCCGGCACCAGGCTGCTGGGCCTCGGCTGCGGCTCGGGACTCGCCCTGCTGATCGCCACGGCCAGGGGCGCCCAGGTCACCGGCGTGGACGCCGACCAGGAACGCGTGGCGCTGGCCCGTGAGCGGCTCGTCCACGACGTACGCCCCATGGCGCACGCGACATCCTCCACGGCGCCGGGAAGGGCCGTGGCCGCTTCGCCGTCGGCGTCGTCGGGGGCGTTCGGCGGCCGGGCCCGAGCGCGCGTACTGACGGGCGGCGCGACCGCTGTCGCCGAGGCGGAGCGCCCTTCCTACGACGTGATCACGGCGTTCCAGCCCATCGGTGTCGCCACCGGCGACTCGGACGGCCTCGGCCCCGCGCTGGCGGAGGCAGTACCGATGGCGGACCGCGGCACCCCCGTGGTGCTCGCCGGCTGGGGCCCGCCGGAGCGCTGCGCGACGTCCGGCGTCCTGCGAGTCGCGGGGCGGCTGACGGAGCGGCTGCGCAAGGGTGGCGGCTACCGTCCGCCGCTCAGGGACGACCTGGAGGACGTGGCGGCGCGGGCCGGGCTGAAGCCTGACGGTTCGGGGCGCGTGTCCTGCCCGTTCGGCTACGCCGGCATGGAGAGCGCCTTGCGCGGGCTGCTGTCGACCGGAGTGTTCGACGCGGCGGTGCGGGCGACGGATCAGTCGCAGGTGGAGAAGGAGATAACCGAGGCCCTCCACCCGCATGTCCGGCGCGACGGCACCGTATGGATGCCCAATGTCTTCCGCTACCTGATCGCGCGCACGCCCTGACAAGGCCACATGTGGCTTGAACACGGTGCCACCCCGCCGCGGGCGCGGCGGGGTGGCACCGTGCCGTAGTCCGCGCCGCGAGCCGCCCTTGGTACCGAGGACCGCGGCGCGCGGCAGCCGTCGAGCGCGCAGAGAGCACGCAACCAGACCACGCGAAAGACATCCTGAGGACACTCTTGTCAGTATCCAGAATACTGGTTACTGTCCCTTCCGTGACCGGCTTCGATGAACGCTTCCTGACCCGCAACGGCCTCGCCGCCCGGCAGCTCGCCGTCCTGCTGCTCAACCACGAACCGGACACCCGCCTGCCCCGCGTCCGCGACTTCGCCGAGGAACTGGGCGTCGGCAACGGCACCGTCCAGGCCGCGCTCCAGCTCCTGGAAACGGCGGGCGCGATCCGTACGACCGCGCGCGGCCACCTCGGCACGTTCCTCGTCGATTCCGACCGCTCGGTCCTCTGGCGGCTCTCGGGGCTCGGCACACTCCTGGCAGCCATGCCGCTGCCCTACTCGCACCGTTACGAGGGGCTGGCCACCGGACTGCGCGCCGCGTTCGAGCAGGCCGGGGCGCCTTTCGCCATCACGTTCATGCGCGGCGCCGGGGCCCGCACCACCGCGTTGATCGAGGGCAAGGTCGACCTGGTGGTCCTCTCGCGCTTCGCCGCCGACCGGCTGATCGAAGAGCGCCCCGTGGAACTGGTCGCAGACCTCGGGCCCGGCACGTACGTGGGAGCGCACGGGCTGTTGCTGCGGCACGGCGTGACCCTGGAGACCAACGGACTACGGGTCGCCGTCGACCACGCCTCCGAGGACCAGCGCATACTCGCGGAGCGCGTCTTCGCCGGGCGCGCGGACATCACGTGGGTCGAGGCGTCGTACATGCAGCTGCGCGACCTGTTCGCGCACGACCGCGTCGACGCCACCCTGTGGAACCTCGACGAGGTCCAGGACCGGCTCGGCGCCGGCGTGGACGTACTGCCGCTGGGCGACGAGGTCACCCGCGACCTGTCGCTGCGCAACTCCAGCGCCGCGATCATCGGCAGGACCGAGGGGGCGAAGGCGCTCGGCGCCGTACGCGACTCCCTCGACCTCTCGCTCATCACCACCTGCCAGGCCGAGGTGCTGCGAGGTGAACGCGCCCCGTCGTACTGACCGTCCGCCCGACGTACGGAACGTCCGGCCCCGCCCCGACGGGGCGGCGCCCCTCGGCCCCGCAGAAAAAGAAGAAGCCGAGCCTCTGCTCAAAATCCAAAATCCTGGTTACTGTCGTATCGAAGGAAGGGACGACCATGGACGACCAGCTCGCCCTACGCATTCAACTGTTCCGAGAGGGCGGCCAAGTCCGGCCCGAGGCCGCCGCGTTCGTGACGGCCGAGCTGGACGCCCTGGCCGCCGAGGGCCGCACCGTCACCGAGGAGACGGCCGGCACGCTCACCAGCCACCTCATGATGGCCCTCACCAGGCTGCTCGACGGAGAGCCGATCGCGGACTTCCCCACCGACTCCGAGATCGCCGCCGAACTCGCCGGGCACCCGGCCGCGGTGGCGCGGGCACGCGCCGTCTCCGTACGCGCGGCATCGGAACTCGGCGCGCCCCTTCCCGACTCCGAGATCAACTTCCTCGGACTGCACCTCGCCCTGCTCGACCAGAACTCGCCCCCACGGCGCGAGACATGAGACATGAGAAGGAACCAGCCATGACGAAGATCCTCACCGGCGGCGTCGGCAAGGCCGAGGTCACCGAGACCGTCAAGAAGCTCGGCCTCGACGGCATCGAGATCGTGGTCTCCAACGACATGGACGCCGCGATGAAACTCCGCGGCGGCCAGGCCGACTACTTCCTCGGCACCTGCCACACCGGCGCCGGCGCCTCCCTCGGCGTACTCGTCGGACTGCTCGGCAAGCCCGCCTGCCACACCTTCGGCCGCTCCGTGCCCACGGAGGACGAGGTGAACGCCCTGCTGGCGGAAGGCAAGAAGGTCTTCGGCTTCGCCATCGACCAGATCGACGTGGTCGCCCCGCTCATGGCCCGCGCCATCGCCGCACGCGGCTGACGGCCCCGTACGAACCCGCAAGGGCTCGACAGACCTCGTAAGACCCCGCGCCGGGCCAGGCCCCGCCGGGCACTGAGGAGTGAATCCCGTGAACAGCGTCCTCGCAGCGAGTTCGACCGACCTCGATCTCTCGCTGGCACAGCAACTGACCGTGATAGCGCTGTGTGCGCTGACCGCGTTCATCTCTCATATGGCACTGGCCGTCTTCAACGACGGCGTGCGCCCCTTCATGCTCGACTTCATCCAGGGGCGGTCCACGCGCAACGCCACCACCGCCGTGTCCTTCGGCCTCTCCGCCGGCTTCATCTTCGGTCTCGGCGCCCCAATGGCGCTGTCCACCGGCGTACTGAACCCGTGGCTGGTCTTCCTGCCCACCGACATCCTGGGCATCCTGTCGCCCAAGAAGTGGATCGCGCCGCTGCTCGGCGGCGCGTGGGGCGCCGTGGTCGTGTTCGGCCTCAACGGGGCCAACAGCCTCGCCCACGACCTGCCCGTCGACTTCCTGACCGCGCTCCAGCAGATGTCGACGCCGATCCTGTTCCTGTTCACGCTCTTTCCGGTGCTCGCCATCACCAAGCAGTTCGGGCGGCTACGGGGCGGGATAGCCGCGGTCGTCGAGCTGGCGCTCGTCGTGATGACGATGAAGGTCTGGCCCGACATCTTCCCCGGCTCCATCGCGATGGCCGTCGGAGTCCTGACGCTCATCGGCTTCGCCGTCAACAAGGACATGGCGCAGCGGAAGTTGGACCGGGCCGAGGCGGCGAAGGCAGCCGCGGCGGGCGACTCGGCCCAGGAGGGGAAGAACGGGGCGACGGACGACGCGGAAGATCCGATGGCCTCGCTCTTCAGCGCGAGCGCGCTGCGGCTGCGCCGCCATCTGCCGCTGTTCATGCTGCTCGGGGCGGGCGTCTGCGTACTGGCCCAGTCGCATGTGTTCGGCGGTGGTGAGGCGACGAGCTTCCTGATCGCCAAGGGCGACTACGCGGAGGCCGCCCAGGTGGACTTCTACCGGGCCTTCGGCTTCGTACCGCTGATCGCGACGACCGCGCTCGCCTCCGGCGCGTACGGCATCGCCGGCTTCACCTTCGTCTACCCCATCGGCTACCTCATGCCGAACCCGTTTCTCGCCGCCATCGTCGGCGCGGCGGTCTTCGCCATCGAGGTGCTGGCGCTCTCCGCCATCGGCAAGGTCCTCGGGAAACTGCCCAGCGTCCGCGACTCCTCCGAGCATCTGCGCAGCGCGATCGGCGACGCCCTGGGGCTCGCCATCCTCTTCGGTTCGCTGATGGCCGCCAACGTCATGGGAGGGGGCCTCGGCATCCTCATCGTGGGCGGGCTCTACCTGCTGAACGAGTCGATGGGCCGCCCCGTGGTGCGGATGGCAGCGGCGCCCGCCGCGGTCATCGTGGGCGGCGTGCTGCTGAACGTCCTCTATTGGATGGACCTGTTCACTCCGATCAAGGGGTAGGGGGCGCCAAGGGACTCGCCGTAACGAACACGCATCACACAGGAAGGCCCCCCGCACCATGCAGCACCCGGACTCCGGCACGGCACCCGACACCGGTGACGACGCGCGCCGGCCGCGCCATCTGCGCACCGTCACCGGCCCGTTGCCCGTCTCCGCCGTACTCGGCCCCGTGCTCGCCCACGAACACCTGGTCCTCGATCTCGACCGCGCCGGAGACGGCGCGGCGGTTCTCGACGCGGACCTGCACGGGGCCGCCGTCACCGCGGAACTGGCGGCCCTGCGCGAGGAGTACGGCCTCGGCCTGGTCGTCGAGCTGACCTGCCGCGGCATGGGGCGCCGTCCGCACGCCCTGGCCCGGATCTCCGCGGAGTCCGGGGTGCCGGTGGTGGCCGCCACGGGCTGGTACTACGAGCCGTTCCATCCGGCGGAGCTCGACGGGGCGGGCGTCGATGAACTGACCGCGACCCTCGTACGGGAGATCGACGCCGGATTCGGCGACACCGGAATCCGGCCCGGCGTACTCGGCGAGATCGGCAGCCACGGCGACACGCCGACCGAGCCGGAGACCCGCGCCCTGCTGGCCTCGGCGCACGCCGCCGTCGCCACGGGGCTGTCGGTGGCCACCCACGCCCAGCTCGGCCACGGCGGTCTCGCCCAGTTGGAACTGCTCACCGGCGCCGGTCTCCCACCGCACCGGATCTCGCTGGGCCACCAGGACCTGCTCGACGCCCCGACGGTGCACCGTGAGCTGGCGGCGAGCGGCGCGTACGTCGCCTTCGACACCGTCGGCAAGGAGAGCTACCAGAGCGACACCACGCGGCTGCGGCTCCTGCTGGCCCTGTTGGAGGCCGGCCACGCCGACCGCGTCCTGCTCAGCTGCGACATCTCCCGGCACGCCTATCTGCGGTCGGAGGGCGGGCAGGGTTACGGGCATCTCTTCCGGTCCTTCCTGCCCCGGGTGCGCGCCGCCGGCGTGGACGATGACTTGATCGATCTGATGACACGGCGCAATCCGCTCCGGTTCCTGACCGGTGCGGACACGAAGGAGAACCACTGAGATGTCCGTACAACTGCCGCGGACCTTCCCCCTGACGACGATCCCGCTGGACGACGCGGTCCGGATGCAGTTCAGGCTGCTGGAGTGCGTCGCCACGCGATTCGAGGGGCAGCAGCTCTTCGAGGCGGACGCGGGTGTGGTGCCGGACCTGGGCCGGCCCCGTACCACCGCGCGGGTCGAGTCGGTGCTGGCCGACTTCTTCGGCGCCGAGGACGCCGCCCTGGTGCAGGGCGCGGGTACCGGTGCCATCCGGGCCACGCTGCAGGGCGCCGTCGGCGCCGGTGACCCGCTGCTGATCCACCGGGCACCGGTCTACCGCACGACCGCGGTGACCCTGCGCGGGCTCGGAGTCCGCACCGTCGAGGCGGACTTCAACGACGGCGCAGCGCTCCGCCGGGCCCTGGACTCGGGTGAGTTCGGGTGGGCGTACGTCCAGCACAGCCGGCAACGGCTCGCCGACTCGTACGACGCGGGAGACGTCCTCGCGGCCTGCCGCGCCGCCGAGGTGCGCACGATCGTGGACGACAACTACGCGGTAATGCGCGCCCCGTTGTGCGGAGTTGAGCTGGGCGCCGATGCCTCGTGCTTCTCGCTCTTCAAGCTGCACGGGCCAGAGGGAGTCGGCGCCGTCGTCGGGGCGGCCGACGTCGTCGCGCGCGTGCGCGCCGACAACTACTCGGGCGGCGGTCAGGTGCAGGGCCACCAGGCGCTCGACGCGCTGCGCGCCCTCACCCATGTCCCCGCCATGTGGGCCGTCCAGTCGCAGGTCGGCGCCGAGATCGCCGACCGGCTCGCCGCCGGGGAGGTGCCCGGTGTGGCGGAGGTACGGATCGCCAACGCGCAGGATCGCTGTCTGCTCGTACGCCTGGACCGCCCCGTCGCGCGTGAACTGCCCGCCGCGGCGGCGCGGTACGGCGCCGCGCCGTACCCCGTAGGCTCCAACTCCCGCTACGAGATCGCCCCGCTCTTCTACCGGATGTCCAGCTCGTCCCTCGACGACGCTCCGGAGCTCGCCGACCGGACCGTGCGGATCAACCCCATGCGGGCCGGCGCCGATCTGGTGATCGAGATCCTCCGCCGTTCGCTGCACGACCTGAAGGACTGAACGTGTTCCTGGACGCCGTCCTGGCCCGCAACCCCGAGCTCGTCGATGTGGCGGTCTCGCTGCACAACTCCGGCACCGTCCCGCCCGATACGTACGTGATCGACGCCGACGCCGTGGAGGCCAACGCCGCGCTGCTGGCCGGCGAGGCCGAACGGCTCGGCCTGTCGCTCTGGTTCGTGGTCAAGCAGATCGGCCGCAATCCGGCGCTGATCCGGGCGATCGCCCGGCACATCCCCCGGTTCGCGGCGATCGATCCGTACGAGGCGCGGCTGCTGCACGACGCGGGGGCACGGGCCGGCAACCTCGGCCACCTCGTACAGATTCCGCCCCGTCAGCTGCCCGAGATGCTCGGCTGGCGGCCGGAGACAGTGACCGTGTTCGACCTGGCCAACGCACGCGCCGTCTCGGACGCCGCCCGGCGGCTCGGCTTCGTCCAGGACGTTCTCGTACGTCTTGAGGGCACCGACAAGGTCTATCCGGGGCAGGAGGGCGGCGTACCGCTCGCCGGGCTCGACGACTTCGCGGCGGCGGCCGAGGCGCTGCCGGGCATCAGAATCGCGGGCGTCACCGCGTTCCCCTGTGTCCTGTGCGATCCGTTGACCGGCGCACCGGCCCCCACGCAGAACTTCCAACTCACGATCACGGCGCGCGAGTTGCTGGCCGCGCGCGGGCACGAGGGGCTGAAGCTCAGCGCCCCGAGTGCCACCTCCATGGCCACCCTCCCCCTCCTCGCCGAATTGGGCGCCACGCACGGCGAGCCGGGGCACGCCCTGACCGGGACGACCCCGCTGCACGCGGTCGACCACCATCAGCCCGAACGGCCCGCCTACGTGTACGTCAGCGAGGTCGCCCACACGCTCGCCGACGGACGGCCGGCGATCCACGGCGGCGGCTTCTACCCGCGCGCCCGTATCAACGACGCCCTGCTGCCGCGCACCGGGCTGCGCCTGCCCGTACAGGACGCGCCCGCGGAGAACATCGACTACTACCGACTGCTCCAACGCCCCACCCACGCCGCGGACGTTGAGGTCGGGGACACCGCCGTACTCGCCTTCCGCACCCAGATCTTCGTCACCCGCTCGACCGTCGCGGTCGTCTCCGGGCTCTCCACCGGAGAACCCCGGCTGACCGGCCTCTACGACGCCCAGGGCCGGGCCCGATAAGGAGCCACAGCCATGAGCACCACCGTGATCCTCGTCATCGACGGGTTCGGTGTCGGCGCGATGCCGGACGCGGGAGCGCTGCGCCCCGGCGATCTCACCGCCGACACCTGCGGGCATGTCCTCGACCACTGCCGCGCGTCACTGGGCCGGCCGCTCCGGCTGCCCGCACTCGGAGCGCTGGGCCTCGGCCTCGTCCATCCGCACCCGGATCTCGCCCGCCGGACCGGCCGCCCCGTCGCCGCCGGCCGGGCAGCACTCGGCTACCCCGGAGCGGACACCTTCGCCGGGCATCAGACCATGATGGGCGCGGACTTCAGCCGGGTCACGGTGGCCCCGCTCGCCGGGCATCTCGGCGAGGTCACCGGCGCGCTGAAGTCGGCGGGACACCTGGTCGAGCCCCTGCGGGGGCAGCCGCTGCTGCTCGTCGACGGCGCCGTACTGGTCCACGACAACCTGGAGGCCGACCCCGGCATCAACTGGAACGCCTCCGGACGTCTCGACGACATGGCCTTCGACCGGATCCTCTCCATCGCCCGTACGGTGCGGGCGGTGGCGCCGGTCGCCCGTGTGATCGCCGTCGGCGGCCACGCGGACGGGGCGCTCTCCACGTACGTACGTGAGGGTGACGGCGGCACCGTCGGGCTGGACACGCCTGCCACCGGCTTCTACCGCAACGGCGGGCTCCAGGTGCGGCATCTGGGCGTGGATCTCGACCACACCGGGCAGCTGCCCGACGTCGCCGCCCGTGCGGGCCTGCCTGTCACCCTCGTCGGCAAGGCGGCGGACATCCTGGCGTGCGAGGCCGCCGTTCGGCGCCCCGCGGTCGCGACGGCGGAGGTGCTGGAGCACACGTTGGCGGCGGTACGGGGCGGGCAGGGCGGCCTCGTGGTCGCCAACGTCCAGGAGAGCGATCTCGCGGGCCACCAGCAGGACACGGGGCGCTACGGGAGCGTCCTGGAGCAGGTCGACGTCGGGCTCACCGAACTGATGGGGCTGCTCACCGCGCCGGGCGACCGTCTGATCGTCACGGCCGACCACGGCAACGACCCGACGATCGGCCACGCGTACCACACACGCGAGTACGTCCCCGTCCTGATCCACCGCCCGGACGGCGCGGGGATCGAACTCCTGCCGGACGCCGCCACATTGGCGGACGTCGGGGCGACGGCCGCGGCGGCCCTCGGCCTGGACGCCAGCGCGCTCACGACGGGAGCGACGCTGCTCGGCGGACCGCCCGGCGCGGCGCGGTAGCCGCAGCGAATACGTCGGCGGCGCCGGGCAACCGCACAAGCGGCCCCGCGCCGCCGCCCGTCACACCGGGCCCCAGAGGCGTCAGCCCATGAACTTCTTGAACTCGTCGGGCAGTTCGAAGTTCTTGTCCGCCTCGGCCGCCGGGAGGCCGAACGCGCCACCCGCCTGCGCCGCCTCCTCGCGCCGCGCCGCCGCGGCCTGCTCCTCCTCCTTGCGCTTCATCGGGTTGCCGGAGCGCCGCTTCCCCTTGGCCTGCTTCTGCTGCTTCTTCTGCCGGCCGGGGCCGCCACCCGAGCCCGGAGCGCCGGGCATACCCGGCATCCCGCCGCCCTGCGCCATCTTCGACATCATCTTGCGGGCCTCGAAGAAGCGCTCCACCAGGTTCTTCACGGCGCTGACCTCGACGCCGGAACCCTTGGCGATACGCGCCCGGCGTGAGCCGTTGATGATGGTCGGCTCGTGCCGCTCGCCCGGCGTCATGGACTTGATGATCGCGGCCGTACGGTCGACGTCCCGCTCGTCGATGTTGCTGATCTGGTCCTTCATCTGCCCCATGCCGGGCAGCATCCCGAGCAGCTTCGAGATGGAGCCCATCTTCCGGACCTGTTCCATCTGCGCCAGGAAGTCGTCGAGCGTGAACTCCTTGGGCCCCTTCGCCAGCTTCTGGGCCATCTTCTCGGCCTCGGCCTGGCTGAAGGTCTGCTCGGCCTTCTCGATGAGGCTGAGCATGTCGCCCATGTCGAGGATGCGGGACGCCATGCGGTCCGGGTGGAACGCGTCGAACTCGTCCAGCTTCTCGCCGTTGGAGGCGAACATGATCTGCTTGCCCGTGACGTGCGCGATGGAGAGCGCGGCGCCGCCGCGGGCGTCGCCGTCGAGCTTCGACAGAACGACGCCGTCGAAGCCGACGCCGTCGCGGAAGGCCTCCGCGGTGTTGACCGCGTCCTGGCCGATCATCGCGTCGACCACGAACAGGACCTCGTCGGGGCTGACGGCGTCGCGGATGTCCGCGGCCTGCCGCATCAGCTCCTCGTCGATGCCGAGACGACCGGCGGTGTCGACGATGACGACGTCGTGGACGCGGTCCTTCGCGTACTTGATGGAGTCCTTGGCGACCTTGACCGGGTCGCCGACGCCGTTGCCGGGCTCGGGGGCGTACACCGAGACGCCCGCGCGTTCGGCAACGACGGAGAGCTGGTTCACGGCGTTGGGGCGCTGGAGGTCGCAGGCGACCAGCAGCGGGGAGTGGCCCTGGCCCTTGAGCCAGAGACCCAGCTTGCCCGCGAGGGTCGTCTTGCCCGCACCCTGCAGACCCGCGAGCATGATCACGGTCGGCGGCTGCTTGGCGAAGCGCAGGCGCCGCGTCTCGCCGCCGAGGATGCCTACGAGTTCCTCGTTGACGATCTTGATGATCTGCTGGCTGGGATTGAGCGCCCGCGAGACCTCCTCCCCGCGCGACCGCTCCTTGACCTTCGCGGTGAAGTCGCGGACCACTGGGAGCGCGACGTCCGCCTCGAGGAGCGCGATGCGGATCTCGCGTGCGGTGGCGTCGATGTCCGCCTCGGACAGTCGCCCCTTGCCGCGGAGGGTTTTGAAAGTCGCTGAGAGGCGATCGGAGAGGGTATCGAACACGGCGCTCGTAGGTCCTCAGGGGTCGGGGGCAGGGTGGATTGCTCTCCAGGGTATCCGGCCGGGCGAACACGGGGGGCCCTGCCCGGTGTGAATGCCCGTACGGGGCCCTCCGCCGCGGCGTCGCACGGCCCCGTACGGCGCCGTGCCCGCCCCGCTCCACGGCCCCTGTGGTCGGCCTCGTACGGCCTCCGCCGCGGTCAGCCGCGCAGGGCCTCCTCCACCGTCTTCGCGACCGTCGTCGCCTCCCCGTCCGTCAGGAGGGCGCCGTCGGCGCGCGTGACGTACACCGTGTCCACGACGTTCGCGCCCAGCGTGGACACGTGCGCGCTGCGGACCCGTACCGCCGCCTCCTCCAGCGCCCGCCCGATCCGGTGCAGCAGACCAGGGGCGTCCTGCGCGCGTACTTCGATGACGGTGGCCAGCTCCGAGCTGCCCGGCACCACCGTCACACGGGGCGGTGGAGCCTGTGTGCCGCGCCGCCGGGGATAGGCGGCCTCGCGCTCCGCGAGCCGGGACCGGATGTCGAGCGAACCGTCCAGGGCGCGCACGAGGTCCGCGCGCAGCCGCGTCGCCTGGGGCAGGGAGCCGTACGCCGCCGCGACCCGCCAGCTCAGCAGCAGGACGTCGGAGACCTCGCCGAGCGCCGTGGGCAGTTCGACGATGCGCAGATCGGCGGCGCGCACGGTGAGACGGTGCAGCGCGAGGACTCCGGCGGCGGCCGGCAGGACACCGGGGCGGTCGGGCAGGGCGATGAGCAGTTCGACGCCGACCGGCTCCGGTTCGTCGTCCTCCTGGGGAGGCTCCGGCTGGGTGTGGAGGGACAGCACGGGGCCGCCGGTGCGCAGCGCCTCGACGGCGAGGCGTTCCTGTTCGGCACTGGTCACCACGGGGCGCGGTGCGGCCGGTGGCTTGCCCGCGAGGGCGGCCGCGACGCGGCCGACGAGGTCCGTGACGAGCGATCCGCGCCAGGTGGACCAGGCGGCGGGGCCGGTGGCGAGGGCGTCGGCCTCGGTGAGCGCGTGGAGCAGTTCGAGGGTGGTCAGCGAGTCGACCTTCTCGGCGACGGAGCTGACGGTGGCCGGGTCGTCCAGGTCGCGCCGCGTGGCCGTCTCGACGAGCAGCAGATGGTGGCGTACGAGCGCGGCGACGACATCGGCGTCGGCGCGGTCGAAGCCGATCCGCAGGGCGACGGAGCGCGCGACGGGCTCGCCGGCCTCGGAGTGGTCGCCCGGCAGACCCTTGCCGATGTCGTGGAGCAGGGCGGCGACCAGGAGCAGGTCGGGGCGGCTCACGCGCCGGGTGAACGCGGACGCCTCGACCGCCGTCTCGACGAGGTGGCGGTCCACGGTCCAGGTGTGCACGGCGTTGCGCTGGGGCCGGCAACGGACGCGTTCCCACTCGGGGATGAGGCGGGTGATGAGCCCTTCGGCCTCGAACGCCTCCCATACGTCGACGGTCGGCTGCCCCGCGCCGAGCAGCGTGACGAATTCCTCGCGCACCGCGGCGGGCCACGGCACGGGCAGCGGGGGCGCGGCGGCGAGCCGGCGGACGACGTACGGCGAGATCGGCAGCCCGGACTGGGCTGCGGCGGCTGCGGCGCGCAGCGGCAGTCCGGGGTCGTGTTCGACGCGCGCCGTCCTGGCGAGTACGGCCTCGCCGTCCTGCTCCACGACGCCTTCGGCGAGCGGTGTCCGCTCCGGGGCGGGCCTGCTGCCGCCGCCGAGGAGGGCACGGAGCCGGGGGCGGGCGGCGCGGGAGCGCAGGACGCGGTTGACCTCGCGCCAGGTGACGTCGGAGGCGTACGACACGGTGCGCGCCGCTTCGTAGACCTGCCGCAGGAGTTCGTCGGCGTCGTCGATGCCGAGGTCCGCGGCGACGCCGTCCTGCTCCTGGAGGGCGAGCCGATCGGTGGCCCGGCCCGTCGTCAGGTGCAGGGAGTCGCGTACGTCGAGGAGCGCGCGGCGGGCGTCGGCGAGGCCTTCGCGGGGGGCGTCGGCCAGCCAGGACGCGGCGACGGCGCGCAGCGCGGTGGCGTCCCTGAGCCCGCCCCGTGCCTCCTTGATGTCGGGTTCGAGAAGGAACTGCAGCTCGCCCTGGCGCTCCGCGCGTTCGCGGCAGAGTTCGTCCAGTTCGGGAAGGCGCTTGGGGGCCTGGTTGCGCCAGTCGGCGAGTACGGCGGTGCGCAGGGCGGCGGTGGGCGCCGGGTCGCCGACGATGTGGCGGGCGTCGAGGAGCCCGAGTTGCACCTTGAGGTCCTGGCCGGCGGTCTTGCGGGCCTCGGACGTCGTACGCACGGAGTGGTCGAGGGCGAGCCCGAGGTCCCACACGGGGTACCAGACGCGGTCCGCGAGCGCGGCGATGGCCGCGGCGTCGGAGCCACCGTCGTGCAGGAGAAGAAGGTCGAGGTCGCTACGGGGGGACAGTTCACCGCGTCCGTAGCCGCCGACGGCGACGAGGGCCGCGCCCTGGACGCCCACCTCGCGGACCGCGGCGGTGAACAGCGCGTGCAGCCAGTCGTCCGTGAGGCGTGCCAGGGCGGCGCGGCGCGGCGGCCCGGACCGCGTCTTCTCGTGGAGAAGGCGCAGCCGGGCCGCCGCGTAGCCGCTGGGTCCCGAGTCGGGTTGTCCGGTCGTCTGTTCAGGGGTGGTCACCCGGCAGGTCCCGTCTTTCGGCGGGCGTCCCACGTGCGGGCCGCCCGGTTTCGCTGCGCGTCCCGTCTCCGAGCGCGCTCGGTGTCACAACTCGCGCGACGTTGTCACGAGTTGGGCGCCGGCTCGCGCTCCGTTCCCCGGAAAGCGAGCGGCGCCGGGCGCACTC
>NZ_JBHUUW010000017.1:0-139990 GCF_042670825.1 Streptomyces sp. NPDC057137 | reverse complement strand
GCACGCGAGGCGCCCCCGCGCGCGGAGGCGCCTCGCGTGCTCTTCGGGGGAGGCTCGCTCAGCCGAGGAGTCCCTTGAGTGCCGTGAAGCTGCGCTCGGCCGCGCCGAACGAACCCGGCGGATTCGGCAGGGTGTTGGGAGCGGTGTCCTGCTCCCAGATGCCGACGTGCGAGGCGCGCGGCCCGATGTCGCGGATGAACTTCTCGTACGGGAGGTCTCCGGCACCGAACTCGACGATGTCGAAGCCGTTGGCGTTCGCCGAGTTGGCGTCGCCGTCCTTCATGTGGAACAGCGGGTAGCGGTACGGCTGGTTGCGCACGTACGCCGCCGGGTCGAATCCGGGCCAGCGGTACTGGCCCACGTACGCCCAGTAGATGTCCAGTTCCAGATAGACGTGGCGCGGGTCGGTGTTCTTGAGGAACACGTCGTACAGCCGGACCGACGGCTGGTCGGTGGCGAACGCGAACTCGCCCGCGTGGTTGTGCTGGTAGAGCTTCAGACCGCGCGCGGTCGCCGCGGCGCCCCAGACGTTGAACTCGTCGGCTGCGGCGCGGTAGCCCGCGACGGTGTTGACGTTCGTCGGCGCGTTGGCGGTGCCCACGTGCGGCATGCCGAGGATCTGCGCGGCGTCCAGCTCGCCCTGCAGGTTGGAGCGGAAGTTGCCGATGCCGACATGGCTGCCGACCGCGGTCAGCCCGTTGTCGTCGAGCAGCTTGCGGATCTCGGGGACGGTGATCTGCCGGCCAAGGATGGACGTGTTCTGGGTGTACCCGGCGAACTCGATCTCCTTGTAGCCGATCCGGGCCAGCTCGGCGAGTACGACGGCGAAGCCGAGTGAGGAGACCTTGTCGCGGATGCTGTAGAGCTGGATGCCGATCCGGTCCTTGGGGATGGACAGACTGCTCGGCGCGGCGGCGGCCGAGGTCGCGGTGGCCCCGGTGACGGAGGCGGCGGCGAGGGCCACGGTGGTGCCGGCGGTGGCGCGCAGGAAGTCCCTGCGATCGAAGGACTTGTGAATATGGCTCACGGTCACTCCTGGGGAATGAGGAGAAGAGGGTACGAACCGGGGCGCGCGCGGCCGGAGTGGCTGCTCTCGTCGGTGCGCGCCGCGACGGCGGAGGGTGACTGCTGTGCCGGCGGGAGGGGAAGCGCCGAGCGGTGCGTAGGGCGTGGGTGTGTCGAGGCGTAGCTGCTTCGGTGCGGGGTCGCGGGGTCGCGGGGGTTCGCAGGTACGGCGACGGGGGCGGTCGCCGTCACCCGCTGGTGTCGCGGCGGGTGCCGCCCGGCGTCAGAGGCGGGACTTGCCGGCCTCGTGGGCGTCGGCCTTCGCGGCCGCGGCGCGCTCGGCGGCCTTCTCGGCCAGCTCGGCGCCACGGTCCTGCGGCGCGGCCTTCTTGGCGGAGCGGGAGGACGACGCGCCGGCGGCGGCGGTGTCCCCGGTGACGGCGCCGCGGATACGCGCCAACTCGCCTACGACCAGGACGGGGTTGTTGCCGGTCGCGGTGAGTCCGCCACGCACGATCGCGTTGTCGAGCACGGAGTTCGCGGTGTTGTCGGTGACGGCCAGGTTGCCGCCGAAGTACGAGGCGCCCGCGCAGGATCCGAGCACGCCCTCGCCGCCGATCTGGAGGTTGTCGGCGTTGCCCGAGTACTTCGCGGCGCCGTACACCTCGCTGGCGCAGAACACGCCGCCCAGGGTGTTCCCGTTGACGGTGAGCGCGCCCTTGACGGTGGAGTCGTACACGTCGGTGTACTGGTTGCCCTCGCCCGTCAGCGCCGCGTTGAGGGTGCTGCCGGAGACATACAGCTCGCCGTCCTCGGTGCTGACGTTCCCGCCGAGCGTCGAGTCGACCGCGTAGACGAATCCCTCGGTGGCGTCGACCGTCTTGAGGTTGCTCTTCTCCAGGTGCGTGCCGAACGCGGACTTGGTCGTCAGCGCGCCCTTGACGGTGGTGTCGGTGAGGTCGAGGTAGGCGTTCTCCTCGACGTTGACCGCGCCGTTGAAGGTGGCGCCCGCCGCCACGAGGTCGGCGCCGGCCTCGACCGTCACCGAGCCCTTGACTCTCGTACCGGTGAGGGTGCAGGACTTCCCGGCCGGTACGACCAGGTCGTTGCTGACGGTCACGGCCCCGCCGTCGCCGACACAGGTGGTGTAGAGGGCGGCCTGGGCGGAGCCGGAGAAGGCCACCAGGCTCCCGGATGCCACGAGCGAGGCCGTCGCGATGAACGTACGGATCTTCATGTCGCTTCCCTTCAGCTGCGGTCACGGCAGAGTCGGTGACCCGGCCGGTTTCCCCGTCCTGCGACGGGGGTGCTGCACGGTGCGTGTGCGACGACCGTCGTGACGGCGATCGACGCAGCGCCTCGTGACGGGCGGTGGCCCGGCCATGGGGGGAGAGACGTGGAAAGACTCGTGTGGTGAAGGGCGTTCGGGGGAACGCCGATCGGCTGCGGTGTTACCGCGACGAAACAATGTCTCGGTGGGCCGAGACATTAGAGCGCCGCGTGGGGACTGTCCAGAGGTTCGGTACGAATCTCTGGAACTTTCTAATGATTCATCAAAAGGTGTGCCGTGCCGGTGGAAAAGGCGACGGAACGTGCAGGGGGCGGGCGCTCGTCCGGCGGGGAAGGCGCAACGGCGCGGCTGTGTGCCCGCGTTCGCGGTCGCGAAGCGGATGGGTGCTCGGAGGGTTCCGGCCCTGTCGAGGGCGGGCTACCGCGGCGCGGATTGCGGCGCGGGCCGCGATCCGGGCCTCGACGCGCGCTTCGGTGCGGGCTGTGGTGCGGGCTGCGATGCGGTTTCGGACGCGGCCTCGGACGCGGACGAGCGTGCCTCGTCGTACGCCTCGCGGGCCGTGAACACCGCGTCCAGCCGCCGTTCCGTCCAGCGCGCCAGCCCCCACACCTGCTCGGCCGCCTCGCGGCCCAGGTCGGTGAGTGAGTAGTCCACGCGCGGCGGGATGACCGGCTTGGCGTCGCGGTGGACGAAGCCGTCCCGTTCCAGGGTCTGAAGGGTCTGGGCGAGCATCTTCTCGCTGACTCCGTCGACCGCGCGGCGCAGTTCGCTGAAGCGGTACGAGCGCTCCAGCAGGGCGGCCAGCACCAGCACGCCCCAACGGCTGGTGACATGTTCCAGCACGATCCGGGAGGGGCACATCCGCCGGTTGACGTCGGGGCCGGGAGCGCTTTCGTCCATTCCGGTACCTTACTTCAAGGTGGGTACTTCCTCACGGGAAGTGTGGAACCTATCGTTGGTCCAGCGAGTTACGAACCAGTGCCAAGCCTGGCAAACCGTAGGAAATGGATAGGGCGTCTCATGAGCATCGTCGTCACCGGAGCGACCGGACACCTCGGCCGTCTCGTCATCGAATCCCTGCTGACCGCCGATGTGCCGGCGGGCGAGATCACCGCCGTCGCGCGGGACCGGGAGAAGGCCGCGCCCCTGGCGGCGCTCGGTGTGGAGGTGCGGATCGCCGACTACGACAGGCCCGAGACGCTGACGGACGTCTTCCGGGCCGGCGACCGCGTCCTGCTCGTCTCCGGCAGCGAGGTCGGCCGCCGCGTACCGCAGCACACCGCCGTCATCGACGCCGCGCGGGCGGCGGGCGTCGCACAGCTCGCGTACACCGGCATCCTGGGCGGCCCCGACGCCGACCTCGGACTGGCCGCCGAGCACAAGGTCACCGAGCAGCTGATCCTGGACTCCGGGCTGCCGTACACCTTCCTGCGCAACGGCTGGTACACCGAGAACTACACCGAGAACCTGGCGCCCGTGCTGGAGCACGGCGCCGTCGTCGCCGCGGCGGGCGAGGGCCGCGTCGCCAGTGCGAGCCGCGCGGACTACGCGGCGGCGGCAGCCGCGGTGGTGACCGGCGAGGGGCATCTGAACAAGGCGTACGAGCTGTGCGGCGACACGGCGTGGTCCCTCGCCGAGTACGCGGCGGAGCTGTCGAGGCAGACCGGCCGGACGATCGCCTACAACAACGTCCCCGGTGAGACGCTGCTGGGCATCCTCATGGGCGCCGGTGTGCCCGAGGCGATGGCCGGGCTCCTCGTGGACGTGGACAAGGCCATCGAGCGCGGACTCCTCGTCGGTACGACGGGTGACCTGTCCCGCCTGACGGGCAGGCCCACGACGCCGTCGGCCGAGACGATCGCCGAGGCGCTGAAGGCCTGACGCGCTGCCCTCGGGTCGGCTGGCCCCGACGTCCGTCCATGACGTCGGTCCTTGACCGGCTGTCTCCGGCCGCCTGTCTTCGACCGGCTGTCTCTCACCGTTGGCCGGGCGCATCCGCCCGGCCAACGGTTCGGCACCTCGGGCTCACACCCCCGTGGCGAACGCGTCCACCCCGGTCAGCTCCGCCGACAACCGCCACAGCCGCGCGGCCTGTTCGGGGTCGGTCGCCCAGGCGTTCACCCCGCTGCCCAGCACGGTGTCCGGGGCGGCGGGCTCGGCGATGTCGCAGTCCTCGCAGTACACCCCGCCCATGCCCACCAACTGCGGCGAGGTCGCCGCCCAGACGTGCGTCGCGGCGCCCTGTTCGGGTGTCTTCCAGCCACCGTTCGTCGGGCTGGCGTCGATCGCCGTCGACAGATCAGCCAACTCCGCCTCGGACATGTGACGTCCCAGCGATGTGGCGATGGTGCCGGGATGCAGCGAGAAGGCCCGTACCCCGGAGTCCCGTCCCAATGCGTCCAGTTGGACCGCGAACAGCGCGTTGGCGGTCTTCGCCTGGCCGTACGCCTGCCACTTGTCGTAACCCCGCTCGAACTGCACGTCGTCCCAGCGCATGGGCGAGAGCTGGTGGCCGTTGGAGGACACCGACACCACGCGCGCCCCGCCGCGCTCGATCGCCGGCCACAACCTGTTCACGAGCGCGAAGTGGCCCAGGTGATTGGTGACGAACTGCGCCTCCCAGCCGGGCCCGACGCGCGTCTCCGGGGAAGCCATGATCCCGGCGTTGTCGATCATCAGGTCGATGCCGCGGCCCGAGGCGAGGAACCGGTCGGCGAAGGCCTCGACGCTGCGCAGATCCGTCAGATCCAGCTCGTCCACCTCCACGCCGTCAATCCCCTCGACCGCGGCCTCGGCGGTCGAGGGCCGCCGCGCGGGGACGACCACGCGCGCTCCGGCGCCGGCGAGTGCCTTGGTGGTCTCCAGGCCGAGTCCCGAGTAACCACCGGTGACGACCGCGAGCCGGCCGGACAGGTCGATGCCCCGCAGGACGTCGCCCGTGGTGCTGCGGGCTCCGAATCCGGAGCCGATCCGATGCTGTTGAGTGGTCATGAATCGAAGCTACGAGTTGGAGTGCGCTCGAAGGCAACTCCCACGCGGTTCGTGATCCATCAAGGCTTCGGCGCCCGGCCTGTCGGCGTCCGAACGGGCGGAGAAGCTTCGACCAGCGGCCTCGTCGGGACGCGGCACAACGGGCGTACCTGGCGTGGTCCGCCGGTTCGGCGACGGCCTCGAAGATGGTTCGCGCCTCCGCACGGAGCGCGGTGGCGGTCAGCAGCTCGTCCAGCCGCCCGGCAAGCACCGGACGTCCCACCGAACGCCCCACCGGGCGTCACGCTCCCGCTGAACGCCCCTGGTTCGACGGGCACTTGAATTCGGGCGGGGACTTGAACTTGACGTAGGCGTCAAGTCCTACCGTCGTCACGACCCGTCGTCCCCGTCCTGAGGAGTCGCGATGACCGCCGCTGTCCCTGCCACCCACGGTGAAGTGTGGCTGCGTGCCCGGCCGGACGGTCTGCTCAGCACCGATCACTTCGAGGTGGTCCGGGTGCCGGTCCCCGAGGTGGGGGCCGGGCAGGTGCTGGTGCGCAATCGGCTGATGAGCGTCGCCGCCGTGATGCGTACGTTGCTGGGGGGTGGCGCCGATCTGCCCGTTCCGGCGGCCGAGTTGGGCGAGCCGCTGTGGGCGCCCGCGGTCGGCGAGGTGGTGGTGGCGCCGGGCGGCAAGTTGGCGCCGGGTGATCTCGTGACGCACAGTCGGGGCTGGCGTGAGTACGCGGCCGTCGACGTGGCCGAGGCCCGGCGCGTCGACCCTGCGGAGCTGCCCGATCCGGCCGCGTACCTCTCCCAGGCGATGACCGCGTGGCTCGGTGTCGTACGGGGCGCCGAAGTGCGGCCCGGGGACACGGTGTTCGTGACCGGCGCGGCCGGCGGTGTCGGGACGATGGCCGGGCAGTTCGCACGGCTGCGCGGGGCCGGGCGGGTGATCGGCAGTACGGGCTCCCGGCTCAAGGGTGAATACCTGGTGCGGGAGTTGGGGTACGACGCCGTCGTCATCCGGGGAGCGGCGGCCCCGATCGAGGAGCAGTTGCGGGAGGCGGCCCCCGACGGCCTGGACGTGGTCTTCGACAACGTCGGCGGTGAGCAGCTGGTCGCGGCGCTGGCGGTGGCCGGGCGGGGCGCGCGCGTGGGACTCGTCGGCGCGCTGTCCGGCCAGCTCTCCGGCGACTTCGCGGCGCCCGTCGGGATCGACACCGGCTCGCTCATCATGCGGGGGATCACGCTGCGCGGGATGTCGGGCAGCGATCATCTGGACGCGATCCCCGAGGGCATGCGGGAGTTCGGGCGTGGCCTGCGCGAAGGGACCATCGTCTTTCCGCATGTGCGGCTGTCGGGCATCGACCAGGCGCCCCGGGCGCTGTGCGAACTGCTCGAAGGACGCCACACGGGCGCCGTGCTGGTGGAATTGTGATCGTTGTCGGACCGAGGGCGCCCGACCTGGAGGGATCTGCCATGCGTATCGGCGATGCGGCGGCGGCCGCCGGCCTCACCCCGCGGGCACTGCGGTACTACGAGCAGGAGGGCCTGCTGCGGGCCAGGCGCATGGCGTCCGGCCACCGGGAGTACGGCCCCGAGGACGTCCACCGGTTGTGTGCCGTACGCCGGCTCCTGGAGGCGGGTCTGACGATCGGCGATCTGAAGACCTTCGTCGATGTCCTCGACATGGTGTACCCGATGGACGGCGAGGACGCGGGGCCGGGCCCCCGGGAGCGGCTGGACCACTGCCCGGTCGCCGAGGTGACCGCCCGTCGACTGGCGGCGCTGGACGAACGGATCGCGCGGCTGGTCGAGGTGCGGAGCAGGCTGGCGGACGAGCTGGCGGGCCGGTTCGGAGACGTGTTTCCCGACCGGATCGTGAATCAGGGCGCGAACCGGAGTGTGGACCGGGCGGCTTGACGGGTGTGCTGACGGGCGGTTCGACGGGTGGATTGGCGTGGCTTGTCCGGCGGTGGCCGCGTACCTCCGGGGCGTGCCCTGAGTCGCCCACCCCCTCTATTGGTTGATCTTTCACCACACTGACACTTTCTGACGCTCGGTATGTCAACAAGAGCCGTTGAGGATGAACCGAGCATGTCAAAATGACCGATGCCCCACGCCGCGGTCGATCAGGAGGACGCAGTGAAGAAAAGCTCGCGCATCCGCAAGGTCTCATTCACCCTTGGCAGTGCCGTCGCACTGGTCATCGCACTGCCCGGGAGCGCTTTCGCCGCCGATCCCCCCAGCGCCCTGCCCGCCAACGCGGACGGACTTGAGCAGACGTTCCAGCCTGCGTTCGACTACGACACCGACGGTTGCTACCCCACCCCGGCCATCGGCCAGGACGGGACCATCAACCCGGGCCTCAACCCGAGCGGTGCGCTCAACGGCCAGTGCCGCGACTCCTGGGACCTCGACAACACCAACGGATACTCGCGGTCCAAGTGCAACAACGGCTGGTGCGCGATCATGTACGGCCTCTACTTCGAGAAGGACCAGGCCGTGGTCGGCAGCGGGCTCGGCGGGCACCGCAACGACTGGGAGCACGTCGTGGTGTGGGTGCAGAACGACCAGGTCCAGTACGTCTCCACCTCCGCCCACGGCAATTTCGACATCCAGACCCGTGACCAGATGCGGTTCGACGGCACGCACGCCAAGGTCGTCTACCACAAGGACGGCATCGGTACGCATGCCTTCCGCCCCGCGAACGGCAACGACGAGCCGCCGGAGAACCACCAGGGCACCTGGCAGTTCCCCCGGCTCGTCGGCTGGAACGGATACCCGGCGGGTCTGCGCGACAAGCTGAGCCAGGCCAACTTCGGCAGCGCCGTCTTCGGCCTCAAGGACGGCAACTTCAACGGCCACCTGGAGAAGGCCAAGCCGGCCGGCATCCCGTTCGACCCCAACGCCTGATGAACCGGGCCGGGGGTGCGTGAGGCGGTGCACCCGCCACCCCGCCCCCGGCCCGGCCGCTGATACCTTTCCCCTGTGTTCCTCTTCCGTGTGTAGGACCTCGCAGAGACCGCGACTGACGTTCCGTCGCGGTCTTTCGGCGTCCCTGTACGGCCGCGGCGTCCGAACTCGCGCCGCCCTCTTCGAGGAACCACTCCGATGTCTTCGTACGCCGCTGTCCTGCGGACCCCGTATGCCCTGACCACCTTCGGTGCCGCCCTGCTCGGCCGGCTCTCCTACGGGACGGTCTCCCTCTCCCTCGCGCTGGCGGCGAAGGACGCCTCGGGCTCCTTCGCCGTCGCCGGCACGACGCTGGCGCTGTTCGGTGCGACCAGTGTCGTTCTCTCGCCCGTACGGGCCGTCCTGGTCGACCGGTACGCCCCGCGCCGGGCGCTCGTGCCGATGGCCGTCGTGTACGCCGCGCTGCTCACCGCGTTCGCCCTCGTCACCCGCGAGCAGTCAGGGGCGGGGGTGGTGGCGGGCGCGCCGGGCCCGGCCGGCCCGGCCGCCACCTCGGCCGTACTGCTGGGCGCTCTCGCCGCCTGCGCCGGGGCCTGTACGCCGCCGCTCGGCCCCACGATGCGGACCCTGTGGGGGCAACTCATGCCGGACCGGCGGATGTTGCAGCGCGCGTACAGCCTCGACGGTGTCGCCGAAGAACTGCTCCTCGTCGCCGGTCCCCTCCTCGTCGGGGTCCTGGTGGCGTACGCGGAACCGGCGGCCGGGGTCGCGGTCAGTGCCGCGCTGGTGCTGTCGGGGACGGTCGCGTTCGCCCTGTCACCCGTGCCGTTCCCGGTGCGGGCCGCGAAGCCACGCGTGCGGGGCGTGGACTCGCCCCGTACCGGACCGCGCGGTCTCGGCCGGCCGGTGCTGGCGGCCGCCGGGGTCGGGATCTGCCTGGGCGGGCTCGACCTGCTGGCCATCGCCTTCACCGAACAACAGCACCGGCCGGGCGCGGTGGCATGGGTACTTGCCGCGCTCTCCGCCGGCAGCGCGGTCGGCGGCCTGACGTACGGCGCGGTCTCCTGGCGGTCGGCCGCGCGGCCGAGGCTCGCCGTGATCTGCGCGGCGCTCGGTGTCGCGCTGGCGGTCGCGGGGCTCGCGCCGAACGTGTACGCGCTCGGCGCGGCGGCGGCCGTGGCGGGGCTGTTCGTCGCTCCGGCACTGACCACCGCCTACTTGATCGCGGACGAGGCCGCCGCGCCCGACGCCCGTACCCAGGCGGGCGCATGGGTCAACACAGCGGTGAACGCCGGGAGTTCGGGCGGTACGGCTCTGGTGGGCCTGCTGGTGGGCAAGCTGCCGCTGTCCCTCTGCTTCGTACTCGTGGCCGCACCGGCGCTGGTCTGCGCCGCCGTGACGCTCCGCGGCGAAAACCACCGGAAGCGGCGTTGAGCAGCGGCTACGCTCTCCGCACCCGAGTGCCCGAGGTGCCCCCAGAGCCGCGACGGAGGAAGACCGATGAGCCGCCCCCTGCTCTACGTCGATGTGGACGGCCCGCTGAACCCGTACGCCGCCCAGCCCGAGCGGCGCCCGGCCGGCTACTCGACGCACCGGATGAAGCCCGAGGGCTGGATCGCCCAGCACCCGGACACGCCTCGGGCAGAAGTGAAGCCGCTGCGGGTCTGGCTCGACGTCGACCACGGGCGGCGGCTCCTGGAACTCGGCGGACGGTACGACCTGGTGTGGGCCACCACCTGGGGGGAGGAGGCGAACGTGTTCATCGGGCCCGTCCTGGGACTGCCCGAACTGCCCGTGGTGGACTGGCCGGTGACGCACGACACCGGACCGGACGGGACGTTCTGGAAGACGCGCCATCTCGTCGCGCACGCCGCCGGCAGACCGTTCGCCTGGGTCGACGACGAACTCGGCCCCGCCGACCGGGCCTTCGTCGCGGCACACCACGAAGGATCCGCCCTGCTGCGCCACATCGACCCGCGACTCGGCCTGCTGGACGCCGACTTCGCGGCGCTCGACTCCTTCGCAGCACGCATCAGGTGACCTGGATTCCGGGCTTGACCTGAAGCCTGGTTGAGGTCTTAGCGTCAAGTCTTGTTGATCGTTGATCATCCCTCGATCTCGATCTCGACGACGGGAGAAGACCTCATGATCCTGGTGACCGGGGCCACCGGAAATATAGGAAGCCCCCTCCTGCGAGAGCTTCGGGCATCCGGCGCGGGACCGCTGAGAGGGCTCACCCGTGAACCCGAACGGGCCGCCTTCCCGCAAGGGGTCGAAGCCGTGGCGGGCGACCTCGCGCGGACAGCCTCGCTGAAGTCCGCGCTGGAGGGGGTGCGGTCGATGTTCCTCGTGTCGCGTATGGGGGCGGACGACGAGATCATCGAGGCGGCCCGATCCGCCGGTGTGGAACACGTCGTCCTGGTGTCGTCCATCACCGTCCAGACCCATCCGCGTCTGGGCCCCGCCGAGGAGAACCTGGCCGTCGAGCGGCTGCTCAAGGACAGTGGCATGACGTGGACCATCCTGCGTCCCACACAGTTCGCCTCGAACGCCCTGTGGTGGGCGGAGGCGATCCGCGACCACGAGGCGGTCCGCCTGCCGTACGCCGACATCGGCCTCCCCACCGTCCACCCCGCGGACATCGCCTCGGTGGCCCGTGCGGCGCTGACCGAGCCCGGCCACCGGGGGCACACGTACGCGCTGACCGGTCCGGCACGGATCACGGCCCGGCAGCAGGTCGCGGCCATCGCGGCGGTGCTGGGGCGGGACGTTCCGTTCGCCGAGATCGGCCGGGAGGAGGCGCACCGGCGGTTGGCCGTCTTCCTGGGCGACGAATCGGCGGACGCGGTGCTCGACCTGACGGGCGGCGACGTCAACGACGAACTGCTCATGGTGCGCGACACCGCTCCCCGGATCAGCGGCACCCCGGCCAGGACGTTCCGGCAATGGGCCGCGGAGAACGCCGCGGCCTTCCGCTGATCGTCAGGCGCCGGACCGCCGCCTCGGCCGGGCCCCGTCGTCGGGGCCCGGCCAAGGGGCATGCGGGCGATGGGTGTTCGGGCGGGGGGCGTTCGGTCAGGGGCCGGTCAGCAGCGCCTCCAGTGCCTCCGCCGTCTCCGGGTGCCGGAGGGTGAGGACCGCGCCGGACGGGGCCGGAGCGGTGGTCTCCCACGTGCCCTCGTAGCCCAGCAGATCCGCGACCGCGTCGCATGTCGCCGGGTACGCGGCGAGCAGCGCGGCACCCGCACCCGCAGCACCCGCACCCGCACCGGCGGTCCGGGTGGATCGAGGCATGGCCCCCGTGTCCGGGTGCTCCAGCCAGGGCGGCACCCACGCGTCCAGCGCCGCGAGCCGGCCGGGGAAGATCCGGCCCGCCTCGCGGATCAGGAGCGGCGCCAGCTCGGAGCCGTCGGACCGCAGGGTGCGGATCAGGGTCGGCAGCCACGGCAGCAGTACCGGATCCGGCAGCCGTCCGAACGCGTTGGACACCGCCTCCACGACGAAGTCCGCGAGCTGCGGCACCGGCTCCAGCGCGTGCAGGAACCCGCTGAGATAGCGCGGATAGACCGGCACCACCAAGGGGTTGCCGAGCAAGTCGTCGCAGCGCGACCGCAGTTCGGCCCGGGAGAGCTGTCCCAGCTGGACCTGGGCCGCCCACAGCAGCGCCACCTTGGCAGGCTCCCGCGGATGCGACTGCGCGAACGCGAGTTCCAACTGCGTCCGGTCGCAGCCGAGCGACAGCGCCAGACTCTCCATGCTGAACAGGAAGCCCAGCATCGCGGCGACCTGCCGGACGGTCGCGTCCTCGTCGCCGAACGCCGTCGGCAGCAGGGTGCAGTAGTGCGCGTACCCCGTCTTGACGAAGGACTCGATCCACGGCGGCAGCACCGGCTCGCTCGTCCGGTAGTACGCCAGCAGCCGGCGCACCAGCCGCAGCACCTCCGGCGCACCGTCGACGCTGCGCTCGGTCGCCAGAACCTCCAGGGCGCGCGTGCCCAGCTCATCGGCGAGGCGGCGGCTGCGCAGATACAGCGTCGCGTCCTCCACCGCCTTCAGCACGTCGGCCGTGGTCGCCTGCGAGTCGTACGCGCGGCGCCGCAGACGCTGCTCCAGGACCTGCTCGATGGTGACGCCCTCGTACCCGAGCTCGATCAGTTCCCGCTGATGAGTGCCGAGCGCCAGATCCCACGACTCCTGGATGGGCCGCTCGCCGAGCCGCCGTTCGCCCATGATCGCTCGCGCGGCGCCCCACGGCAGCAGCTGGCGCAGCATCCACAGCACGTCGGAGCACCGCCCCAGCTCCGGACTGGCCGCCATGTCCAGCAACGCCCGTTGCACACCGCGCTGTTCGAGTTTCAGGTTCAGCGGTGCGAGCCGGTCGTGCACGTCGCGCGCGAGCGGCGGCAGGGAGTCGTAGCCGACCTGTCCGATCCGGTCGCCGCCCATCATGATCTCGACGATGCGGCGTACGTCGCGGCGGCCCGGCACCGAGTCCTTCTCGATACAGGTGATCGCCGCGTCCTGGAAGTCGTACGGCGTGGGCCTGGCCCGGTCGCGCATACCGGCCAGCAGGATCGACGTCTCGAACACGGCGATGGCGTCGGCGGTGGAGGCCAGATAGCCGTTGCGGCGTGCGGCGCGCACGATCTCCACCGACCAGCCGAGCAACTCGGCCTCGTCCAGCGGATCGAGCACCGGCGCGCGCCGCAGGAAACCGGACAGCTTGTCCGAGGCGTCGTCCACGCCCCCGGGGACGACGGGCACCTCGGCCTGCGCGGTTCTCACTGTCCTCGCCGTTTTCGCCGGCTTCTTCGCGCCCACCTGCCCCTCCAGCCGGAACGGCTGGACCCGTGTGCGCTTGAGGTTCTTCGCCCACTGGGTCGCCGCGATGGAGACAGAGCCGGCGGTGAGACCGAACTGCGCCTCGATCGCCGTGTGGCTGGAGGGAATCAGACCGTGCTGCCACACACTGCCGCTCGGCGGACCGATCTCGAAGGTCGCGGCGCCGTCGACACCGAACTCCGCGACCCGGCTGGCCGCGTGGAACGCGCCGCAGACGTAGAGGCAGTCCGCGGCATCGGTGCCGGACGCGGCGAGATGCTCGCGCATCCTGGTCCACATGTAGCGCTCGCGGTCCTCGTCCACGCGTACCCGCCCGGCGTCGCCGGGCGCCAGCCGCCGGAAAAGGCTGCCGATCAGCAGCATGACCTGCCGGTAGGTGTCGTGGTCGCTGTCGCCGAGCGGCAGCTCGACGTACTGGTGCCACCACTCCGACCAGTGCCGCACCCGGCCGTGGCGCAGCAGATGCTCCTCCAGCTCGGCGAAGCGCGGACGCAGGTCGCCGATCTCCACGCCGACGGCGTCGCCGTGCAGCGCGGCCTCCTCGTCGGCCGGCGAAACCTCCACAGGAGTCTCCGCGGTCGCCTCCGCGTCGGCGGACTCCGCCGGGTCCGTCCCGCCCGTCTGCCACTGGAACACATGGTCCGACGAGCGGTCGACGAGGACCAGCTCCACGCCCGGTGTGTCCAGCGCGTAGGCGATCGCCTGGTACTCGGCCGACGCCTCGGTGATCGGCGCGACGACCGACAGCGGCGCCCAGTCCGCCGGGAAGCCCTTGACCTCACTCGCGAACGCCTGCACCGCCACCGGGAGACGGCAGTTGCGCAGCTCGGTCAGGAGCGGTGCCATGTCCTCGCACAGCTCCAGATAGACGACCTTCGGCCGCTTCTCCCGCAGCCGTCGCGCCATGGCGATCGCCGAGGCCGGTGAGTGGTGGCAGACGGGGAAGATCTCCAGCGGTTCGCGGACCGCGCGGTCCACGTCGTCGACGATGCCGAGGAGGATGCCCTCCAGCGCGTCGGGCCCGTCGGCCAGCGCCGTCGCGGCCTCCCTCAGCTCCGTACGCAGGGCCTCGAAGACCGCCCCCTCCCGCACGGGGCTCACGAGAGGGTGGCGATCGCGTCCCGACCGCCCTCCAGGAACTCCGGCCAGGAACCGCCCTGTTCCTTGCTGCGCGGCTCCACGACACCGTGCAGGTACTTGTTGAGGATGGCCAGGTCCTCCGGTTCGCGCCGCGCCAGCGATCCGACGAGCGAGGAGGCGAGGGCACGGGCCGTCAGCTCACGCTCGCCGAAGAAGTTGCTGTGCAGGATCGCGTCCTCCAGGACGCCGATCTGCTCGGCGCTCGACAGCGCGGACTCCAGCTTCTCGTCGTCGCTGCCCGCGGCCGCGGCGGAGGCGCGCAGATCGGCGAAGCTCTGGAGCAGCACGTCCAGCAGCGTGGGCGGCACGTCCAGTTCGATCTGGTGCCGGCGGAGCAGCTCCTCGGTACGGAAGCGGACGATCTCCGCCTCGCTCTTCCTGTTCGTCACCACCGGGATACGGACGAAATTGAACCGGCGCTTGAGCGCGGAGGACAGGTCGTTGACGCCCCGGTCGCGGCTGTTGGCGGTGGCGATGACCGAGAAGCCGGGCTTGGCGAAGACGATGCCGTCGCTGTCCAGCTCCGGGACCGAGATGTACTTCTCCGAAAGGATCGAGATCAGGGCGTCCTGGACGTCACTGGTGGAGCGGGTGAGCTCCTCGAACCGGCCGATCGCGCCGGTCTCCATCGCGGTCATGATCGGCGAGGGGATCATGGACTCGCGTGACTGGCCCTTGGCGATCACCATGGACACGTTCCACGAATACTTGATGTGGTCCTCGGTGGTGCCGGCCGTGCCCTGCACCACCAGGGTGGAGCTGCGGCATATCGCGGCGGCCAGCAGCTCGGCCAGCCAGCTCTTGCCGGTTCCCGGGTCACCGATCAGCAGCAGGCCACGGTCCGACGCCAGCGTGACGACGGCGCGCTCCACCAGGCTGCGGTCACCGAACCACTTCTGCGGGATCTCCCGGTCGAGGCCGTCGGCCCGCTCGGACCCCAGGATGAACAGGCGGACCATCTTCGGCGAAAGGCGCCAGGAGAACGGCTTGGGACCGTCGTCGACCGACTCCAGCCAGTCCAGCTCCTCCGCGTACTTGATCTCGGCGGGGGCGCGCAACATGTCTGACATAACAGGGCCTTTCTAAGCGAGAAACGTCTTGAGTTCGTGAACAAGCCTGCGGATGTGGCCGGAGACCACCGGTGTGCCGAGCGCCTTGAAGCGCTCCCGGAACCAGGGGTTGACCTCCTGGCGGCCGGAGCTGGTCACCGAGCCGACCGGGATGAACTTCACGCCGGACCGGTGGACCTCCTCGATGCCCTCGAACAACGGCTGGGAGCGGCCGAATTCGTAGAAGTCGGAGATCCACACCATGACGGTGTCGCGCGGTTCGGAGATCTTCGGGCGGGCCATCGCCATCGCGACGGGACCGTCGTTCCCGCCCCCGAGGTTGGTGCGCAGCAGCGTCTCGAACGGGTCGTTCACCCACGGAGTGAGGTCGATCGCCCGGGTGTCGTACGCGATCAGATGCACATCCACCTTCGGCAGCCCCGCGAATATGGAGGCCAGGATGGTGCAGTTGACCATCGAGTCGACCATGGAGCCCGACTGGTCGACGACCACGATCAGCCGCTGGGGCGTCGTCCTGCGCGCGGTGTGGCGGTAGAAGAGGCGGTCGACATAGAGCCGTTCCTCCTCGGGGCTCCAGTTGGTGAGGTTCTTCCAGATCGTGCGGTCCAGGTCGAGATTGCGGTACACCCGCTTGGGCGGCACCGAGCGATCCAGGGCGCCGACCGTGGACTTCTCCACCTGCGTCCGCAGCACCTCGGCGACCTCGTCGACGAAGCGCCTGATGAGGGACTTGGCATTGGCCAGTGCCACGCCGGACAGGTTGCTCTTGTCGCGCAGCAGCTGCTCGATCAGCGACATGCTCGGGGTGAGCTGTGCGGCGAGCTTGGGGTCGGCGAGCACCTCGCGCAGGTGCATACGCTTGACCAGGTCGGCTTCGATGGCTCCCAGCTCCGGACCGATCCCCGGAACCAGCCGGCCGCCGATGTCGGGGCGCCCGGCGCCCTGTCCGGGCCGGCCCCCGCGCAGCGCGCCGGGCTCGCAGCCCAGTGCGCGCTCCAGCCAGCCCGCGTCGGACTGCCACTGCGAGAGCTGTCCGGCGGTGACCGTGCCGGAGCCGGCGCCGGGGGCGTAGACGTTGAGCAGCACCTTCGACACCAGCGCCGCGCGCCGCACCTCGGCGGCACGGTCCCGCTCATCGGCGCTGTCGCCCTCGGCGCCTTCCTTGTCATCCGGTGTGGACGGCGGCGTCGGCACCATCAGTCCGTCGAACTCGGCGGCCAGTTCGGGGTGACGCTGCACGGTCGTGTCCACCGACACCCTCGGGTCCAGCAGCGCGGGCGGCAGGCCGATGTCCTCGACCACGGCGAGGCTCGCCGACTCCAGCGCCGCCTGCTCCTCGGGATCGAAGAGCTGGGCGAGGAGACGCCAGTACAGAACCTGGCGGCGGTTGTCGTGGGAGTTCGCCTCGGGGGCCTGTCCCGTCATCTCCGTCATTTCCGCAACAGCCTTCCGGCTCGCTCGCGCAGCACCGCTCCGGCGTCGGTGGCGGCCTTCTCGGCCTTGGCCCCGGCCTTGTCGGCCGTGCCGCCCGCCCACGCTCCGGCGTGGATCGCGGCGGGCTTCTTCCGTACGAGGGTCTCGACGGCGAGTGGCTGGACGATGAACTCCTCGGCGTCCCAGCGGAGCAGGCCGACGCACGCCACCGACGCGGCGACGGCCGTGGGCGTGAGGGGTCCGGCGGTCGGAATACGGTCGGTGTCGACGGCCAGTCGGTGCCCGGCGACAGCGAACGTCAGGCCGTCGTCGTCCTGTTGGGCGCTGTAGCCCTCCAGGAAGACGGGTGTGGCGATGCCCGCGGGGTGCCGGTCCAGGGGCGCGGTCGCGGGAGCCGCGGCGGTGGCCATGGCGACGCGGGCGGTGGCGAAGGCGTCGGCCGGTCTGCCCGTGCGTGCCTGGGCGTCGTTCCAGATCAGGTCGCCCTCGGCGGTGACCGGCATGTCGGTGAGGTCCATCGAGCGGCCTTCGCTCACGGCTGCCAGGAGCGACATGTGCGGGCGCAGGAGCTGCCAGAGGCCGGCGCCCACGACCGTGTCGGGCTTCGGCACCGACACATTCGCGCGCACGAGAAGGGGCAGGGCACCGTCCGCGGGCTCGAACACCGCATGCACCTGAGCCTGTACGGCGGTCGCGTGCTCCTGCACGTCGACGCCCAGGGGGAGGAGACGCCCGGTGGCCGTACCGGTCACGGGTACGTCGGCCGCGCCGGGCACGGTCAGCATCATCGCCCGCGACCACAGGTCGGCCCAGCGGCGAACCGGTACGCGGTCCAGGGCCGTGCCCGGACAGGACGCGGCGAGTTCGGCGGCGAAGCCGTCGAGAAGCGTCGCCAGCCGGCGCACGGCCGGGTCCGGCAGCATCGCGGAGACGACGGGCGCCGCCCCGGAGACCACGTCGTGGTCGATGCCCTGCCAGCCGCAGCGCGCCAGGTCGGACAGCCAGGAACGGGCGGCGGTCAGCAGATTCCCCGCCTGTCGACCGGTCGGGGCCGGGACGGTCGCCTCGGCGCGGGCCCGGCCGGTCGCCTCCTCCACGCGGGCCGCGAGCGCGTCGTGGACGGAGCCGAGCAGGGCCGTACGGGCGGCGGCGAGGGCGACGAAGTGGTCCTCGCTCGCGGCGCCGGCCGCCGCCTTCTCCGCTGCCTCGGCGACCCGCGCGGCCAGCGGTGTCCCCGCCACGGCGTCGGCCAGCTCCGTCAGACCGGTGGTCAGGACGGCGTGGGGACGGAGCAGACCGACGACAAGGGCCCGGTCGAATGCGTCGACGGCGGCCAGGGCCTCGTCGAGCCCGTCGACGGTCTCGATGAGCAGGTCGGCGCGCATCACGCCACCGCCCTGGTCGGCGGGAACCACTGCATCTCCGGCAACGGCCCGGTCGTCGCGGCGAGTTCGAGATACGCCAGGTGGCGCAGGAACCGGCTGAAGACAGGCGCGGCCGCCGTGCTGTCGCCCGGCGGGGGACGCGTGCCGATCATGCTCATGGTGAGGGACTGGGCGCTCGGCTCCCCGTCCACGGTCTCGACCCGGAGATAGCGGGCGACGCGCTCGGCGCCGTACTGCAGCACCGCTTCGTTGACCAGGGTGCGGATGTGATTGCAGAACCCGCCCCGCGCACCGCCGCACGGCCGGTTGTTGTTCGTGCTGCAGGCGTACGCGTAGGTGCCGGCCCCGACCGACGAGACGTACACCCGCTCGATGTCCGAGCCACTGGACACCACACCCTGCAGGCGTCCGTCGGCCAGCTCGACGAACGGGACCTTGGCGAGCTTGCGCGGCCGAGCGGGTGGAATCACCCGTGCCGTGCTCGACCTCTCCCAATCCGACACCGCACCATCTCCTTTTCACCAGGGGGAATTTGGGCGCCGCCAGAACGGCGGAACACCCAGGAACCTACTGGTGACCACTGACAACGCCGATCACGATCCACAGGGCGCGGTGAGCGTCCGTGGGGTGATGTGCGGCAGCCGGCGGTGAGAGTGCGGCGAATGTGGGACCGGGGTCCGGAGGCCGGGGACTCGGTGACGTGGAGCCGGGCAGCGGCCGTGCGCCCGGCAGGTGACATCAGGTCACGGCTTGCACCGGCGCACCAGACCCTCGTCCTGGAAGTGACTCACCCACGCGTTCACCTCGGGGCGCAGCGACTCGGAGGCGACGCCCCAGTGCTCGGCCAGGACCTCGGCGGCGCGGTCCGGCTTCCAGTCCTGGCGCTGCAGAGCGATCCACATCAAGGTGCCCGTGGGGCCGCAGCGATGCCGCAGACCTGTGCGAGGAAGGAAGAAATCCACCTTGCCGTCGGGCAACACTTGCGTTTCCAGACCGCTTTCCGATCGCATGGTGACTTCGTCCTCCAATTGTTCGCGGGTAGTTTCGCGCCGTGCTGCGGTACGAGCATATTGCTGAGTGCATCGCAATGAAATCCGGCAGACCCCCGGCATTCAGGTGGACGAAGCGTCACCGGCCGTAGGGGGGTTGCGTGCACCTTGACAACGGCGCCGTTCGGCGCACCTGGGAGAGGTGGCTGAAAACCGTTCTCATCAGGCGTGATGTAGTTCTTCGGGAGATTACTTCCGGCCAGGGAATCGAAGAACTTCTACTCCTGATACACAGCCTGAGTCCAATGATTCGAAGGCGTCGGGTAGTTGCGCTGGTGCTTGTCGACGCGCAACACGTGTCACTATTCGGCAGGGGAGTCCATTTGTGTGCGAATGAACATGCCGCCCGGGAATGGGTGGTACGGCTCGATGTCGTCACCAAGATCTAAGGGGCGGTTACGATCAGGTCGCCGGGGTCAAGGAATTGTCCCTCAGCTTCGGCGCGGGCGCTTTCGCCGCCGTCATGGGTTCGTCCGGTTCGGGCAGGAGCAACTCCCCGCTCCGCACCACGCCGTCGGGTCGACGGTGCGCGGCGGTGCGCGGCGGCCCGAGGCGGACGAGTGGCTGCCCGCCGCGCGGAGCCGGCGCGTCACCGCGCTCGCTCAGGCACCCGCGCGAGGAACCGCCGAACCGCTCGGCCCGTGCAGCTTCCGGTAGGCGGTCGGAGTCACGCCCACCTCCCTCCGGAAGAGCGTCCGGAAATTCGAGGCCGTACCGAAACCTGTCGCACCGGCGATCCGCTCGACCGGCCAGTCGGAGCCCTCGAGGAGCCGGCGCGCGCCGAGGATCCTCTGCAGGGCGACCCAACGCATGGGGGGCATTCCCGTCTCACCGGCGAAACGCCGGATGAAGGTTCTCCGCGAAAGTAGGCTGTGGTCCGCCAGTTGCTGGACGGTGATCGGCGATCCGATATTCTCGATCACCCATTCCCGAGTCGCCCGCAGATCGCTGCGGGGAGGAGTGAGCGTGTCCATGTACTGCGGCTCGTTCGCACCGCGCACAGGAGAGCTGACGACGTCCTTCGCCACGCCTTCCGCGACGGTGACGCCGAAATCGGTCCGGACGACATGGAGGCACACGTCCATTCCGGCACTCGCGCCCGCGGAGGTGAGAACGGCCCCGTCCTCGACAAACAGTCGATTCTCCACGACGTCGACCGACGGATGCATCGTCCGAAGTCGATCGGTGTATTCCCAATGCGTCGTGGCCGTCCTGCCGTTCAGTATCCCACTCGCCGCGAGGGCGAAAACACCCGTGCAGACGGCGACGATACGGGCACCCTGGGCCACGGCGATCCGCAGTGCCTTGAGATAAGTCTCCGGGATCGGTTCGTCCGGATTCTCATAGCCGGGAATCACGACGACATCGGCGCACTCCATGTCGGAGAGCGAGTGGGTCGGCCTGATGTTCGCGGCCACGACCTGCGACGACCCGTCACCGGGATCGCCGGCCGGGTCGACATCACGATCTCCGCACACAAAGACCCGATAACCCGGATGCCGGCCGAACACATGCGCCGGGATGCTGACGTCCAGCGTGTAAAGCCGCGGAAGCGCGAGAATCGCGACAACTATCTTTCCGTCTCCGGACCGCAATGACGCTCCCTTGCCTCCGCGTTTCCCGCCCAGGGTAGCTCACGGGCACGACAGTTCGACCTGGTGCCCGGCCCCGGCACGATCCTTGCCGTAAGTGGCACGCCGCAGCCTGTTCCACCCCGATCTCGCCCAATACTGTCCTCGTTGAACTCACTTTTTGATGATCGGAGCGCCATGAGCGACGCACACCAGGATCAGGCCGAAAGCTTCGGTGTCCCCTGGGAAGAGAGTTACGGGTACGTTCAGGCGATCAAGCGTGGCGATACCATTTATGTCTCGGGTCAGGTCGCACACGACGGCACGAAACTCGTCGCCCCCGCTCCGGTCAACGATGACGGACGGGTTACCGATTTCAGCAACATGGGCGATCAATTGCGCCAGTGCTATGCCAACGCGGCTCAATTGCTGAGGCGTTTCGGCGCATCGCTGGACGACGTCGTCGACGAAGTCCTCTACGTACTCGACGCGGATGCCGGTGACGCCGCGGCGGGCCCGGTGCGCAAGGAGGCGTACGGCCGACCGGACCCACAGGTCGCGAGCACCATGATCGGCACGTCGCGGCTGGCCTTCCCCGAACTGCTGGTCGAGGTCAAACTGGTCGCCCGAGTCTGACGGGCCCACTCGCACGCCCCACCCCGTACGCCCCCGGCGCCCCGCCCCCGGCCCGGCCCGGGGCCGCTACGGCAGCGAGCCCCCGGTCACGTCCAGCCAGTGCCCGGTGACCCAGCGGCCGTCGTCCGACGCGAGGAAGGCCACCACCCCGGCGACATCGTCCACCCTGCCGACCCGGCCCAGCGCCGAAACCGCGGCGGCCCGCGCCCACGCCTCGTCGCTCGCGCGGATCTGGGACGCGGTGTTGTCGGTGTCGATGATGCCGGGGGCGACCGCGTTGACCGTGATGCCCCTGGGGCCAAGGAGTTTGGACAGGTCGCGGGTGAAGACGTCGAGCGCGCTCTTGCTCATCGCGTAGGCGATCAGCTCCGGCATCACCGCCGCGTGCGTCAGCCCGGTCGACACGTTGATCACCCGGCCGCCGTCGGGCATCCGTTCCAGGCCGAGTCGGGTGAGGAAGAACGGCGCGCGGGTGTTGACCGCGAACAGCCGCTCGTACTCCGCCGCGCCCATCTCGTCGTACGCGGTCGACGTGCCGATCCCCGCGTTGTTGACCAGGATGTCCACCCCGTCCGCGTGCCGGTCGTACTCCGCCCACACCGCCTCCGCGTCGCCCGGCGATCCCAGCTCCACTCCCAGCGCGAAGGCCGAGCCGCCCGCCTTCTCGACCGCCCTGACCGTCTCCGCCGCGGCGGCCGCGTTGGTGCCGTAATGCACGGCGACACGCGCCCCCTCCTGACCGAGCCGCTCCGCTATGCCCCGCCCGATGCCCCTGCTGCCGCCGGTGACCAGCGCCGTTCTGCCGGTGAGCACGCCCATGGCCACGCCCCCTTTTCTCTAGTGGTCGCTACAGAAAGAACCGTAGCAGATCTCTAGCGGTCACTACAGAACGCGTTACGATGGCGGCATGGCCACCAAACAGCGCGGCAGGCCCCGCTCCTTCGACCGCGACGCGGCGCTGGAGCAGGCGACGATGACCTTCTGGGAACACGGCTACGAGACGACGTCCATCGCCGACCTGACCAGCGCCATGGGCATCGGAGCGCCCAGCCTCTACGCCGCGTTCGGCGACAAGAAGGCGCTCTTCGCCGAGGTCGTGGAGTCGTACGCGGTGCGATACGGCTCCTTCGGCGCCCGCGCGCTCGACGAGGAGCCGACGGCCCGCGCCGGCCTCGCACGGCTGCTCACCGAGACGGCGGCCGAGTTCACCGATCCGTCGCATCCGCGTGGGTGCCTGATGATCTGCGCGGCGGTCAACTGTGTGACCCCCGAGGTCGAGAAGGCCCTGCGGGAGCGGCGTGAGGCGAACATCGCCAGCTTCGAGAGCCGTGTCCGCGCGGGCATGGCGGCGGGCGAACTGCCGCCCGACACAGACCCGTCCGCCCTCGCCCGATTCGTCGGCGCCATCATCCAGGGCATGTCCCAGCAGGCGCGCGACGGCGCCACGAGAGCGGAACTACAAGGCGTGGCCGACACCGCGATGCGCGCCTGGCCCGCGTAAGACATCCGCGGCAGGGACCCCTCACGGCGCCGATCGCTACGATCGCGACGTGTGCGCAAACATCATGGTTGCCGAAGACGACGTCAAACAGGCCGAATTGGTACGCCGATATCTGGAGCACGAGGGGCACACCGTCACGGTCGTCGCCGACGGCCGAGCGGCTCTTGAGGAGGTACGGCGCGGGGAACCGGATCTGCTCGTTCTCGATGTGATGATGCCCCGGGCCGACGGCCTCGACGTGGTGCGGATCCTGCGCGCCGAGTCCCGCGAGGTGCTGGTACTGATGCTGACGGCGCGCAGTACCGAGGACGATCTGCTGCTCGGGCTGGATCTGGGCGCGGACGACTACATGACGAAGCCGTTCAGTCCTCGGGAGCTGATGGCCCGGGTACGTACGCTGCTGCGCCGCAACAGGCGTTCCGGCGCCCCCGGTCCAGGCTCCGCGAGCGCGGTACGCACCGCGCCCGCCGCCGTCGAGGACGAGGCGCTGTCGGTGGGCACACTCAGGGTCGATCCCGCCCGGCACGAGGTGTCGGTCGGGGGGACGCAGGTCGTGTGCACCCCCGGCGAGTTCCGGATACTCGCCGCGATGGCCATGGAGCCCGACCGGGTCTTCACCCGGGAGCGGCTTCTGGAGGAACTGCACGGCTTCGACAAGTACATCAGCAACCGCACCGTCGACGTGCACATCATGCATCTGCGCAAGAAGATCGAGCACGCCCCACGGCGCCCGGTCCGGCTGCTGACCGTGTTCGGCGTCGGCTACAAACTGACGGACCCCGCGAAGAAGGTACGCCATGCGCCGTCCTGAGCAGTGGCAACAGAAGCGGCAACAGAAGCAGCGGCGGCGGAGGCCGCGCCTGCCGCTCCGCAGGAGTCTGCTCGGCAGGCTGCTGATCGTGTCGGTGTCGGTGGCCTCCTGCGCGGTCGCCGCCACGGCCTGGCTCGCGGTGCAGACCACCTCCGGAGCGATCCGTCAGGAGCAGGGGCGGGACCTCAGCTCCGACGCGAAGATCTACGACTCGCTGCTGGGTTACGCGGCCACCCACCCCAGTTGGGAGAACGTCGAGGACACCGTGCGCGAACTGGCCCGGAAGTCCCAGCGCCGGATCGTGCTGACCACCGAGGACCGGCGGCCCCTCTTCGACTCCGCCGGTGAATCCTCCGCCGGTGCTCCGTCCGCCGCGCCGCTGCCGGCCCAGGCCTCGGCAGTGGTCGATCCGCTGTCCGTCGACACGGTACTGGTGCCCGAGGACATGACAGCCGCCGGCGCGGACCGTGTCGATCCACGGGCTGTGGGCCCCTTCCTGCTGCCCGCGAAGGAACGCACCGAGCTGCGGCGGATCACGGCCGAGCGGGTCGCGTGCCTGAGCTCGGTGGGCATCGCCGCGGACATGGTCGACAGCCCGAGCGGCCGGCCTCGGGTCGATTTCGTACGCGACGAGACCGAGCCCAGCCCGGAACTGAAGTGCCTGGCAGGCGAGTCGGACCCCACCCCGACCGAGGAGGAGGCCCTCCAGGAACTCGACGAACTGGCCGACGCCTGCCTGAAACGGCAGGGGCACAAGGGCACGACACTCAATCTGGACCTGTCCTGGGACCGGAGGTCCGTACAGCTCGACCCGTCCGCCACCAAGGCCCTCGCCGCGAAAATGGCGGCCGACCGGCAGCAGGCCGAGAAGCGGCAGACCAAACAGAAGCGGACCGAAGAGAAGCCGGTCACGGCCGCCGATCGCGGGTACGACCGGGCCATCGCCTCCTGCGTCGGCAGCGCCCGCCGCGAGCAGCTCACGGACTATGTCGCCGCGCCCGCACTGCTGTTCATCGACGGCACCGGCGCCGTCAGCGTGCCCGGCTTCGATCTCTCACCGGCGAACACCGCACGCATCGTCGGGGTTACGGCGCTCGTCCTGGCTCTCACCGTGGGTGTTTCGGTGTTCGCCGGTGCCCGGCTCGTACGGCCCCTGCTCGCCCTCACCGGAGCCGCCCAGCGGATGCGGGACGGCCTGGACTCCGCACCGGTGCCGGTCGGCCCGGACAACGAGATCGGACGGCTGGCCGCGGCCTTCAACGACATGGCCGTGCACCGCGCCCGGCTGGAGGAGCAGCGCAAGGTGATGGTCAGCGATGTCGCCCACGAACTGCGCACCCCGCTGAGCAACATCCGCGGCTGGCTGGAGGCGGCACAGGACGGTCTGGCCGATCCGGACCCGGCGTTCGTCTCCTCGCTCTTGGAGGAAGCGGTCCAGCTCCAGCACATCATCGACGATCTGCAGGACCTGGGAGCGGCCGACGCGGGCGCGCTGCGCCTGCACCCGGAGCCGGTGTACGCCGACGATCTGCTCGGCCAGGTCGCCGCGGCGTACCAGGGCCCGGCCGAGACCGCCGGCGTCACCCTCACGGTCGCCGCGACGACGCCCGGCCGGCCGGGGCCGTCGCTGTACGCCGATCCCGTCCGGCTGCGTCAGGCGGTCAGCAATCTTGTCTCCAACGCGGTACGGCACACACCGTCCGGCGGCCGGGTGACCCTGCGTTCGTACATGACCGGCCCCGGGGAAGGGGACGGGGTCGGGGACGAGGTGGTCCTGGAGGTGTCCGACACCGGCGCCGGTATCCCGGTGGACGACATCCCGCATGTGTTCGACCGCTTCTGGCGGGCGGAGAAATCCCGCAACCGGAGTACCGGCGGCAGCGGCCTCGGCCTGGCCATCGTGCTCAAGCTCGCCGAGGCGCAGGGCGGAACGGCGAGTGTCGTGAGCACCGAGGGGCAGGGATCGGTCTTCGCTCTGCGGCTGCCGGTCGCGCCCGGCGAAGCGTCGGACAACACAGCCTCGGTGGCAGGCGCCGCCCGGCCTGACGATTGAGGCATTGAGGCTCTGACGAGATCAGGCCCTGATGCGATCAACATGACGCTCTGACAGCTTCTTCACAAGTGGTCGCCAGCCTGGAGCCCTGCCCGGAACCTGGTGCGATTCGGCATCCAGGTACGACCGAAGTCGGGCTGGAACTGGAGCCGTACATGTCTCACCGTCACCGCCTGCGTCTCGTCGTCCTGCCGGCCGTCGTGGCCGGGGCGATGCTCGTCCCCGTCTCCGCGGCCGTCGCCTCCGACGGGAAGCCGACGCCGTCCGCGTCGGTGGCCGATGAGGAGAAGTCCGTAGCCGAGAAGAAGAAGGAGGACGCCGCGAAGGAGCGGTCCGACAAGGACGCCGCCGCGAAGAAGGCCGCGGCCGCCAAGGAGGCCTCGGGCCAGGAAAAGATGACGAAGGAGAAAGCCGCGAAGAAGGCCGCGGCTGCCAAGCAGGCCCCGCGCGGCGGCGTCGCCGCGGGCGAGGCCCCGGCCGAAGACTCCGCGACGGCCACCCTCGTCGGCTCGGCCGCCGGAGCGCTGCTCCTCGCGGGCGCCGGCACCTTCGTGGTACGTCGCCGCTCCGCCGCGCGGCGCGGTGTCTGACCCGGCGTAACAGTGGCGCCGCCCCTCACCGGGCGGCGCCGTCGCGCGGGGAGGACCGAGCCCGTCGCTCGCTCCTCGCGGGGCCTGCCCCCGCCGCCGCCGTCAACCGCCTTGTGCCGCAGGGCACTCGGACCCGCCTGTCCGGTCTGATCCGTCAACGGGCCCCGCCCCCGGCCCTGTTCTGGAGCCCGCTGTGTCCCCTGCCCGCCTCGCTCTCGTCGTACCCGCGGTACTCATCGTGCTGACCGGCTGTTCGTCCTCACCGGACACGGCCGCCCCGGCCTCCGCCACCGGCCCCGCCACCACCGTCGGTACCCCATCGGCCCGTTCCCCGAAGGCGGTTGGGCAGCCCGATACACCCGTCGAGGTCTCCATCCCCTCGATCGGCGTACGGAGTTCCCTGATGGAGCTCGGCCTCAACGCGGACGGAACCGTCGAGGTGCCGCCGCCCGAGAAGGGCATGACCGCGGGCTGGTACACCGGCGGCGCCACGCCCGGCGAGGCCGGCGCCGCCGTCGTCATCGGCCACAACGACACCCGGTTCGGCAAGGCGGTCTTCCACGACCTCAAGAAGATCACCAAGGGCGCGGACATCACCGTCCGCAACAGCCGGGGAGAGTCGGCGCGCTTCACCGTCACGGGCACCGAGAGCGTCAGCAAGGACGCTTTTCCCACCGACAAGGTCTACGGCGACACGACGGACCACGCCCTGCGCCTGATCACCTGCGACGGCGACTTCGACGCCCAGGGGCACCCGGTGAACAACCTCATCGTCTACGCCACGCTGGACTGACACACCCCGGCAGCCGTGGACCCGCCGTGGCCCGCCGTGTCCTGCCGCTCGGCCGCCGCGCCGACGGTTAGTTTCGGTCCATGCCTCCGATCTCGCCTGTCTATCTCCTCCGCAAGTTGCTGGGCAACGAGCGGTGGCGGCGGCTGCACGTGAAGGCGTCCCTGTGGGCGGCCGTGGGTGTCGTTCTGGTCATGCTGATCGGCTCCTGGATCATCGTCCCGTGCGAGGCTTCGGCGCCCCGGGCGACCATCACCTCGTTCCCGCTCGCGCTGTGGTGGTCCATCGAAACCGCGACGACCGTCGGGTACGGGGATCTGTATCCGGTCACCCCTGCCGGACGCGTCGTCGCGGCCATCGTGATGCTCGTCGGGATCGCCGTGTTCAGCATCGTCACCGCCTCCCTCGCCACCTGGTTCGTCGGCAGCGCCGCGCACCGAGCCCGCCAGGCGGCTGAGGCGGTCGAACACGCCGAGGCGCGGGGGAGAGCGGACGCCGATCAGGAACTGCGGGCGCTGCACGCCCGCTTCGACCGGCTTGAACACCTGATCACCCGCGAGGGCGGGCCCGGCTCCGGAGAGAGCCGGTGAGCCCGCTGATCCCTTACGAAGCCGCCTCGGCCGCCCGGTCCGCCGGCGCGGGCTCCACGGCCGGCCGCGCGGGCCCGTCCGCCGACGACCGGACCTCCGGCGCGCGGGGCGTCCCCAGACGCGCCATCAGCGCGGGGGTCACCCGCCGGTAGGCCGCCGGATTGATGGGATTCAGCCAATGGACCGCGCGGACCAGGGGGTTGATGTTGAGACCGAGATCGTCCAGCACCTCGTCGGCGTTGTGCATCGAGAACGGGATGATCTTCGTCCCCCGGCAGTGGTGCCGGTTCGTGGCCTCGTCCATAAAGGCGATCTGGTCGACCACCGCCTGCCGTCGGGCGGCCGGTTCGGGCAGTGGCAGCACGCCCCCGAGGTCGGCCGCGATCCAGAGCGCGGCCATCTCGGCGTTCAGCGGACTGAAGAGTGAGGAGTTGTAGCCGTTGAAGTACAACCCCGGTACGTCGAGCGGCAGGATCTGCCGGTAGAGCATGAAGTTGCCGTGCTCGTCGAGGAGTTGGTCCCGCACCTCATCGGCGAGGAACGGGACGCCCTGGGTGAAGCCGGTGGCGCAGACCACCAGGTCGGCGGGCAGCGTCGTACCGTCGCCGAGTTCCGCGAAGGGGCGGCCCGCCTCGGCGAACAGCCGGGTGATCGTACGATCGCGGCGCACCGTGATCGCGCCCGCGTCGACCGCCTCGAAGAAGCCCTCGGTGCCGAGTCCGATCGCCCCCTGGATGATCTGCTCCATCCGCCCCTTCGGGACCAGGCCGTGTTTCTCCAGCCCGTACTGCCGCGCGGAGACCGAGCCGATCGAGTTGAGCATCCGCCGGCGCAGACCGTTGCCGGGCCCGTGCAGGAAGCGTTCGACTCCCCGCAGCCGCCGGTAGCGGAACAGGGCCTCGCCCATGCGCGTCAGCAGCAGCATCTTGAAGTTGAGGAAACCGCCGATCCTGCGCGGTACCTTCCAGAGCAACTGCCGGGCGATGACGTCGGTGCTGGTGGCGGTCCCGCTGATCGGTACGGCCACGTCGCACGCCGACTTGCCGTACCCCACCACGAGCACGTGCTTGTCGCGGGCCTCCTCCGCGTCGTGGAACGCGTTGCCGGCGCACAACCGGCCGCCGGCGGCGGTGAATTCGTCCAGTCCGGGATACGCGGGAACGGCGGGCTCGCAGAACACGCCGTTGGCGACGACCAGCCGGTCGAACCTCTCCGTGGCCGGTGCGCCCGCTCCGCCCCGTACGTCGACGTCCGGTACGTCGGCGTCCCGTACGTCGGTGTCCCGTACGTCGGTATCCGGGACATCAGCGCCCCGTACGTCGACGGTCCAGCCGCCCCCGGCCGCCCGCACGCGGGTCACCTCGGTCCGCAGCCGCAGGTGCGCCTCCAGCTCGAAGTGCCGGGCGTAGGCGGCGAGATAGCCCTGCACCTGGGCCCCGCTCGGCCACTCCGGCAGTTCCTTCGGCATGGGGAAGTCCGACAGGGCGTACTGCGTCTTCGGGCTCTGCGTCGACAGACCGGGGTAGCGCCGGGTCTCGCTCCACACACCCCCGATGTCCGGGGTCCGGTCGAAGACCACGACCTCGTGGCCCGCCTGCTTGAGCACCTTGGCCGTGGTCAGTCCGGCGACACCGGCGCCTATGATCCCGATCCTCATGGCTCAGTGACCCCCGGGCGGCAGGTGCAGCACGATTCCGAAGTCGTCCATGATCGCCTTGATCTTGGAGATGTCCTTCGGTCCCGGCGGCATGGCGGCCAGGGCCTGGTAATAGCCTTCGAGGCCCGCCGGCGACACGACGGAGATCACCCGTGACTCCTCCCCGTACGGATTGCGGAAGGCGTGCGGCACATCGCGCGGCAGATACATGTAGTCGCCGAATTCGAGGACGTAGTCCTGGTCGCCCAGCGTGACGTCCAGCCGGCCGGCGAGACAGATGAAGGACTCGTCCTCGCGAGTGTGCGTGTGCAGCGGTGGTCCGTCGGTCTCCGGAGGGATCGCGTACTCGAACAGCGAGTACGCGTCGTGCGTCGACTTGCCGTCCGTCTTCATCGTGATGCCCAGCCCGATCGCGGCGATCTTCGTGCCGTCGCGCGAGGGAAGCAGATAGCCACCGCCGAGGGTCATTCGTGGGCCTCCTTCGGAGTTGTCACACCGTCAGTCGACCGGTGTGTCCTGGCTCACAGCGTGCCGGGACACGGGAGATCTTCCAAGCGCGCGTCCCGCTCACCGGGACACCTTCCGCTTACGGGCTCCCGGGGGCCTCCGTCGGCCCTGTGCTCACCGCCGCCGCGTGGAATATGCCCGCGAAGCGGCGGCGGCGGCCATCCGTACGGCGGGCCCGACGCGATCGGCGCGGACCAGTTCCGTCGGCCCCGTGACGGAGAGGGCGGCGACGGCATCGCCGAGCGGCCCGAAGACCGGCGCGGCCACACAGTTCACCCCGGTGTTGCCCTCCTCCTGGTCCACCGCCCAGCCCCGGTCGGGGATGGCGGCCAGCTCCCGCCGCAGCGCCACCGGGCTCGTGATGGTCCAGGGCGTACGCGGAGTGAGCCCGGCCTCGATCACCGCGTCGACGGTCGCGGCGTCGGACCACGCGAGGATGGCGCGACCGAGACCCGAGCAGTGGGCCGGGATGGTGCCGCCGACCTGCGAGAGCATCGGCATCGGCCGATGCCCGCTGATCTTCTCGACGACCAGCACCCGCGGGCTGTCGAGCACGCCGAGCTGCACCGTCGTACGGGTGGCTTGATAGAGGTCCTGGAGATACGGCAGTACGGCCTCACGCAGTTCGTGCCGGACCGGGGCAAGGCCGGAGATCTCGAAGAGCCGGTTGCCGATCCGGTAGCGGTCGCGTGGTTTGTCCAGCCAGCCCAGCCTGATCATGGTGTCGGCGGTGCGGTGCGTGGTCGAGCGCGGCAGCCCGCTGCGCTGGACCAGTGCGGCGAGGGTCAGTTCGCGGTGGGTCGGGGTGAAGGCGCCGAGGATCGCCGCCGCGCGGTCGAGCGCGCCCATGCCGGCCGCGCCCATGCCGGCCGCGCCCGTGCCGGCGGCCGCACCGCGCCCCTCTTTCGTACCGGTGTCCCGTTCAGTGGGACTCATGGTTGGTGCCTCGGTGTCATGCGGGTCAGGCTAGGGCTGTCTTCCGGATCGGGCCAGATCCCACGAGCCCGGCACCATCCGAAAGGCAGGTCCACCCCCCACACCGACCTCAGGGAGACCGCCATCGCCGTTCGGACCGCACTCGTAGGTGGCGGAGCCACCGGTATCGGATACGCCACCGCCGAGCAACTGGCGCTGGCCGGCCACCGGGTGGTCATCACAGGCAGACGTGCCGACGCCCTGGAGACGGCGGCGGCCGGTCTGCGGGCGAGCACCGGAGGAGACGTGCACTGGCTGGCCGGCGATCTGGCCGACCCCTTCTCCACGGACGCCGTGGCGGCCGAGGTCACCAGCCGGTACGGCTCCCTCGACATCCTCGTACTCAACGCCGGCGGCCCGCCGCCGGGCCGGATTCTGGAGATCGACGACAAGCAGTGGCAGGCCGCGTTCGGCCTGCTGCTGCTCGGCCCCCTCGCACTGGCCCGACTGGCGCTGCCCCGGATGGCGGCCCGCGGCTTCGGCCGCGTGGTGTTCCTGACCTCCACGGCGGTCCGGCAGCCGCAGCCGGATCTCGCGATCTCCGTCGTGCTGCGCTCGGCGGTGACGGCGGCGGCCAAGCTGCTGGCCAGGGAGTTCGCGGCCGAGGGCGTGACGGTCAACTGTGTCGCACCGGGCCCGACCGCCACCGGGCGGCGCGAACAGATCCTGACCGCCCGTGCCACGGTCACCGGGCGCACCTACGCCGACCTCGACGCCCAGGACGCCGCGAGCGTCCCGGCCGGCCGCGCCGGGCAACCGGCCGAGATCGGAGCCGCCGTGGCCTTCCTGGCCTCGGCGGAAGCAAGCTACGTCAACGGGACGGTACTGACCGTCGACGGCGGACGAACGGAGACGATCTGATGGCCGAGTCGGGACCCGACTTCACCCTGGCGGACTTTCTCGGAGGTATCTCCGACACCGTCCGCCCCAGCACGGCGCGCCCGGTCGTGGTGCGCGCGGCGGAACTTGAGCGGCTGCCCGCCGACCAGGTGCACAACCCGACCGCGCTCTCCATCGCCGGGCGGCTGCCGACCACGACGTTCGAGATCTTCCGGCAGACGATCCCGGCCGGCGAGAGCTCCGACATGCAGCGCCACCACCACGAGACGGTGCACTACGTCATCTCCGGCGAGGGCCACAGCGAGGTCGAGGACGACACCGAGTCGTGGTCGAGCGGCGACTTCGTCTACACCCCGCCATGGACCTGGCACCGCCACTACAACGACTCCACCGAGCACCCGGTCGAATTCCTGACGATCGAGAATTCCCGGCTGCTCGGTCTGCTCGGTGTCGCACGCCGGCAGAGCGCGGGCCTGGTCACGATGGCGGAGGCCCGCGCCAGATTCAAGGAGGAGAACTCATGAGCGGCCCGCCCGACCGAGTAGGTGCCCCCGACCAGGCAGGTGCCCCCGATCACGCAGGTGCCCCCGATCACGCCGGGGTCACCGACCGCGTTGGGGTCACCGATCACGCCGGTCTCCCCGACCACATCAGCATCTGGGCCGAACTGGCCGACGTGGACCACGAGTTGCTGCATGTCGATGTCGGCGGAGTCCGCACCCGGGTGCTGCGGGCGGGCTCCGGGCCCGATCTGATCCTCCTGCACGGCACCGGCGGGCATCTTGAGGCGTACGCCCGCGACATCGCCGGGCTGGCCGCCGACTTCCGCGTCACGCTCTACGACATGGTCGGCCACGGCTGGTCGGACCTGCCGGACACGCCGTACACCATCGACGTGCTCTCCGCTCATCTGCTCGGCCTCATGGACGTGTTGGGCATCCGCAGCGCGCACCTGTCGGGCGAATCGCTCGGCGGCTGGGTGGTGGCGTGGACGGCCGCGCACCACCCCGAGCGGGTGGACCGGCTGGTGCTCAACACCCCCGGCAACATAGCCAACAAGCCCGAAGTCATGACCCTCATGCGGGAGAGCACGCTCGCCGCCGTACGGGATCCCAGCGACGCGACCGTACGCCGCCGGGTGGAATTCCTGTTCCACCACAAGGAGTTGGTGACCGACGAGCTGGTGAACCTGCGGCGGGCGGTCTACAGCAGGCCCGGATTCGTGCGGGCCATCACCAACACGCTGGTGCTCCAGGACCCTGTCGTACGCAAGGACTTCGCCTGGGACCCGGAGTGGGTCGGCAGGATCGGCGCACGGACGCTGCTGCTGTGGACCGACCACGACCCGACCGGCGGACTCGACGAGGCCGCGACGCTCCTGCAGTGGCTGCCCGACGCCCGCCTGCACGTCATCGAGGACGCCGGCCACTGGCCCCAGTGGGAGAAGGTCGACGAATACCTGCGCGCGCACCGCGACTTCCTGCTTCTCGACAAGGATCCGGCATGAGCGAGATCATCGGCTTCGTGGGGATGTCCCACTCTCCCTTCGTCACCATGCTGCCGCCCGACTCCGCCGCCGCGCCGGGCGGGGCATTCCTCGGCGACGCCGCCAGGGTCGAGGCCGCGGTGGCGGAGCTGGCGCCGGACGCGATCGTCGTCATCGGCCCCGACCACTTCCACGCCAACTTCTACGACGTGATGCCGCCGTTCGTCCTCGGCGTCGAGTCGGCCGAGGGCTTCGGCGACTTCGGCAGCGCGTCGGGGCCGCTGCCGGTGGCCTCGGCCCTGGCCTGGTCGATCCACGAGGGCCTGGCCGCCGCCGACTTCGACATCTCCCTGTCGTACGCGCTCACCGTCGACCACGGCATCGTGCAGAGCTACAAGATGGTGTCGCACAAGGACGGAATCCCACTGGTCCCGCTGATCGTCAACACCGCGGCGCCGCCCCTGCCGGGCATGGAGCGCTGTGTGGCACTGGGCAAGGCGCTGGGCGCGGCGATCCGGGGCTCCGACTTCGACGGCCGGGTGCTCGTCGTCGCCAGCGGCGGGCTGTCGCACTGGCTGCCCTCCAACGACCCCCGCGACGTGTCGGTCGCCGGCGAGAAGCGCGAGTCGCTGATCCACGGCCGCCGGGACACGCGCGCCTTCGCCGCGGCCCGGGAGCCCCGGGTGCGCGCGATGGGCGGCGACCCCACCGCGCGGGTGAACGCCGACTGGGACAGCTGGTTCCTCGGCCAACTCGCCGCCACCGACCTCGCCTCCGTCACCGCGCTCGGCCACGAGGGCCTGGAGGAGGAGGCGGGCAGCGGCGGCCACGAGATCCGCTGCTGGCTGGTGGGACACGCCGCCGTCGGCGAGCCGCTGGTGTGGAGCTCGTACGAGCCGGTGCCGGAGTGGATCACCGGCATGGCCATCGGCACGACCTTCGAGGTCGTCTGACATGCCCGCCGAGACAACGGCCGGGACGACAGCCGGGGCGACCGCCGGGGCGACGCCTGAGACGACGGCCGGGACTACGGCCGAGCCGACGCCTGCGACGACGACCGAGACCCCCTCCGCGACACCCCCTGAGACGACCACGTCCTCGCTCGACCGCGCCGTCGCGGAGGCATCCCGGCGGCTGGCCGCGGCCCGCGCGTCGCACCGCCCCTGCCCACCGGTACGCGACCTCCTCCCGCCCGGCGACATCCACGCGGCCTACGCCGTGCAGTCGCGATGGGTGGCCGGACGAGAGGCGGCGGGCGCCCGGGTCATCGGCCGTAAGATCGGCCTCACCAGCCCCAAGGTCCAGGCCCAACTCGGCGTGGACCAGCCCGACTTCGGGTTCCTGCTGGACGACATGGCCTGCGCGGACGGCGCCGCCGTCGACCTGGACCGGCTGAACCGGCCGAAGATCGAGGCGGAGGTCGCCTTCGTGCTCGCCGCCGATCTCGACACCGAACACATCGGCCCGGCCGAGGTCGCCGCGGCGACCGGCCATGTGGTCGCCGCCCTGGAGATCGTGGACAGCCGGATCGCCGACTGGGACATCTCGCTCGTCGACACGGTGGCCGACAACGCCTCCTCCGGCCTCTTCGTCCTCGGCTCCGAGCCGCGCCACCTCGACGGGCTGGAGCTGGCCGGATGCGCGATGGTGCTGCGGCGCGGCGGCGACGTGGTGTCCACCGGTACGGGCGCCGAATGCCTCGGCGGCCCAGCCCTGGCCGTGGCCTGGCTGGCCCGTACCGCACGCGCCCACGGCCGGCCGCTGCGCGCGGGCGACATCGTGCTCTCCGGCGCGCTCGGCCCGATGGTGCCGGTGACGGCGGGCGACGTCTTCGAGGCGGAGATCACCGGTCTCGGCACCGTCCGTACGAGCTTCACGGGAGGCAGTTCGTGACCAAGGTCGCGGTGATCGGCTCCGGCAACATCGGCACCGACCTCATGATCAAAGTGATGCGGGTGTCGGAGCGTCTGACGATGGCCGCGATGGTCGGCATCGACCCGGCCTCGGACGGCCTGGCGCGCGCGGCCCGGTTCGGTGTGCCCACGACGGCCGACGGTGTCGAGGGGCTGCTCGCGCTCCCCGGGGCCGACGAGATCGAGATCGTCTTCGACGCCACGTCGGCCGGCGCGCACAAGGCCAACGCACGCGCGCTCGCGCCGTACGGCAAGCGGCTGATCGACCTCACACCCGCCGCACTGGGCCCGTTCGTCGTCCCTGCGGTGAATCTCGGCGAGCATCTCGACGCGCCCGACCTCAACATGGTGACCTGCGGGGGCCAGGCGACCATCCCGGTCGTCGCCGCCGTCTCACGGGTGACTCCCGTCCCGTACGCCGAGATCGTCGCGGCCATCGCGTCGAAGTCGGCCGGTCCGGGCACCCGCGCCAACATCGACGAGTTCACCGAGACCACGGCGACCGCGATCCGGACCGTCGGCGGGGCCGGTCGCGGCAAGGCGGTGATCATCCTCAATCCGGCCGAGCCCCCGATGATCATGCGCGACACGGTGTCCTGTCTGATCGGCGATCCGGATCCGGCCACTCACGGGCGGGTGGTCGCCTCCGTCGAGCGGATGGTCGCCGACGTGGCGGCGTACGTACCCGGCTACCGGCTCAAGCAGCGCGTACAGATCACCCCGCTCGACGACGATGTACGCACCCTGGCCGGGGACGCCGGCGTCACGCACCGGGTGGGAGTGTTCCTCCAGGTGGAGGGCGCGGGCCACTACCTGCCCGCGTACGCCGGGAATCTCGACATCATGACCTCGGCGGCCCTGGCGGTCGCCGAGCGCATCGCCAACGACCCAGTGCGGGAGACCATCTGATGACCCGTCGAGCGAACCGTCGGCTGTTCGTCCAGGACGTCACACTCCGGGACGGAATGCACGCGATGCGCCACCGGATCACCCCGGAGCAGGTCGCCCGGATCGCCGGAGCGCTGGACGCCGCCGGGGTCGACGCCATCGAGGTCGCACACGGCGACGGACTGGCCGGTGGCAGTCTCACCTACGGCCCGGGGAGCCACACGGACTGGGAGTGGATCGAGGCGGCGGCCGGGGCGATCACCCACGCCCGGCTCACCACGCTCCTGCTGCCCGGCATCGGCACGGTCAAGGAGCTGCGACAGGCGTTCGCGCTGGGCGTTCGGTCGGTGCGGGTGGCCACGCACTGCACGGAGGCCGACGTCTCGGCCCAACACATCGCGACCGCACGTGAGTTGGGCATGGACGTGGCGGGCTTCCTGATGATGAGTCACCTGGCCGCGCCGGCCGAACTGGCCCGCCAGGCACGGCTGATGGCGTCGTACGGCGCGCACTGCGTGTACGTCACCGACTCCGGCGGGCGCCTCACGGTGAACGGTGTCCGCGAACGGGTCCGGGCCTACCGCGACACGCTCGATCCCGACACCGGGATCGGCATCCACGCGCACGAGAACCTGTCGCTGTCGGTGGCCAACTCGCTGGCCGCGGCCGAGGAGGGCGCGACCCGTGTCGACGCCTCACTGGCGGGGCACGGCGCGGGAGCCGGCAACTGCCCCCTGGAACCGTTCGTCGCGGTCGCCACGCTGGAGGGATGGGAACACGGCTGCGACCTGTTCGCCCTCCAGGACGCCGCCGAAGATCTCGTCCGCCCACTCCAGGACAGGCCGACCCGGGTCGACCGAGAGACGCTGACCCTCGGATACGCCGGGGTCTACTCCAGCTTCCTGCGCCACGCCGAGACGGCGGCCCGGCAACACGGCGTCGGCGTCCGTGACTTGCTGGTGGAGGCCGGGAGACGGGGCCTGGTCGGCGGGCAGGAGGACATGCTGGTCGACATCGCGCTGGACCTGCCGGACGGGCGGGGCTGAACGAACTTACGGCGCTGGGTCGGGCGGGGTGCCGGGCATCGCGTCAGAGACCGCCGGGCCCATTCACATGGGAGGGCCGGTATCCCTTCAGCCACCAACCCTCTTCGAGCAGGGCCGCGACCTCCGGCTGCATGCCGATGCGGTGCTGCCACCCCCCGTGCTCGTGTGTCAGGGGTGGGGTCCGTTCGCGATCCCGCCTGACCAGGGCCACCAGGGAGAACACGAACACCCCGAGGAGCAGCAGAGCGGCGGCACCAAGAACGAACGAGTGCAGACCGATGGCGAACACACCTGTCGCGGGGGTCCCTATCAGCGCGACGAAGAAGCTGACGTCCGTCGCGGATGTTCCTTCGGCGCGATGGGTCTCGTATCTGCGCAGGCAGTCCGCGCAGCCGGGGATGTCGACCGTACGAGGGCCGTGGCCACCCTCCAACTCGACGCGGTACATCTGCCCGGCGTCCACCGGGTCGCCGCACAACCAACATTCCCGCATCGCTCCAGCGTCGCAGACGTCACCGGCGCCGGCCAAGAGCCGGCGACCCGGCGGAGTGCCCGCGTGCGTGCAACCGTTCGGTATCGACAGGTGTCTTAGCGGTGGAGGGACTGTTCTCCCGGAGGACATCGTCCGTTTACCCGCGTCCAGCAGAGGTTCATTCAATGCCGATCCCCCCACGCAACCGTGGCGACCGTCGCATCTCCCGTACCGCTGTCGCCGCGCTGAGCGCCGCCGGGCTGGTCGCGCTGTGCGCCGCCGCCCCCACCGCCTTCGCCGACGAAACCGCACCCGGGCTGGTCCTGGGAGACATCGCCCCGATCGAGGGCGTGAAGCCGGGCAGCAGCTTCGACCCGTCGGTCACCGTGGCGAACAAGGGCACCAAGGCCGTCGACGCGGTCTGGGTCTACTACTCCGTCACGCGGGGCCTCGGCTACGCGGAGATACCGTCCAACTGCCAAGCCCACCAGGTCCCCTCGTACGACGAGATGACCGAGAAGTCGAACGTGGTGTGCAAGTTCGACCAGGCCGTGGAGCCCGGCACCGTATACGCGCCCGAGAAGCCCCTCGCGGTCAAGGCACTGCCCCACGCGCTCCACGACGACCTGCGTGTGACCGTCGGGGACACCGAGCCGGGACTGGACGAGGCCGCCACGACCCCGGTGGCCGGAACCGCACCGGCGGTGAAGCTGGTCGAGCGCGCCGCCGGGGGCGAGGCCACCAAGGACGCCGTCGACGTGCCGGTCACCTCCGTCAACACGGCCGACTACCAGGTCACAGGAGCCGCCCTGAAGGGCGCCGTCGGTGACACGGTGACCCTGACGGCGAAGTTCGCCAACGCCGGGCCCGCCTGGGTACTGACCAAGGAGGGGGACCCGCTCGTCGAGGTCCTCATCACGCCCCCCGCCGGGACGTCGGTCGCCAAGTCTCACGGGTTCTGCGAGGCCAAGGGCAAGGCGCTGGCCTGCGGTACGAGTCAGAGGTGGGTCAACGAGGGCGGGGGAGAGACCTACACGATCAAGTTGAAGATCGACAAGCAGGTGGCGGGCGCCAAGGGCTCGGTGGCGCTGAGCACCGAGGCGCGCCCGTTCGACCCGGACAAGGCCAACGACAAGGCCGACATCACGCTGGATGTGACGGGCGGCGGTTCGACCGGTTCATCGGGCTCGACCGGCGGTTCGACCAACGGCTCGGGCAGCTCGGGCGGTTCGGGCGGCTCGGCCGGGGGCTCCTCCTCGACCGGCGGTACCGGCTCGACGACGACCGGCGGCAACCTGGCCGCCACCGGCTCCTCCTCGGCGACCCTGCCGATCGCGGTCGCGGCCGCCGCAGCGGTGGTCGTGGGCGCGGGCGGCCTCGTCGTCGTACGCCGCCGCCGTGCCCAGCACACGGGCTGATACCTCCAGGCATCCTGCGCGACCGGCGGCCGGCATTCACGGGGATCGAATGCCGGCCGCCGGCCGCGCGCGGGGTGGCTCGCGTGGCGGTTCGCGTGATGACGCGTGCCTCTACTCGTATGGTGACCGGATGAGGACGTTCGACGTCGGCGAGACGGTGACACGGCGCGACATGTACCGAGGCCGGGTGTGGAGCGCGCAGGCGATGCGTGTCATCGCCGACACCGACGAGGCGTTGGTGACGGCGTGTGTGCCCGGAGCCGAAGTGCGCTGGGCGTCGCTGTACGCCAAGGCCCGCGACGACGACGACCGTTCGGTGCGTACGTCCGCGTTCGACGCGATGGCGACGGGGGAGTGGGAACTCGCTCCCGGCGTATGGCAGGACACCGAAGTGCTGCTGTGGAAGCCGCCGCGGGCGTGGTTCAGCGTCAACGCCTTCTTCGCCCCCGACCGCGCCGGTGCGCACCGGCTTCGGAACTGGTACGTCAACTTCGAGCACCCCACGCGCCGTGCGGCGGACGGGTTCGACACCTTCGACCTGACCGTCGATCTCGTCGTCGCCCCCGACCTGAGCACGCTCCAGTGGAAGGACGAGGACGAGTACGCCCACGTCAGGCGCCTCGGCATCGTCACCGACACCGAGCACCGGGCGGTGGAGCTGGCCCGCGCCCAGGTGCTCGCCATGCTCGAACAGCGCGAGGGGCCGTTCGCGGAGGCCGACCGGTGGGCGGCCTGGCGGTGGGACGCGTCCTGGCCCGTGCCGAGCCTCCCGCCCGGGAAATCCGGATGACCTGCAACGCGGCTGTTTCTACGCTCACTTCTCATGGACGATGCCGAGTACCTGCTGAACGTGGTCGACGTCGAAGCGACATGCTGGGAGGGACAGCCGCCGCCCGGCCGGCTGAACGAGATCATCGAGATCGGGCTCACGGTCGTTGACCTGCGCGCGGGGGAACGCCTGGCCAAGCACCGGCTGCTGGTCCGCCCGGCACGTTCGAAGGTGAGCCCGTTCTGCACGGACCTGACCGGGCTGACGCAGACCGAGGTGGACGCGGGCCTGTCATTCGCCGAGGCGTGCCGCACGCTGGCCGCCCAGCACCGGACGGGCCTGCTGCCCTGGGCCAGTTGGGGCGACTACGACCGTAACCAGTTCACCCGCCAGTGCCGCCGTACGGATACGACGTACCCCTTCGGCCGCCGTCACACCAACGCGAAGGTCGCCTTCACCGCCTCCTACGGCCTGCGGCGACGCCCCGGGATGGCCCAGGCACTGCAGGCGGCCGGCCTCCCGCTCGAAGGCCGCCACCACCGAGGCGACGACGACGCGTGGAACATCGCCGCTCTGGTGCTGGATCTGGCGAGACGCGGCGACTGGCCGGCCGGCTGACCGGGTCTCAATCGCGCGAACGGCACGGCGCACCGATGTCCGGCCCGGACGGGTCGTACTCACGCTCCAGTCCCTGGGCCACGCCGCGGTGACCACTCGCGACGTCGAACTCGCGCAGCGGATGTCGGGCGTTGTGCGCGAGACCGGGTCGCGGACGGAGTCTGAGGTCGGTGCGAAGGAGCCACGGTCGGTCCAGCTCCTGGAGATCGCGATCGACGCACTCGACATCGCGGCGATCCACCCGTTCTGGAAGGCGTCCCGCACGACGAAGCGCCCCGGCGAATCGATGCCGCACTGGCCGCCGGTGGCCGACCGGTGTCCACGACCCGGGCACCGGCCTTCTGGGTACTCGCCGGCACCGAGGGCAACGAGGTCTGTGTGACCACCTGGCAGGGCCGGGACGGTCATCAGTACGACGTCTGAGAGAGCGTCGGGGACTTTTTCCGCTGATGGTGCTCACGAGTGCGGCTGCTAGCGTCCGGCACGTGAACGACGGTGTGTATGTGGGCAATGCGGGCAACGACGCGGCACTGGACCGGGGATGGCTCCTCGGGCATTTCAAGGACGTCGGCGATCCGCGCCACAGCGAGGCCGTAGAGATCAAATGGGGCGTCCAACCACGTGGCGACGAACGATCGCGGTGGGTGAAGGGCGAGGAACGCACAGCCCTTCTGGTACTCATCAGCGGCCGTTTCCGCGTTGAACTCCCCGGCCGCGGCGTCCTTCTGGAACGGCAGGGTGACTACGTCGTGTGAGGGCGCGGCATCGACCACTCATGGTTCGCGGAGGAGGAGTCGGTGGTGCTGACTGTTCGGTGGCCGTCCGTTCCCGGCTACGCGGTGGCGGAGAGCGGTCAGGCGCGGCGCCCCTGAGGTCATCAACTTCAGCGCCCTCTCGCGATATTGGTGGCCGTATCAGAACTGCACGCCGTATAGTTGTTGCACGGCGTCAACGTGCGTGGCAGTGGCCGGCACGGAGACCGCGAACAAGGGGAGAGCCATGCACATCGGAGTGATCGGTGCCACCGGCACCATCGGCAGCCGGGTCGTCGCGGAGGCACTCGGCCGAGGCCACCGCGTCACGGCACTCAGCCGCGACGCCTCGCGGATCGACGAGCACCGCGCGAACGTCACCTGGGCGAGCGTGGACATCCTCGACCCCGCGAGCATCGCCGCCGTCCTGCCGGGGCTCGACGTACTGATCAGCGGGTTCCAACCCGGCAACGCCGCCAAGGACATGGCGGACACCGTGCGGCGCTCCATAGCCGACCCCACGGTCCACGCCACCGCCGCCCGAGCGCTGATCAAGGCTCTGGAGAGTCATCCCAGAACCCGGCTGATCGTCATCGGCGGCGCCGGCAGTCTGGAGCGGGAACCCGGAGTGGTGCTCGCCGACTCCGAGGACCTTCTGCACGAGACCCTCGACAAGCTCGGGCTGCCGCGCGAGTACGCGGCGGCGGTACGGGGAGCCCGGGACGCGCTGAACGTCCTGCGTACGTCGAACCGCCTCTGGACCTACTTCAGTCCCGCCGAGGACATCGCCCCCGGTGACCGCACCGGCCGATTCCGGATCGGCGGCGACCAGTTGGTCACGGACGCCGACGGAGTCAGCCGGATCTCCGCGGAGGACGCCGCCGTCGCCCTGGTCGACGAGGTGGAGCTGCCCCGCTTCGTCCAGCGCCGCTTCACGATCGGATACTGAACCGCCGCGCCCCGTACCAGCGGCAGAATCCCGCGCCGTTCAATCCGCGCTTGGCCGGTCGGCGGCTCCGCCGACCGGCGCACCACGATGAAGCAGCGCTCCGCCGAGTGGACGGCACACCATCGCGCGCTCGGTGACTTCACCTCCGCCGTCCGGCTCCACCCGGTACAGGGCGGCCTCCGGGATTCGGGTCACCGTCTCCGTCAGGAGCCCGTCCGTGAAGAGAGCCCCCACACCGTCGTCCACCGCCCATCCGGCGGGCAGCATGCCGGTCGCCACGGCTGTCCGGTACGAGGGACGGCGGCCCGGTTCGCTGTCGTAGTGCGGACACACCGATCCCGGCAGCAGCCCCAACCCGTCGGGCAGGAACGTCAGCGGGCCGAAGGAGTCGGTGTGCGAGCCCTCGGCCCAGCAGTTCGCGCCGGCGCTGATCCCGCAGAGGAGCGTCCCGCGGTCGTACGCCTCGCGCAGCAGCCGGTCCACGCCGTGTGTACGCCAGACCGCGAGCAGGTTCGCCGTACTGCCGCCGCCGACGTACACGACGTCCTGGGCGAGGAGAAAGGTCCGCAGGGCGTCGGCGTCGAGTTCGCGCCGGAACAACCGCAGGACGGACGGCTCGCAGTCGCGTGACTGGAAGGCGGTGAGGAATTGCTCGATGTACGCGGGGGTGTCGCCGGTGGCGGTGGGCGCGAAGCACACCTTGGGCCGGGGGGCGCGCGCGTGGCCGAGCACCCAGTCGTCCAACAGCCCGTCGTCGTCGGTGGAGAAGCCTCCGCCGAGGAGAGCCAGACGTCGAGTGGGTTCCATGGCCACGGGAGTGCCTCCTCGGCAGACGAACGCGGGGCTGTCGGGTGCCCCGAACAATGCCGGGCCCGGTCCGCGCCCGCAATCGAATAGAAGCCGGTCGGCGCGGGTGCCAGGACTGCACCCCGGCCTTGGTTGTCAGTGGTGGCTGGGATGCTGCCCTGATGGACGAACTGATGCGGCGGCGGGTGTACGGCGCCGACCATGACGACCCGGATCCGGGGCCTCGGCCGGGCCGCGCGTACCGGGAGCTGTGCGCGGGTCCGCTGGACGGGCTGCTCCTGGACGTGACCGGCTGGACGGACGAGGAGCTGGGCGCCGGCGCGATGCTCGTGACAGAGATCGGGGCGTACGGGCCGGGCGGGCGCGCCGGATACGGGCCGCGTGCTGGTGATTCGAGGCGGTGGGACTGGCAGGGAGACAGTCCGTGACAGCAGCCGTGCGCTGTCCGATCAGCTGTCGGTGGTACACCTCCGCGCCTCCGCACGCCCGCCCCGGCCACTGCGGGCCACCGCCGACCGGCCTCACCGATGGGCCTCGGGCGGCGAGCCGTACACGTCGTGAACAAGCCCATGTCGACTGGCAGTTGGCCTCACGCCACGGCCGGGGCGGTCATCGCCTGGCTCACCCTCCGCACCAGCCCCGCCCCGCCCCGGCAGTGGCCACGCCGGATTCGGGCCCGCCCGACGCGGACTCCACGTCCCCGTCCGGCGGCACCCGTCCGGCGGCTCACGTGACGGCCTCCGCGCCGGTGCGCCTCCACGCGGTCTCGCGCAACAGGCGCAGGCCGTTGAGGCCGACGATGACGGTGGATCCTTCGTGGCCGAGGACGCCGAGTGGCAGTGGCAGGTTTCCCACGAGGTCCCAGACCACCAGTCCGGTGATGAACACCGACGCGATGACCAGGTTCTGCACGACGAGGGCGCGGGCGCGGCGGGAGAGCGCGACGACCGTGGGGACGGTGGTGAGTTCGTCGCGGACGATCACCACGTCGGCGGTCTCCAGCGCGAGGTCGGATCCGGCGCGGCCCATGGCGATGCCGGTGTGGGCGGCGGCCAGCGCGGGGGCGTCGTTGACCCCGTCGCCGACCACCAGGACCCTACGGCCGGCCATCTCCCGCTCCTGGACGGCGGCGACCTTGTCCTGGGGCAGCAGCCCGGCACGTACGTCGGTGATGCCGACCTCGGCGGCCAGGCGCGCGGCGGCGCGCGGGTTGTCTCCGGTGAGGAGCATCGGGATGGTACCGGTGAGCCGCGTCAGGGCGGCGACGGTGGCGGCGGCGTCCGGCCGTAGCCGGTCCGCGATGCCCAGCACACCGGCCGGCACGCCGTTCACCTGGACCAGCACAGCGGTACGGCCACCCTCCTCCAACTCACCTGCGAGCGTGGCGGCGTGGGAGGGCGACGCGTCCTGGTTGTTCCGGTCGTGCTGATGGCTGTTCAGCAGCCGCGAGGGGGCGCCCACCTCGATTGTGTCGCCGTCCACGGTGGCCGTGACGCCGATGCCGGGGGAGGAGCTGAAGTCCACGGCGGTGGGCAGTGCGAGACCGCGGGCACGGGCGGCGTCCACCACCGCGCGGCCCAGCGGGTGTTCGCTGGGGTGCTCGGCCGCCGCCGCGAGCGCGAGCAGGCCGTCCTCGTCCAGGCCGGCGCCGTTCAGACCTGAGCCGTTCGGGCCGGCGCCGTCCAGGCCTGAGCCGTTGAGCGGCAGGATGTCGGTGACGCGCGGGGTGCCCTCGGTCAGCGTTCCGGTCTTGTCCAGGGCGACCGTGTCGACCTGACCGAGCCGCTCCATGACCACGGCGGACTTCACCAGCACACCGTGCCGGCCCGCGTTGGCGATCGTCGCGAGCAGCGGTGGCATGGTGGCCAGCACCACGGCACACGGCGAAGCGACGATCATGAAGGTCATCGCGCGCAGCAGCGAGCCGGTCAGTTCGGCGCCGAAGGCGAGGGGGACCAGGAACACGGCGAGGGTGGCGATGACCATGCCGATCGAGTACCGCTGCTCGACCTTCTCGATGAACAACTGCGTGGGGGCCTTGGTCTCGGAGGCTTCCTCGACCATCTTCACGATGCGGGCGATCACGGAGTCCGAGGCGTCCCGCTCGACCTCGACGCGCAGCGCACCGGTGCCGTTCAGGGTGCCGGCGAAGACCTCGTCACCCGGCTCCTTGGCCACCGGAAGCGGCTCGCCCGTGATGGTGGCCTGGTCGGCCTCGCTCGCGCCCTCCCGTACGCGGCCGTCCGCCCCGATCCGCTCGCCGGGGCGGATCACGATGGTGTCCCCGACGACGAGTTCCTCGGTCACCACGCTCTGCTCCGTGCCGTCGGCCAGGAGCCGGGTGGCGGTGCTGGGAGCGAGATCGAGCAGTCCGCGTACGGAGTCGGCGGTGCGCGCGGTCGCGACCGCCTCCAGGGCGCCGGAGGTGGCGAAGATGACGATCAGGAGCGCCCCGTCGAGAACCTGCCCGATGGCGGCGGCGCCGAGGGCGGCGACCACCATCAGCAGATCCACGTCCAAGGACCTGTCCTTGAGGGCCCTCAGGCCCGCCCGTCCCGGTTCCCAGCCGCCGGTGAGGTAGGTGGCGGCGAACAGCGGCCCCCATGTCCACGCCGGGGTTCCGAGCAGATCGAGGGGGAGCGCGATCAGGAACAGCACCAGGGAGACCGTCGCCCAGCGGGCTTCCGGCAGTGCCAGGACGGGCGTACGCCGCCGAGTCGCGACGGGCTCGGCGGGACGCGGAGGCGCGGGCGTGGCCAGGGTGGAGGGCATGACGGAGGGCATGACAGCGGGAGTCCTTCACGGGAGGAGGTCTTGGCCCTCAACATACAGGAATGCTTGAACAGCTATTCATGTGTTCATTCCGTAGAATGGCGCCCATGGGCCACGGAGCGAACACACCGGACAGCAGCGCGACGCCGCGCACCCGCCTGACTCCGGAGAACGCACCCCAGGTCGCGACCACCCTCCAGGCGCTGGCCACGCCGTCGCGGCTGCTGATCCTCGCCCGCCTGCGCGAAGGCCCGTGCGCCGCGACCGAGTTGGCCACGGCGGTCGGCATGGAACAGTCGGCCTGCTCCCACCAACTGCGCCTGCTGCGCAACCTCGGCCTGGTCACGGGCACCCGCGAGGGCCGTTCCGTCGTCTACGCCCTCCACGACGACCACGTCGCCGGCCTCCTCGACCAGGCGCTCTACCATGTGGAGCACCTGCGCCTCGGCATGACCGACACCGCTGCCGAAGCACTCTCGCAGGAGGACGGTGCCGCGCCCGCCGCCGTGCGCTGAACCGGCGCACGGTTTCTTCGCCGATGTCGCCCTACTTCTTCGCTCTGCCGGATGTGGCGTGGGCGGCGGCGCGGACACCCTGTTCGCCGGGCTGGAGCAAGGACTGGCAGGGCGGCCGCTGGACATCCTGGTCAACAACGCGGCCGAGTTCGCCGGCACGCTCGACCAGGTGACACCGGAGCAGTTCGACCGGCTCTTCGCGGTCAACGTGAAGGCCCCGTACTTCATCGTCAAGCGGGCCCTGCCGCTGCTGCGCGACGGCGGCCGGATCGTCAACATCTCCTCCGCCGCCACCCGGATCGCCCTGCCCGAGACCGCGTACGCGATGTCCAAGGGCGCGCTGGACGTACTCGGCCGGAACCTGGCGAACGAGGTCGGCCCCAGGGGCATCACCGTCAACACCCTTGCCCCCGGGGTCACCGAGACCGACATGAACACCTGGATACGGGACGCTCCGCACCTGGTCGAGCAGAGCACCGGCATCACCGCGCTGGGCCGGGTCGGCCAGCCGGAGGACGTGGCCGACGCCGTCGCGTTCCTCGTCTCCGACGACGCCCGCTGGATCACGGGCCACTGGCTCGACGCCTCGGGGGGCCTCCATCTGGGACCGGGCGGGTTCCGGGGCTAGGCCCTGTCTTCAAAGTCCCGCCTGGCCCGCGGCGCCTGGACGGCACCTCTCCCCCGTGGGCCCCGAGGGGGCCACGGGGGTGCCCCCTGCGTTGTCGGAGTCGGCCGAGTACGCCCGGGCCATCTACAACGACGATCCTCCGCCTTGCGATGCACCGCACCAGCCGCCGCGGGCCCCGCCCTGCGGGCGGACGGCGCTACTTTGAAGACAGGCCCCAGAGGTCTGGCTGTCCAGGTCCCGTGGCCGGTCCGCCCGGAGGAACGGATCAAGTTCACCCGGCTTCGACGGCGTCGACCGCCTAGAGTTGCGGCATACATGAGGGCACGTCAGGGCGGGGGATCGCAGCGTCCGTCCCCGGGCGTCCCGGGCGTGGGACATCGGAGTCGGGCGGACCGCATGGCGTATGAACTTCCTCCGGAAATTGTGCACTTCGTCAATCGGGAGGACGAGCAGAACCGGGCCTTCACCGCGGTCGCCGAGTGGAACGCGCGCTCGCGGCCCCTGTGCCTCGCCTTGCGCGGGCCCGGCGGATCGGGCAAGACCGAGCTGGCCTTCCTGATCGCCCGCGCGCTGCGCGACGAGTACCCCGACGGCGTGCTGTACGTGGATCTCGACGAGTTCCGACGGGACGGGGCTGTGGTGGTCGCCGACGCGGTGGGCCAACTGCTCGTCTCGCTGGGCGTCGCGCCCGAGATGCTGGCGCCCTCCTTCAAGGGACGCTGCAAGCAGTACTGGACCCGGACCGACGGCGCACGGCTGGTCGTGGTGATCGACAACGCCCGCTACGGAGCGGAGGTCGTACCGCTGCTCCCGGGCTCCGGCGCCAGTGTGGCGATCATCGCGAGCCATGGTCCGCTGTACGACATCGAGGACGGCGCCGCGGTCGACCTTGAGCTGCATCCGCTGGACGAGGCGGATTCCGCGGAACTGCTACGGCGCGTGGTACTGGATCAGCGCCTCACGGACGAGCCCGAGGCGGCACGGGGGGTCGTCCAGCTCTGCTCCGGCCTGCCGGCCGCCTTGCACGTCGCCGCCCGCTGGATCCGCAAGTACCGCCGACGACCGCTGTCCCGCCTGCTCGCCGAACTGTCGAAGGAACTGAACGAGAAGGGCGTGCCGGTGGTCGAGAAGGTATGGGACGCGGCGTATCTCAGCCTCACCGCCGAAGCCGCCCTGCTCTACCGGCTGCTCGCCGAACATCCAGGACCGTCGTTCACTCCGGAATCCGCCACGGCGCTTCTCGGGCTCGGCCGGGACGCGGCCGACGAAGCGCTCGAAGAACTGGAGATCGCCGGGCTGCTCGACACCCGTGAGGTGCCGGGCACCGCTGACGGCGGCATGCGGCTGCCCGAACTGATGCGCGCGCACGCCCGTCGCCGGGCCAGGAACGACGGTGCGGAGCGGGAACGGGCCGAAGCGCAGCGACGTGTCGTGGTCTGGTTCCTGCGGCAGGCTCAGCGGGCGGATGCCTTCGCCGCCGGCCGGAGGCTGGTCGTGGCGGACGCCGTTCTGCCCGTCGAAGGTGCCGCCGACTCTCCGCTCGCGGATCCTGCCGACGCCGAGCGGAGCGGGCGGCCCGAGGAGGCCAGGGAAAGGGCTCGGCACGCGGCACGCTGGCTGCACGCCGAACGGCACGCGCTGTACGCCTCCGTGCGTCTCGCCCACTCGCTGGGCCTCGACACCGAGGCGTGGGCCCTGTGCGAACCTCTGTGGACGCACTACCTCGACCACCCCCAACCCGCCGACGACATCGAGGCGTTCGGTCTGGGTGTCGCGGCAGCGGGGCGCGCCGGGAATCTGCCCGCACTGGTCCGTATGCGGTGCCAGCTGGCTCGTCCCCTGTGGGAACAGGGGAGAACGGACGAGGCGGCGCAGGAGCTGGAGCGGGCATTGGCGACGCTGGACACGCTCGGGGATTCCGCGCAGACGAGCAAACTGCGGGCGTCCGCCGTCGAGTTCCGAGGCATGCTGCACTCGGTCCAGGGCGACTGGGCCGCTGCCGCGGCGGACTTCCGGCGCTCCCGCGACGTGCACGAAGCGATCTCCAACACGTACGGCGTCACGCTCCAGACCTACCGACTGGGCCAGGCGACAGCCGAACTCGGCGATTTGGACGAAGCGGCCCAACTGCTTGCGCAGGCCCACCGGTCGGCCGTCGAGCTGGGACGTGAGCGGCTGTCCGGGCGTATCGGTTTCGCATGGGGTGGCGTACTGCGCGGACTCGGACGTACCGGTGAGGCACGGGTGCTGTACGACGATTCGCTGGCCAGCGCTCGCGGCCGGGGCTCCGATGCCGACGAGCAACGGATCCTGGACGCCTTCGCCGAACTGGCCGACGAGGAGGGGCACCCTGACGAGGCCGAGGCTCACCGGGCGGCCGCCCACGCCATTCGCGTACGGAACGGCCTCGCCTAGAGGACCCGCCCCGCCTCCTCCGCAGTGGCGGGGGAGAGGCGCACTGCGTACCGTCGGTCTCCGATCACGCAGTTCACCAGGGCCACAGAGGTGACCTGCCCGTCCGGCGCGGCCAGTCGCGCATGGACCGCGGAGAGTACGGCTGCCGGATCGCTGTGGACGATCCGGCCGTTCTCCCGCGGTGGTTCGATCCGGACGGACAGCAGCGAACTGCCCCGGCCTCGCACGACACAGTGCGTCGGGGACAGTACGGCCGCGGCGGTGCGACAGCCCGGGTAGCTGTCGAGCGCGTGAGAGGTCCAGCCGGCCACGGTCCACGCGACGCTGTACGGAGCAGCTGTTGCTGTCCGGCCCGTGCGCCGGTACAGCAACGCCGCACTCTGCAACTGCCCTTCCCCGGCCGCGCCGTACTCGGCGGCGAGGTGGTGCGCGGGCGCCTCGAAGTGGCTGGGGAAGCGCTCGATGTGCGTCTCGTCGCCGTCGAGACGTACGCGTACGGCGAAGGCGGACGGCGTACGAGAGGGCGGAGCCGGGATCGGCAGCAGCCGGGCGGCGACGGGGACGGCGGGCGGGGCGAGATCGAGCAGCCGGTACAGCTCGTGCCGGAGCCGTCCCAGCGCGCTGTCTTGCTTCGCAGCGGTGAACGCGGAGGTGGCCGCGGCCCGTCCGGTTCCCGCTCGATAACTGCCCAACGCCTCCTCCAGATCGCCGGAGCGGTCCAAGCGCGGTGCCTGGGTGAGGAGTTCCGCCATGGGGCTGCCGGGGATCAGCTCGTGGCCCCCGTCGTAGGCGGCGAGTACCGGACCGTCCAGCGCCGCCGCGTAATACAGCGCGGTCGAACCGTGATCGGTGATCACGGCGTCGGCGGCCACCAGGATCGACGCCCACTCCTCGTGCGGCCGGGCGAGGATCATTCCGGCGTCGAGCGCGGGCGCGAGCTGCTCCGACAGGTCGAACTCACCTGTCCGGCTCCACTGGTTGGGGTGCACGATCAGCGCGAGCTGGTACGCGTCCTGCGGAAGGCGGGCGGCCAGTTCGCCGGGGAGAGTCGCACGGCGTTGGAGCAGGGACTCCTCGCCCCAGGTGGACGTCAGTACGACCAGCCGCCTACCACCCGTCCCCAGCGCGGCGCGGAAGCTGTCGCGCAGGGGGAGTGAGGCGAGGATCCGCTCCAAGGTCGGATCACCGACCACAGTGGCGCGTGCCGCCGCTTGCGGACTGAGCGCCGCCAGCCGGTCGATCTGGCTGGGGTGAGCCAAGGCGTGCAGAGCGGGCGGTGGACCACCGTCCGGCACCAAGTACTCCGGATCCAGGCCCGACGCCTCGCCTGCGGACCCTTCCCCGTGGAACGTCTTCCCGAAGCCGGCGCCGTGCGGCAGCAGTACCCGGGGGCCTCGCAGGAGGTGCAGTGCACCCTTCGGACTCGCGGTGACGATCAGGTCGTACGAGGTGCGGCACGCCTCGTCCCAGGGGACGGTGTGCGCGCCGACCCGTTCGATGGCCGCGAGCGCGTCGACCCCGAAATCGGAGCCGGGGACGAGCGTGAAGACTCGGCTGACGCGCTCGTCCCCGGCGAACACCGGAAGGACGTCGAGCAGCCTGTACAGGGCGATCGCCGAGCGCGCGGCGAACAGAACCGCCCGTCGCCCGTCGCCCGTCGCCCGTCGCCCGTCGCCCGTCGCCCGTCGCCCGTCGCCCGTCGCCCGTCGCCCGTCGCCCGAAGTGTCCATTCTAGCTTCGGGCGGCCCGTCGGGCATGAAGTTCCCGCTGATCAGGCCAGGTTCCTCAGGCTCTCTCGGCGGCATGATCCTGATCGTACCTTCGTGACTTTGCGAGTACCCGCCCCCACTGTTCGTGCCCCGTCACCGGCCTGGTCGGGAACAATGGCCGCCATGAATGAGTGGGGGATCGCACTGATCGCGGCAGGCTCAGCCCTCGCGGGCAGCCTGGTCACCGGCTGGTTCGCGCGAAGCGCGGGCATGAGACAGGCCGAGGCGGCGCAGCACGCCGGTGACCGGCAGGCGGACGCTCTGCTCCACACGGTCCGCCTGACGCTTCAGGAGCAGCGCGCGGTCCGACTGCTCGATCTACGGCGCCAGACCTACGTGGCCTTTCTGGAGGCCGCGGAAGCCGTGGCGCTCACGAACCGCACGGGCATCGGCCTCGGCGGCGACGGCGCGGCTCTTCAACGGGCCTTCGGCGCCGTGGCGTTGGAAGGCCCCGCCGAGGTGGCTCGCGCGGCGGGCGAGGTCGTTGACCGCCTGCGGCGCGACGACTCGCCGGACGACGTCGAGCGCGCCAAGCTGGCCTTCATCGCGGCCGCACAAGCCGCTCTGGACCCGACAGTCCCAGGACCGGAGTGACTCGTCGTCTCGGGCATCCGGTTCGTATCGCTGCTCATGGAGGGCGCGGACCGGGACCAGACACGTACGGAGATCACGCCGCCGCGCCAGTTGACCCTGACGCAGGGGCAACCTCGCAGCATGGCTCGCATGACGACAAGAACCAGCGCGATCGAGGTCGGCGGACTCCGCAAGTCGTACGGCGACCACCAAGTACTCGCCGGAGTCGACCTGATCGTCCCCGCGGGCACCGTCTACGCACTGCTCGGGCCCAACGGGGCCGGTAAGACCACCGCCGTCCGCATTCTGTCCACCCTGCTCCCCGCGGACGCCGGTGAGGCCCGGGTCGCCGGACACGACGTACGCCGCGAGGCGGATCAGGTGCGCGCGTCGATCGGTGTCACCGGACAGTTCTCCGCCGTCGACGAACTGCTGACCGGACGGGAGAATCTGCTGCTCATGGCAGACCTCGGCCATCTCGACCGGCACCGCGCGCGGAGCACGGTCGGGCGACTGCTGGAGCGGTTCGACCTGGCCGAGGCCGCCGACCGGCGCGCGGCGACGTACTCCGGCGGCATGAAGCGGCGGCTGGACCTGGCGATGACCCTGGTGCCCGGACCGCGGCTGATCTTTCTCGACGAACCGACCACCGGCCTCGACCCGCGCAGCCGCCGTGACCTGTGGGGGATCGTGCGTGAGCTGGTGGCCGACCAGGTCACCGTCTTCCTCACCACCCAGTATCTCGAAGAGGCCGACCAACTCGCCGACCGGATCGGTGTGCTCGACGGGGGCCGGCTCGTCGCCGAGGGCACCGCCGCCGAGTTGAAACGGCTGGTCCCCGGTGGCCACATCCAGCTCCAGGCCGCCGGCCGTGAGCAAGTGGCCGTACTCGCAGCCCAGTTGCCCGACGCGAGCCCGAACGCCGAGACGCTCACCCTGACCCTGCCGCACGACGGCAGCCTCACCGCACTGCGACGGCTGCTGGACCGGATCGACGACGACGGCACGGTCACCGGGCTCTCCGTGCACACCCCGGACCTCGACGACGTGTTCCTGGCTCTTACCGGCCGCCCCACCATCCACGAACCCTCACCGGAGGCGCCGGTATGAACACCGCGACGTACGCCGTCCGCGACTCGGCGACCATGCTGCGCCGCAACCTGAGGCACATGGCCCGCTACCCGTCGATGACAGTGATGCTGGTCGGGCAGCCACTGCTGTTCCTGCTGCTGTTCGTGTACGTCTTCGGCGCGACCATGGGCGCCAGCCTGCCGGGTCCTCCGGTGGGAGCCTCGGCGGGGGACCGCGGCGACTACCTGACGTTCATCACTCCCGGGATCCTGATGATGACGGTGGCAAGCGTCTCCATCGGAACCGCGGTCCTGGTCGCCACCGACATGAAGAACGGGATCATCGACCGGTTCCGGACCATGTCGATCGCCAAGACCTCGGTGCTCACCGGCCATGTGCTCGGCGCGATGATCCAGACCGCGCTCGCGCTCGTGACGCTCCTCGGGGTGGCGTTCCTGATGGGGCTGCGGACCGACGCCTCGGCGACGCAGTGGCTGGGGCTGACCGGCCTGCTCGTGCTGCTCTCCCTGGCGATGACCTGGTTCACCGTGGCACTGGGGCTGGCCAGCCCCGACCCGGAGACCGCGAGCAATCTGCCGATGATCTTCGTACTCCTGCCGTTCGTGGGCAGCGGTTTCGTGCCGGTCGAGTCGATGCCCACCGGACTGCGCTCGTTCGCCGAACATCAGCCGTTCACACCGATCATGGACGCCTTGCGCGGCCTGCTGGCCGGAGCGCCGGCCGGTCCGGACATCCTCCGGGCCATCGGCTGGTGTGCGGTGATCGGACTCACCGGCTACCTCTGGTCACGTCGCCTCTACCGAACCCGCGCCGCGACCTAGGAGACTGATCCGATGCTGACCATCGGCGAGCTGGCCGCGTACGCCGGGGTGACCGTGCGCGCGGTGCGGCACTACCACGCCAAGGACCTGCTGCCGGAACCGGAGCGGGACCACTCCGGCTACCGCAGATACGACGCCGCCGCCATGGTCGAGCTGATCAAGATCCGCACCCTCGCCGACGCGGGCGTCCCACTGGCGCGCGTACGGCAGCTGCTCCAGGCCGACGAGGACGAGTTCGCCACGGCGATCGCCGACATCGACAAGCGACTACGGGCGGAGATCCGGGACCGGCAGCGGCACCGCGAACGCATCGCCCGCCTCGCCGCCGGGGACAACCTGGTTCTTCCCCCGGAGGTCGTCGCGTTCCTCGATCACCTACGGGCACTCGGGGTCGACGAACGGATCGTACGGGTCGAACGCGACGGCTGGATTCCACTGGCCGCGCACTCGCCCGAACGAATCCCGGAGTGGACGACACGCAAACGGGCGCAGATCGCCGACCCGCAACTCATCGACTTCTACCTCACCCTCGGCCAGGCCCTCGACCGGCCCGACGACGACCCCCAACTGATCGAGCTGGCCGACAAGATGGCCGCCTACATCACGACGATGGCCGACGAGCAGGGCGAGGACTACCTGGACGACACCGACATCGAACCCCCCATCGCCGGCCTGCTCGACACCCTGGCCTTCGACACCGCACCGCCGGCCCGCCGACTGATCGAACTGCTGAGGAAACGCGGCTGGACCGGCTGGACCAAGATCGAGCGCGTGGACCCGCCACGGGGCGAGAGCGGAACATGACGGGATGTCGTTTGCCGGACGAGTGACAAGGGTCTGCCTCGCCACCGGACTGGGTAGTTGTCTCACGCATACCTGACGGGAATCACGAGAGAGCGCAGCGCTGGCGTGACACTTGAGCGTCACCGGCTACCCACTGGTTGAGGAGGCCGCACGTGCCGCCAACAGGGCGATCGCAAGACGTTGTTGATGCCGGTGATGACCAGGCGCAGGTGATCGTGGTGGGCGCGGGGCCGGCGGGTTCGACCGCTGCCCTGTACCTGGCCCGGGCCGGCGTCGACGTGCTGTTGCTGGAGAAGGGCACCTTCCCCCGGGACAAGGTGTGCGGCGACGGTCTCACCCCTCGGGCCGTACATCAACTGGTCCGCATGGGCATCGACATCGACGCTCCGGGCTGGCTGCGCAACAAGGGAATGCGCTGGATGTGCGAAGGACGCCAGGTGCACATCGACTGGCCGCGCTCGGGCAGCAGCCCGGACTTCGGCCTCACCCGCAGTCGGCACGACTTCGACGACATCCTGGTCCGCCAGGCGGTGGCCGCCGGAGCCCGGCTGCGTCTGGAGACGAAAGCGACAGGTCCCTTGACCGACCGCAGCGGGCGCATCGTCGGCGTGTGCGCGATCACGGGAGGCGACAAGCGGCCACAGAACTACCACGCCCCCGTGGTGATCGCCGCAGACGGGGCGTCAGCCAGAACAGCCCTGGCCATGGGGCTGGAACGCGATCGAAGCAGACCGCTCGCCACCGCCGCTCGCCGCTACTACCGCAGCAGTGTCCGGACACACGACCCGTACCTGGAGCTCTGGGCCGATCTGCTCTGTTCCCGTACCGGTCGCGATCTGCCGGGATACGGGTGGATCTTTCCCCTCGGTGACGGCCGCGTCAATGTCGGCCTCGGCGCCCTGCCCCACAAGCGCCACGGAGCGGTCGATCTGCGGGCCACCATGGACAAGTGGCTGGCACGGCTGCCCCCGGAGTGGGAGCTGCGGGAGGAGAACGCCGACTCCCCGCTGCGCAGTGCCGCCCTGCCCATGGGCTTCAATCGCAGGCCGCAGTATCACCGCGGCCTGCTCCTCATCGGCGACAGCGCGGGCATGATCAGCCCATGGAGCGGTGAGGGCATCGTTCAGGCGATGGAAGCGGGGGAGGTGGCCGCCGAGACCGTCGCGCTCGCTCTGCACCGTCCGAGCGGCACCCGGCGCGAGCAGGCCCTGCACCAGTACCAGAGCGAGGTGAACCGCCGCTGGGGACGCTACTACCGGCTCGGCAACACGGTTGCCGACCTGGTGTTCGCCCGCTCCGGCTATCGGCCTCTCCTCAACCGCCACGTCATGGCCACTCCCACTCTGGTCCGCAGTCTCGCCCGACTCCTGACCCATGGATCGGACGCGCCCTCCGACGATCTGATCGACACGGCAGTGCGAACCCTTGTACGGATGGTGCCCGCACCGGGCCGGCGTGCCACGTCCAAGCGCTGAGCGGGCTGTTCTGCGGCGTCGGCTCCGCCGGGCATGGATAGGCCTTTTCTGCCCCGTTGCGGTGACGGCGCGCCCACCCCTAGACATTACGAACGATCGTCGTTCATTATTGGAAGTGCCGGTGAGGGACGTTCCAACGCCTTGCCGGCCCCTCTGAGCCGACGAAAGGCCCGCCGCAATGACGCGCGCACTCAAGCAAGTGATCGCCGAGCACACTCCGCTCGTCGTGCCCTCCATCCATGACGGGATGTCCGCGCTCCTGGTCCGCGAACTGGGTTTCCAGGCCGCGTACATCGGGAGTTACGCGACGGGGGCCGCCAAGTATGGCGTGCCGGACATCGGCTACATCGGCCTGGAAGACATGGCGGACCAGGTACGCCGCCTTGCCCCGGTCGTCGGTGTACCGATCATCGTGGACGGAGAGGGAGGCTGGGGTAATCCGGTACATGTCGCGCGAGCGGTGCGGGTACTGGAGCGCGCCGGCGCGGCAGCCACTCACATCGAGGACCACGTCTTCGGCAAGCACATGACGATGAACCCCCAACTGGCCACCACCGGCCGGACCGCCGACAAGATCAAGGCGGCGGTGGACGCCCGTGACTCCGAGGACTTCATGATCATCGGACGGAGTGACGCCGCCTACAGCGAGGGCCCGACGGCCGCGGTCGACCGCGTGTTGGCCTACCAAGAGGCAGGCGCCGACGGTCTGTTCGTGGCCGGCCTCCTGGACCCGGAGAACCAGGCCCGGCTGCGGGCCGAAGCCCGGGTTCCCGTCTTCACGGTCGACTTCCCCCAGCACAGCGCGGCCGACCACGCCGCCCAGGGCGCCGACGTGGTGCTCTACTTCGCACTCGCCCACAGCGCCGCGGTGCACAGCATGCGGGCCGCGCTGGAAACCCTCGCCCGCGAAGGCTCGACGGTCGGCATCGAGGGCCAGTTCGACGGCGTCGCCGACTTCGACCGTTTCCTGGGCATCGACCGGGCCCGCGACGAGGCCAAGTCGTTCGGACTGCTCGGCTGACACCCGTACGCCCGGCCGACGACCGTACGAGGGGCACCGGGCACTCGTGGCAGGGTTTCCCGCATGAACGAGACGCCGACAACCACCCCCCGCCGCGCCGGGCGCCCCCAGGACGAGGGACTGCGCGGCCGTGTCCTGGAGACCGCGATCGGCCTCTACGCCGAACACGGCTGGAGCGGCTTCAACTTCGAGGCCGTCGCCCGCGCGGCCGGAGTGGGGCGGCCCGCCCTCTACCGACGCTGGGGCGACCGGGAGACGCTGCTCACCGACGCCGTCCTGGGCACCACGCCCGAGGTCACCGACAACGACCTCGGCTCCCTCCACGACGAACTGCTGCGGCTGCTCACCGACTACGCCCAGGTACTGCGAGGCAGCCGCGGCCGGGCCGGTCTGCGCCTCTACCTCGACCGCGAGACGATCCCCGAGGTGGTGGACGCGGTCCACGAGCGCCTGATGGGCCGCCGCTTCGAGGTCGTCTCCGCCGCACTCGCCCGTGCCGCCGACCGCGCGGGCACCCCGTCCGCGATCCCCGACCGCCTGGTCTTCGCCCTCCTGCTCGGCGGGACCGTCCTGGGTGAAATGGACGAAGCCCTGCACCAACCGGGCGACGCCGAGGTGATCGTGACCTCCGTCGTCACGCTGACCGGCCTGGGGGACCGGTGACACCTCCCCACTCCGCCGCGTTCGACGCCGTACCCAAACCCACTTCGATCGACCTCGGCCGAGCCCCGCCTCCGTAGAGCGACGGGGCCGGACCAGGCACCTCAGCGAAAGGCTCCGCCGTGCCCGACGACCCCCGCCCCACGACCACGACCCGCCCCCCAACCAAGACCCCAACCACGACCACGACCCAGCCCCCGACCCAGCCCCCGACCCAGCCCCCGACCCTTTTCACGGGCGCCCGCGTCCTCATCGGCGACGCGAGCGACCCGATCGACAACGCGGCACTCCTCGTACGGAACGGGCTGATCACCGCCATCGGGCCCGCCGACAGCGTCACCGCCCCCTCCGACGCGCACTGCGTGGACCTGCGGGGCAAGACGGTGATGCCGACGATCGTCAACCCGCACGGCCACATCGGCTACCTGCGCGGAGCCGACACGTCGAGCGCCCACTACTCACGCGAGAACGTCCTGGACCACCTGCGCCGACTGGCCTACTACGGCGTGAGCGTCTTCCAGTCCCTGGGCACCGACCGCGACGACATCGAGATCACCCTCCGCGACGAGCAGCGCGCCGGCCTGCTCCAGGAACCCGGACTGCCGCTGCTGCTGACCGCGGGCAACGGTCTCATCGCCCCGACGCCCGGCTCGCCCAACGGCGGGCCGTACTTCGCCACCGATGTCATCCGCGAGGTCACGACGCCCGAGGAGGCGCGCGCCACCGTACGGGAACTGGCGGCGAAGAAGCCCGACGCGATCAAGTTCTGGGTCGACGACCGCTGGTCCACCAAGGCGAAGTTCGGCCCCGACGTCTACACCGCGATCATCGACGAGGCACACCGGCTCGGACACACCGTCATCGCGCACATCTTCGACCTGGAGGACGCCAAGGGTGTCGTCCGTGCCGGAGTCGACGGCATCGCGCACATGGTCCGCGAACCGGGCCCCGACGCCGAACTCCTCAAGCTCCTCAAGGACAACGACGTCTTCGCCTTCACCTCCATGAGCATCCAGAAGGCCGTACCGGAGGGCACCGCCTGGCTCGACGACCCGGACGTGAGCGAAACGGTGCCCGCCGACGCCCTGGCGGCGATCCGCGCCCAGATCGAGTCGATCCCCGCCGACAAGCTGGCAGAGATGAAGGAGTCGTACGCCGTCCTGGAGGCCGGTCTGCGCGCCTACGTCGACGGCGGCGTACGGATCGTGCTCTCCGCCGACTCCGGGCTGTTCGTCCAGTTCTTCGGCATCGCCGAGCACCGCGAACTCCAGGCCATGGTCCAAGCCGGGATGCCCGCCCAGCAGGCCATCCAGGCCGCCACCCAGACACCTGCCCGGATCCTCGGCCTGCCCGACCGGGGCACGCTGGAGCCCGGAAAACGCGCCGACCTCCTCGTACTCGACGCCGACCCCCTCGACGACATCGCCAACACCCGCAAGATCTCAGCCGTCTACCTGGCCGGGAAGCCAGTGGACAGGGCGGCACTACGCGCGGCCTGGACGGCGGACACCCCTGCCTGACAACCCGCATCGTCCGGTCGCACCGGTGCGACCCGCGTCGAACCGGCTCGGCCCGAAGCGCCTCGCGTTGTCACCAACTCACCAACCGGCCCAGAAAGAGTCACTATGAGTCACCCTGACACAACCCGTAATGTCCTCGTCGTTGTCGGCTCCGGGGGCATGGGGCTGGCAGTCGCCCGGCGCCTGGCCTCGGGGCGGCGTCTGCTGCTCGCCGATCACTCGGCCGTGAGCCTGGAAGCGGCCGTGAGCACCCTGCGAGGCGAGGGCCACACGGTCGAGGGCATCACGGTGGACGTTTCACAGCGCGCCTCGGTGGAGCAACTCGCCGAAGCCTCCGGCGTGGTCGGCCGCGTCGAAGCCGTCGTCCACACCGCGGGAGTCTCGCCGGTGATGGCGACCGCCAGGCAGATCTACGAGGTGGACCTGCTCGGCACCGCCCACGTCATCGACGCGTTCCACACGGTCGCCTCGCCCGGCACGTCACTTGTCTGCATCGCCAGCATGGCCGGGTACTTCGCCACCCTGTCCGCGGAACTCGAACGACATCTGGCCACCGCGCCCACCGAACAGCTTCTCCAGCACGAGGGACTCGACCTCGACGGTGACTCCGCCGCGGCCTACGTGGTGGCCAAACGCGCCAACCAGCTCCGCGTACAGGCCGCCGCCCACACCTGGGGCGACAAGGGCGCCCGCCTCAACACCATCAGCCCCGGCGTGATCTCCACCGTCATGGGCGCACAGGAACTCCAGGGGCCGGCAGGCACCCACATCCAGGCCATGGTGGACCGCTCAGGCTCACGCCGGGTGGGCACCCCGGACGACATCGCAGCCGCCGCGGCATTCCTCGCCGGACCCGACTCCTCCTACCTCACCGGCAACGACCTCCTCATCGACGGCGGCGTGGTCTCCGCCCAACGCTGGAACGCCGCCCCCACCGCCTGAGGAGCATGCACGGCACCAACTTCCCCCACCCGGAAGCCACTTCAACAGCGGAGCACGCCGCTCTCCCGGCCGCCCCGTTGACCTTGACACGGTGACAAGGGATTCACTACGCGCCAAGGAGGTGGCCCCGATGACCACGCCGAAACAGGGCACGGAACAGGGCACGGAACGGGACACGGCCGCGGACACGAAACGGGACACGGACACGGACACGACGCGAACACTCCACGCGCTGGAGGACAGTCGCTCGTCAGTACGGCTGCGGGCAGCGCTCGCGGCCGGTACGTCCCCGCAGCCGCGGTTCGTCGACAAGCTCATCGAACGATGCGCGATCGAGCCCGAGTTCTACGTACGCGAAACGCTCACCTGGGCACTCACCCGCCATGCCTCACCCACCCCGGTCCCCCAGCTCATGGACGAACTCCGCTCGGAGCGTACGCAGGCGCGAAGTCAGGCGCTGCACACCCTGTCCAAGATCGGGGACCGGCAGGCGTGGCCGGCGCTCACAGCGGCGCTGCTGACCGACACGGACGACGAGGTGGCGCAAAGTGCCTGGCGAGCGGCGGTCGTACTCGTACCCGAAGGTGAAGAAGCCGAACTGGCACGGGCGTTGGCGGCGCAGCTCGGGCGCGGCGGGCGTGCGGTACAGCTGAGCCTCAGCCGGGCGCTGATCGCACTCGGCGAGGTGATCACGCCGACCCTGCGCGCCGCGACGACGGATGCGGACCCCCGCGTGCGCCGGCACGCGATCGCCACGGAGCGGCTGTTGAAGAACCCGGACACCGGATTCGAGTTCGCGATCGAGGAGGCGAAGCGCATCATGGCCCTCGGCACAACCAGCCAGGAGGGGTGACAGGCAGTGCTGATCGGTGAGGTGGCACGACGGTCCGGCGTCAGCGCCCGCATGCTCAGGCATTACGACTCCCTCGGCCTGGTACGGCCGACGGGCCGCACCCAGGCGGGCTACCGGGAGTACTCCAGGCAGGACATCCGGCGAATCCTCCATGTCGAGAGCCTGCGGTCACTGGGGCTGTCGCTGCGCGAAGTCGGGTACGCGCTGGACGACCCCGGCTTCGCACCGTCGGAGCTCGTCGACGACCTCATCCGCCAGACGCGTGAACGCATCGCGGGGGAGACGGAGTTGCTCGCACGACTGGGCCGGATCGGTGCCGCGGAACCCGCCGGCTGGCAGGACGTCCTCCGGATCGTCGCGCTCCTCCAGGGCTTGGGCTCGGAGAGCGCCGGGACGCGCCAGCGCGCGGCCCTGTCCTCGGTCGAACCGGTTCCGGTGCCGGTGGGCGCTCTGGCCGAGGCGGCGTTGGACGAGACGGACCCGAACGTCGCCGGAGCCCTCCGATGGGCTCTGGCGCGATCGGGCGACGGCGGATGCGCAGTCCTGGCGGACGGCCTCGGCTCACCAGTGGCCGAGGTGCGCGAACGTGCCGTCCGGACCCTCGCTGAGATTCCGAACGGCGAGGCGACCGCACTGCTGCACGAGGCCCTCACGAACTCCGACATCGTGGTCCGCAGGTGTGCGGCTCCGGCGCTCGGGCTACGTGGAGCCCCCGACGCGGTCCCGACGCTCATCACCATGGTCGTCGAGGAGACGAACGACGTCGACGCGGCCGATGCGCTGAGCGCGCTGGCCGGCGATCCGGCGTTGGCGGACCGGATCGCCACCCTGCTCGTCGACCGCCTTGCCCACGGCACCGCTGAACCGTCCGCACGCCGACGGCTGACACAGGCGCTCGCGGACATCCCGGGGGCCACGGCGTCACATGCGCTCGCGGATCTGTCACACGACGAAGACCGCGCTGTCGCGCTCGTCGCGGAGTACATCCTCGGAGTACGCGAAGCACGATAACGGCCTTCTCCCGGGGGCCAGTTGGCGCCTGGCCGCCGCCGACCGGTCCACGGCCGCGGGCCGGGACGCCGGCTGTACCGCAGCCGCGCGGCGGGTCCACGTACGAACGGACACCTGGGTCTCCGGGCAGCGACTGAAGGCACCGCGGGCTCCGCGTACCCCGGTCAGCCGTCCCGGTCCCCGCGCCGATTCCTCTCTCCCTCCCCGCCGTCGCCGAATCGGCGGATCCGCCGCTCCCGGGTGAACGGCGGCCAGCCGGGGTCGCCGGTCCGGGCGAACGCGACCCACGCCGCATGCATCTCCTCGGCCAGCGACGCGGGCGGTTCGGCCGGCCCCAGCAGTCCTCGGCGTCCGCGCAGCGCCGGAAGGCCGAGCCGGTCGAACACGAAGGGAAGTTCCACGGTGTGCGCCGCACCGAGCAGGCCGTCGACGGCGGGCGAACGCCAGACGAACTCGTAGACGTGTGCGCGGCCGTGAGCCTCGGCCAGTCTCCGGCTGCCGGCGCCGAACAGCGCGTCGCCGAGGATCGCCGAGCGCACCTCGCCGTACCCGGCGGCCGGATGCCGGGCCCCGTACGCCGCGACGAGCGCGTCGGCGTCGCCGTGCGCGGCGGCGGCCGAGCGTACGTCCTGGGCCGTCGAGGTCGTGAAGTTGCCCTGCGGCGCGAGGTACAGGTTCCCCTCCTCCCCGTTGGTGCCGACGAGCAGGTCGACGTCCGCCAAGCGGCTCTCGGCGGGCTGCCGTTCCAGCACGAGACTGAACGGGCTGAGCCCCATGAGAGGGTCGGCCCGCTCAGCCGTCCGCAGGTCCAGCCCACCCAGCTCGGGCACGACCTCGACGAGCCTTTCGTCGGGGACGTCCGCGAAAGCGGCGGCCGTCGGCGCGACGCCGAGCGCCGCCGCGGCCGTACGTGTCACCCGCGCGGCCTGCTCGGGGGAGAACGCACCGAGTCCGCTGCCGCTCTGCACGATCGCGCGCCGGACAAGCCCCGCCGCCGAGGGCGTGGCGAGGACAGCGGCGGTGATGGTGGCCCCGGCGGACTGGCCGAACAGGGTGACGTTGCCGGGATCGCCGCCGAAGGCCGCGATGTTGCTCCGGACCCAGCGCAGCGCGGCGACGACGTCGAGCAGGCCGCGGTTGCCCGGCGCGCCGGGCAGGTCGAGGAAGCCCGCGATGCCGAGGCGGTAGTTGAGCGTCACCAGGACGACACCGTCGCGGGCGAACGCGGCGCCGTCGTACAGGGCCGCGCCGTTCGAACCGGCCACGAACCCGCCGCCGTGCACGAACACCATGACCGGGCTGGGGGCGGCCGCATGCGGAGCCCGGCCGGCGTCGGCCGTACGTGGAGCCCACACGTTCACCGTGAGGTGGTCATCGCCACGGACCCAGCCGGGGCCGAAGTACGGCGACATGTCGAGGGCGCCGAAGGCGTCCCGGCGCGGCTGCGGCGCGCTGGGTCCCGGGGCCAGGGCGTCGCGCACGCCCGTCCACGGCTCATGAGGGCGCGGCGGCGCGAACCGGCCGGCGCCCCGCGGCGGTGCCGCGTACGGTACGGCGAGGAAACGCCGCACCTCCCTGCCGGTGTGGGCGGTGACCTCACCGCGGACGGCGCCGCCGGTGGTGGCAACGATCAGATCGGACACCGGGTCTCCTGTTCTCGTACTGATCTCTCGTACTGATCTCTCGTATCGATTTCTGGTGTCGCTCGGGTGCCGCTCGGGTGCCGCGGTTCAGATCCGGGTGAAGGGCGCCCATGCCGCGATGGCGAACGCGTCACCGTTCCGGACGACCTCCGCCCCGCCGGACCCGCCGAGATGGGCAGGCAGGACAAGGGAGTTGGTGTCACTGGCCTGACCGAGCAGCCGGCGGCGGGTGGCCCTGGCCTCGGCCGGGTCTTCGCAGAAGCAGCTGTTCGTGTCGGGCTCCACGAACTGCAGTGGCGTATGCAGCAGGTCGCCGACGAACAGCGCGCGGTCTGTGCCGGATTCCAGCGTCAGTACCGAGGAGCCCGGTGTGTGTCCCGGCGCGAGACCGAGCCGCAGGTTCCCGTCGATGGTGTGGCTGTCGTCCCACAGCAGCGTCTGCCCCGCTTCGTGCACCGGCGCCACGCTGTCCTCGAACACGTTCTGGTTGCCGCGCCCCAGCTTCGGGGCGTAACCGTTCGCGGGGTTCCAGAAGTCGAAGTCCCGCCGCGGCATCAGGTAGGTGGCGTTGGGGAAGGTCGGCACCCAGGCACGGCCCTCCAGCCGGGTGTTCCAGCCGACGTGATCGACGTGAAGATGCGTGTTGATCACCAGATCGACGTCCTGCGGTTGTACGCCCGCCCCGGCCAGCTCACCGAGGAAATCGGTGTCCCGACGGCTCCAGACCGGCGAGTAGGGACGTTCCTTGTGGTTGCCGACGCCGGTGTCGACGAGGATCGTCCGGCCCTCGCTGCGCAGCAGCCAGGTCTGGATCGCACTGACGCAGACGTCCGAGTCGAAGTCGACGAAGTCCGGCCCCAGCCAGGACCGGTGATCCCGCCACGCCTGCTCCGGCGCCTCGGGGAAGAAGGCGGCCGGAGCCATTTCGACCGATCCGTAGTACTCGACGACCCGGGTGATCGACACATCACCGAGAACGATGTCCTGCACGAGCGGTCCCCTCTGTTGCTCCGGTTCCGTGGATCCGGTTCTGTAGATCGGGTTCTGTAGATCCGGATCCGTTGATCCGGTGGAGTTCCGCCAGCCTCGTGTCACAGCGCGGTGGGGACCAGTCCCGGCTCGTGCCTACGCATGACAGGGGCAGGCTGCCTGGCGGGGCCTGCCGCATACTCGATGGCATGGCGGTTTCCATGCAGCTCAGCGAGTTCCTGCGAGCCCGGCGCGCACGCACGCGGCCCGAGGACGTGGGCCTTCCCGAGCTGCCGGGCAGGCGGCGTGTGGCGGGCCTGCGACGCGAGGAGCTCTCGCAACTGGCGGGCGTCAGCGTCTCGTACTACACCCGCCTCGAACAGGGCCAGTCGGTCAACGCGTCCGAAGGCGTCCTGAACGCGCTCGCCACCGCCCTGCGGCTGGACGAGCACGAGCACGCACATCTGCGGCAGCTGGCCTCGCAGCGCCGGCGGCCCCGCAGGCGTCCTCCGACGGAACGCGTCGACCCCCTCACCCGTGATCTGCTGCGTTCGGTGGGCGACACCCCGGCGCTCGTCCTCGGCCGCCGCACCGACGTGCTGGCCTGGAACCCCCTGGCACACGCCCTGCTCGCCGGGCACCTCGACCCTGCCGCACCCGACCGTCCCGAGGACCGGCCCAATCTGTCCCGCATGCTGTTCCTCGACCCGCACACCAGAGACCTGTACGCGGACTGGGAACGCAAGGCGCAAGCGGTCGTGGGCAGCCTGCGGCAGGTCGCCGGACACCATCCCGAGGACGCGCTCCTGGCTTCACTGGTCGGGGAACTGACGATGGCATGCCCCGAGTTCGCAGCGCTGTGGAGCGACCACCGGGTCCGGCCGTGCGAAGCGGATTCCTACCGACTGCGTCATCCGCTGATCGGCGAGCTCACCGTCACCCAGCAGATTCTCGCACCCGCCCGCTCGCCCGAGCAGTCGCTCGTCCTCGTCACGACAGAGGAGAACTCCAGCTCACAGGACACACTCGTCCTTCTCCGCGGATACGCGTCCTGGCCCCCCGCTCGGTGAATGCCTGCCGGGCCGTCGCGGCCGTCGGGGCCATCGGGGACTGAAGGGCTGCTGCTAGGAGGCCTGGCTCAGGGCGGGATCCGTGCGCCAGACCCCGGCGAGTTCGGACAGCGGTACGCCGAGTACCTCGCTGAGCCGGACGATCGTGCCGAACGCGGGCGTCGGCAGCCGTCCGGTCTCGATCTTGCGAAGGGTCTCCGGCGAGATCTCTGCCGCCAAGGCCACTTCGACGGGACTGCGTCCGGCCCGGGCGGACCGCAGCGCGGCCCCGAGGCGTCGGCCCGCCTCGATCTGTTCGGGGGCGAGCGGATGACGAACCATACGCACATGCTAGGGGCGCGGGTGTCCGGCGGGCAACCACCCCACCCCTGGTATAAATATACCTGTCGGTCGCCCCGGAGAATCGAGGATCGCAGTGATCGAGCACAAGTCTGCCAAAGACATCGAGCGTATGCGTGTCACCGGCCAGTTCGTCGGCCAGGTGCTGGCTGAGCTCGGTGATCTCGCCGCGGTAGGGGTCAACCTGCTGGATCTGGAGCATCACGCCCGCCGCCGGATCAAGGAGCGCGGCGCGGAGTCCTGCTACTGGGACTACGAGCCCTCGTTCGGCAAGGGCCCGTTCCGTAACGTGGTGTGCCTCTCGGTCAATGACGCCGTACTGCACGGACTGCCGCACAGCTACAAGCTGCGCGACGGCGACCTGCTGACCATGGATATGGCGGTACGTGTCGACGGCTGGGCCGCGGACTCGGCCCACTCCGTCATCGTCGGCACCCCGGCCCAGGAGGACCTGCGGCTGATCGAGGCCACCGAGGTCGCCCTGGAAGCCGCGATCAAGGTCGCCCAGCCGGGCAACAGGCTCGGCGACATCTCGTCCGCCATCGGCACGGTCGCCGCCGAGTACGGGTACCCGGTCAACCTGGAGTTCGGCGGCCACGGTATCGGCCGCACGATGCACGAGGACCTGCACATCCCCAACGACGGGCGCCCCGGGCGCGGTTGGAAGCTGCGCCCCGGCCTGACGATCGCGATCGAGCCCTGGTTCGCCGCCGGCACCGACAAGATCGTCTTCGACCCGGACGGCTGGACGATCCGCTCAGCCGACGGCTCGCGCACCGCTCACTCCGAGCACACGGTCGCCATCACCGAGTCCGGCCCGCTCGTGCTCACCCGGCGCCCGCAGAGCGGCAAGGGCCTGGAAGACCACCGGTCATCGGCGACCGGACACTGACGAAAGCGCCCGACATCGTGGAATCGACTGGCGCGTGACCTCTCGCACCTGGTGTCGTAGGGCGTACGAGATGTCTTCGAGCTGGGGGCCGAGTTGCCGGGCGATGGATGTGTCTTCTGCGCGATCGCGCGGGGCCGGGAGCCGGCGAGCGTCGTCTTCGAGGACGAGTGGGTCATCGCGTTCATGGACCTCCAACCCGTGACTCCCGGGCACCTGCTTGTCGTTCCGAAGTCACACGCGGAAGGACTGGCGGACCTTCAGGACGACATCGGTATACGGCTCTGGGCGGTGGCGCACCGGCTCGGGCGCGCACTGCGGCTGTCCGGCCTGCGGTGCGAGGGGGTCAACCTCTTCCTGGCCGACGGCGAGGCGGCCTTCCAGGAGGTCTTCCACATCCATCTGCATGTGTTCCCCCGCTTCAAGGGGGATCCGTTCCGTATCGAGGCGGACTGGCAGGTCCACGAGCGCGGCGTGCTCGACGAAACGGCGAGCGCGGTTCGCGGAGGAATTGCCGCCCTCGACGCCCTTCCGCGCTGACGTGCTCAAGCTCCTGGGACGAGTGGGGGAGTGTCGCGGCCTGGTTTCGCCGGACTGCTTCGCCGTCGGGTGACGGCGGGCCATCGGCGTGTTGGCGGCCCGGGCGATCAGGTGGACCTCGTCCCGCTCGCACTTCGTCAAACGAACCCGTCCCTGCGGCAGGGCGCCCGACGAGCTGGTGCTGTGACCGGGAACGTTCATCCGGGGTGGGCGAGTCACACGCTGTGGCGGTCGAGAGGACATCGGTGAGTATGCGGGGCCTTCGCGTCCTGGTCCTACCCCGCCAGTCCCCGGAGCAGGCCCTCCAGATCCCGCTCGCCGTCGCGGGTCTGGGCGCCGTGGGCCAGCCCGCCACGGATCAGACGCTCGGCCGCGGGGCGAACGAACTGGCCCGCCCAGGCGTCGTGCTCCCGCAGGAGACCCTCGGCCAGGTCCTCGGGGACGATGGCGCGCTTGGCCGCCGCGATCACACCCTCGGGCAGGGCCGCGATGTTGCGGGCGAGGCGGTCGACGATGTCGTCGAGTTCGTCAGCGGGGACGGCCCGGTTGACCCAGCCGTAGCGCTCCGCGGTTTCGGCGTCGTACAGATCGGCACCCAGCACCGCCTCCAGAGCGCGATTGCGGCCGACCCGGCCGGCCAGGTACTGCGTGCCCCCTCCGCCAGGGACGATGCCCATGAGGGCTTCGATCTGGCCGATCCCGGCGCGGCCGATCGCCGCGAACGCCATGTCCGCGGCCGTGACGAACTCCGCCCCTCCTCCGCGCGCCGTTCCGGCAAGCTTGACGATGGTCACCTGGGGCTGGTGCCGGAGCAGTTCCCCCAGCGCCTGGAAGACGTTGACGCCGTCCGGAAGGCCGGTCGCGAGCTTGTCGAAGGCGTCCGGTGTGTCGATGAGCGTCATGTCGACGTGGGCTATGAAGAACTCCGGGTTGGCGCTGTCGAACACGATCACCCGAACCGAATCGTCGTCCCTCAACGTGGTCAGCAGGCGCCGGAGGTCGGCCATCAGCGCGACGTTCAGGACGTTGACCGGCGGGTTGTCGAGGGTGACACGGGCGATGCCGTCCTCGATGCTCACCCGCAGGGTCGCGTAGGCGTCGTGGTTCATGGAGATCTCCGATCGGTACCCGGTACGCATCTAGGTTCCTGATGCATACTTACCCTGCGATGGTGCGCGACCCGCGTCAATAACGCACTTTCGGCATCTCAAGGATCGCGAAGGATACCGACATGACCACTTCTGAGAACGGCGCCGACGCCGGCATCGACACCGTCTACCGGTCCGACTGCCCCAGCCGCCCGATCCTCGACCAGATCGCCGACAAGTGGTCGATGATGGTGATGGCGGTCCTTGAGAAGCCCACTCGGTTCAACGAGATCAAGCGCCGTCTCGAGGGCGTGACCCAGCGGGTCCTGACCCAGACCCTGCGCCGCCTGGAGCGCAACGGGATGGTCGTACGCCGCGTGCTGCCGACCTCGCCGGTCGGGGTCGAGTACTCCCTCACCCCGCTCGGCGAGTCCCTGCGGGAGCCGTTCGGCCGGTTGTACGACTGGACGGTCACCAACGCGGATGAGATCCGGGCGCACCAAGTCGACTACGACCAACGCGTTCAAAGCTGAGAAGGCGTGCCCGAGAACCTCATCGCCCTGAGCTGATTCGCACCGGGCACCGCCTCGCGTAGATGCCGGGAAGCGACCGACAACACGCCGCATCCGTCACTCATGGTGATGTCGGCGTCCGCGACTGGATCGCAAACCCAACGGGACCAATTCCTGTCACGTACGTCAAGGACTTCGTCGAAACCTGGCGTGACCTGGGGACATCGATATGCGTTAGATCGGGTGCGACCAGCACGGCGAACACACTCGGGGTGTATTCGCCGGCACTACCGTCCCTCGATTCGCTACTTTCCGTAACTGCCGACAGTCTTCGCTCCGACACCAGGGGCCACCCCCAGTCCACGAGAGGAACGCCCACGGTGTCAACGTACGGATCCGTCAGCCAGCAGGTGGCGGACTCCCACTTGAGCGAGCAGACCACCCGGCCCGAGGACGGGCCACGCCCGCACCGGTACACGCGCACGGTGCGTCTGGACGATCTGGACTGGCTGCGGCACGTCAACAACGCCCGCCTGCTGCAGATGGTGCAGGAAGCACACATCAGCATGTTCTATCTGGAGCGGGCCGAGCCCGGCGCGGAGATCCAGATCCGACATGTCTACGCCCGGCACGAACTCAACTATGTCGAGCCACTGCGCATGCAATCGGAACCCGTCACCATCGAGACCCGGGTGACGGAGATCGGCAGATCGACGATGGTCCTCGCCAGCCGAGTGCGGGACGCGGAGCGCACGTTCTGCAAGTGCACATCGACCCTGGTCTCCTACGACAACGACGCCAAGCGCTCTTGTCGCCTGCAGGAGGAGGAACTTGCCTTTCTCTCCCGTCACTTTCTCCCCACTGACGACTGTGCGTTCAGCGGACCGCGTCCACGTGCAGCACCAAGGTCACCCGCCTTCACCGTGACGACTGCGCACCGAGCTTGATCGTGTCGGGGCTCATATCCATGCCCTGGGTCCGCCGCTGTAGTTCGGAGTCGGCATCGCACCCACGCTGCACAGCGCTTCCGGATGCCTGGTGCGTTCGCCGACCTGATGGTGAGGCGGAAGGGGGCATGCTGGTCGCCCCGTCTTCGAGTACGAACCGGATGACCAGGCGGGCGTCGGTCTCACCGGGGCCGACGAGTTCGGTGCCGAGAGCGGTTGGCTGCTCTGCGGCGGGTACTGCTTGCCTCCTGACCTCGCTGTCGGTGGCCGGTGCGAGGATCCCCGGACGACCACACGAGGAGAGATATGGGCACCTGGGACATCGGCCCCTTCGACAACGACACCGCTGCCGACTTCGGGGGTGACCTGGACGAGGCAGCAGTGGAAGAACGCGAATCCATGGTCCGCAGAGTCCTCAAACGCGCTGCCGACCCTGCGGACTTCCTGGACGTCTCCGACGGTGAGCGAGCAGTCGCCGCGGCGGCCCTGGTTGTCGCACAGCACCCTGACGGCGAGCCGGCATGTTCGAACTATGGCCCATCGAAGCCGCTGCCGGAGTTGCCCGCAAACCTTCGAACGCTCGCCGTCGATGCTCTGGACCAAGTGGTCGCGGATCTATCCGAGCTCGCCGAGCTGTGGGGCGAAGCTGCGAACGGATCGAATTGGCTCCAGTGTCAAGGGACGGTTCGATCTCCCCGCTGGCGGACAGTTGACATCCCCGCTGTTGGACATCAGAGATCCCCAGGTGGACAGTGTTTGTCCCCACTGAGTTGGGTCAGTTCAGGGGAACGACACCGCGTCCGGTGGTGGCCTCGTTGAGGCGGTGGCTGTCACCTTGGGTGACGACGACGTGAGAGTGGTGCAGGAGCCGGTCGACGGTCGCGGTTGCGAGGGTCTTGGGCATGATCTCGTCGAAGCCGGCCGGGTGAAGGTTGCTGCTGACGGCCAGACTGCGGCGTTCATAGGCGGCATCGACCAGGCGGTAGAAGCCTTCCGCGGCATCCGGAGAGATCGGCAGGAGGCCGATATCATCCACGATGATCAAGTCAGTGCGGGTGATGCGGGCGACGGCTTTCGCCACGGAGTCGTCGACTCGGTGACGTCGGACCAGGGCTCCGAGGTCTTCGATGGTGAACCATGTGAGGGTCATCCCGGCATCGACGGCGGCTTGTCCGAGGGCTTCGCAGAAGTGCGATTTTCCGGTCCCCGACGGGCCGACGACGCAGAGGTTCTCCCGGCGGCCGACCCACTCCAGGGTCCGCAGCGCCGACTGGGTGGGGATCGGGATGGAGGAGGCGTCCTCGTTCCAGATGTGGAAGGTCTTGCCGGTGGGGAATGCCGCGCGTTGGCGGCGGGTGCGCAGGTTGGAGGCATCGCGCCCGGCGGCTTCCTCCGCGAGCAGGGCCCGGACGACTTCGGCGGGGTCCCATCGCTGGCTTTTGCGACCGGGATGATCTCGGCCAAGGCCCGGCGGATGTGCGGGAGTTTCAGCTTGCGGGTCAGCGCGACCGCCTCGTCGAACGCGGCGCCGGAGGTTGCTGCGACGGCTGTGGCGGGAGCCTGCATCCTCGGTCTGGGCGCGATCAGGGTGTTGGGTGCTTCAGTCACGTCAGGCTGCACTTTCTGTGCGGGTAGGAAGATCCGGCTAGGGTGCCGGAATGGTGTTGGAGAAGGTGGACGCCGCGGTGTTGGCCGAGCGGGAACGGGTAGCGACCAGGGCCAGGAGCGAGCTGGCTGCTGCGGGTCTGCCGGTCGTAGTTCCGGGACTGGACAAGATCGTCTCCTCGGGGGTGGAGGTGAGCGTCTGCGCGTTCGACGACTGCTCCGGCGTGAAGGTGACCTGGTGGTGTAGCCCCAGGTTGTGGTGGAGCGCCAAGCAGGCCGTCGACTTCGAGCGGCCCGATATGCCCCTGATTCAGCACCACCGGACAGTGGTCGAGGCGATGACACCGGCGATCAGAACCATCCTGGTCTCGGCGGGGTTCGAGGTCTTCGACTCGCAGAGCAACCGTGCGCCGCGATCCATCGACTTGCTGTCAGCTCCGGAGGCCGAGGTCCCGCCGGTGTGGTGGCTTCGCGACGACGAGTTGGACGGTTGAGGCCCGCCCGTCACGGGGACCCGAAGCCTGACCAGGCGGAGGTGCCCGGTTGCAGGCTGTGTGCCTCGCCTGCCCGGGTCGGCTCGGCGTCGTCGTGCTCAACCTGGTGGGCCAGGATCGCCATCAGGTCACCGTCGGCGAACCGCTCGACGGTCGCCGCGGTGCCCAACGCCCGGTCGACCGCGTCGATGCCGTGCAGCTTGGCAAGTGCGACCGCGTCGACCTACGCCACCGCAAGGCGGACCAGCACGCGACTACGACGAAGCCTTCCTGGACTGGATCATCTGGTAGTACCTCGCGACGGTGGAGTTGGCCAACCGGCTGATCGCGTCGCGGCCCCGGGCCGACACAGCCGGACACGGCTGCTCGGCGTCCAGCGCCTGGTTTCGCGACAGCACCGGCATCCCGCCGCTGCCTCCGCGCAGTCGAGGGCTTGCCCGGCGCCCCACCGCCCGGGCCTGCGGACGCCGGTCGCGGATTTCACACCCGTCTTCTCCGTCAGGCGGCGGGCTGGCGCGGTACCGGTGATTCGGGTTTGGCGATCAGTGAGGTCGGCGATCCGTGAGTGCCTTGCGGGCCGTCTTTGTACGGACTGCTCGGTAGTAGAGCGGTTTCACGAATGAATAGCGCCATGGGAGTGCCTCCGTGAAGCCGTCGACCTGGCGGAACTGCTCCCTGGCCGCCCTGTACCGGCCCTGCCGGTGGAGGAAGTACGCGAGCAGGTGCCGTACTTCCGGAAGTCTCGGGTGGTCCGGGGCGGCGAGTGCTGCGTCGGCGAGCGCTGTGTCGACCAGTTCACGCACCTGCGGGCTGCTGAATCCGGCCTCGCCCAGCTCGTCCGCATGGTTCTCGTACCAGGCGATCACCGGCAGCACGGCCAGCAGACTGCCGGGCGGCGCACCGGCGGCCGCTTTCTCGGCGAACTCCCGTGCGAGTTGCTTCGAGCCTCGCCATTTCGCGGTCCAGTACTGAAGGGCACTGCTGTGTGCTTCGAAGTGATGCGGCGCCCGGGCCGTGATCTCGGACCACAACGCGTGCATCTCCCGGTTGGGATAGCCCAGTCCGAGCGCCGTCCAGATTTCCGCGACGAACGGGGTGGGATCTTCAGGGCGGAGTGCCGAGGCCCGCCCGATGTCGTCCCGCGAGGCCAGCAACTCCCGGTGGAATCCGTCGAACCGCCGCCGTGACGTGTGCTGCCCAAGCCCTTTGCCGCGCAGCTTCCACGCGTACAGGACCCTGGTGCGCGCCGCCACGAGTGCGCAGTCCGGGTCTCCGGGGCGGGCTTCCTGCCATGCCTTCAGCCAACGGTCGTTCCTCCTGGCGGCGAGGTATCCCAACCGCTGGGCGTACAGGGATCGGCGCTCCCAGTCCTGGCCGGCGTCCTCGAAGAGCCGGGCAGCGGGCTCCCAGCGCCCCCGCGCCGCAGCCCTGCACGCGCGCTGCAACGCGGCATCGGGGCCGGCGAGGTCGGAGTTCTGCCATCGCAGCGGCAGCAGACCGTACCCGAGCCAGTACCAGAGCAACAGCAGGCAGGCGGTGACAAGGAGTGCCATGGTTGGGCGAATCCCCCCAGGAAAGGCGTCGCGACGCACAGAGTGGGGGTGACGCCAGTATTCCAGGTATGAGGACGGGCAAGGGGAGACTATCGTCGTCTCGTGAGAGGGATTGGCAAGAGCCGGCCGGATGAGGCGTTGAGATCTGTGGTGAAGGCCGACGAAGGGCGGGCGTGGGTGTCGCCGGGGCTTGCGGCCGCGCTGGGGGCGTTCGTGGAAGGGGCGGACGATCTGGTCACCGATGCCGGCATCGTCGTGTACTCGGCCGGAAGCCGCGTCGAGCGCAACGTCACCTACGAGGTCGCCGACTATGCGCCGGAGTTCGTGCTCGTCGGTGACGACAGCGGTGGCCGTGGCTTCCTCGTGCGGGCCGATGACCCTGATTCCGGTGTGTTCTCCTCGGACCTGGGTGATCTGGATCCCGCGGAGTTCGAGATCGAGGCAGCCGACCTCGTGTCCTGGATCGGAATGGTCCGCGACGACCAGAGATCCTGAGCCGCGCGGGACTGACATCAGATGTCATCTCATGCCGGAAAGCCGCAACGTCACCCTGTGACCAACATCGATGTGGATCGTCGGGTGGACGTGGGGGATCTTCCCAACCGGTTCCCGGCGTTCTGACGCCGGGGCCAAGGCGGTTGGCGAGCCTTCGCGTGTCATAGGGATGCGCCTTCGCGATGTTCTTCGGTGAGGTTGGGCGGGCGGGCAATCGTCGGGTTGACGCCGCCCGAGTTGGTCGCTCGCCTGGGATCAGAGCGTGGTCCTTGCACCGCGCAACTTCGAACGCGTCCGCTTTCGAACCTCGCGCCGTCTGGCCAGTGTCGAGTGGGGCCGATGGTTCCCCGAGCGGACGGGCTATGCCGAGTACGCTCGTCGGCACGTCCACTGCTTGACGTGGGCCGGATCGAGGAACTGCGGTCGGCGGCCCTCACCGGTACGGCGCCGGCTCGCGCACGGCTGGCGGAGCTCTACGCAGCGCAGGGCTGTATCGAGGAGTTGCGGGCACTCGCTGCTGCCGGGCCCCTGCTGGCCCGCGCGCTGGTCGGGCTGGGGCGCGTCGATGAGGGAGTCGCCGTGATGGAGGAGTGCGTCGATGCCAACGAGGAATACGCCCACGACTTTCTGATCGATCTACTGGTGGAGCAGGGGGCGTGCCGATCAGGCGCTGGCCGTTCTGGAGGCCAGGCCGCACAACCCGTACGAACTGATTTCCACGGCCCCTATGAAGGTGGCCCGGCTTCTGGACGAACAGGGCCGCGCCGAGGACGCGATCAGAATCCTGCGGACCTGCGGGCCCGCGCCGCGACAACTTGCCGCGCTGCTGGCGGGGCAGGGCCGTACCGACGAGGCCGTCCGGGTCATCGACCGCGCCATGGACGATGCCAAGCAGTCATCCGTCGTGGAGGAGTTGGCCGAGGTCCAGGCCGACCTGCTCATCGAGCACCGTCGGATCGATGAGCTGCGCACCCGCGCCGAAACGGGCCGCGGGACCGGTTGAGCGCGTGGTGAGTGTCTGTTCCCGAGGGCTCTTCTTCCTGGACGGCACCGACCGCGTGATCCGAGAGAGGCAGGCCTTCCCTTCGTCCTGGGCAACCTGGAGGGTGGGACCGAGGTGTGCACACGCTCAGCGACTGCCTGGACGGTCCGCCGCTTGGACCTCCGGTCCAACGTGCCGTCGGTGAGCTGGGCTTGCCGTTGATGGTCCGGCGCAGAACGCAACTCGAACCTCGTCGGCCGCTACGCCTTCACCGCCCCGCACCCGGAAGACCGAAGCGAGCTGGACAACGAGCGCTGAAAGGGGAGTTGGACCAGCCGCTGGGCAGTGGCGCACCTGTACAGATCGACATGTCGCGGGGCTTCACCATCACCAGGACGACACGAGCGTGACGGGCTCATCACGCGGACTGTTGCCGGAGAGCGGTCCCCTCTTCCGATTCGGCACAACTTGATCCCTGCCGAGGCTCGGCGGTACCGCCCCTCGCTTACAGACAGAGGATTGCGCTGGGCACCGGGCGACTGTTCGGTCGAGGAGATCCCTGACGTGCTCCTGGGAGAGGGTGGGGGCGTGAATTCCCCGCTTCGCGAGGGCGGTTGCCCCTCATTCGTCATCCGTTTGCGCGGTGAGCAGGTCAATGCCGCACAAGGCGGCGAGTTCCTTGGCCACCGAGGTGAGTGGGCCGTGTAGTTCCGCCAGGGCGGCGCGCATGTCGGCGGATCTTTCCCACTGTCGTTCGTGTTCGACGTGGCTGGCATTCGACGGGCGGGTGGCTTCGTATTCCTGGAGAGCGGGATGCCAGGTCGCCAGGAAGGGGCGTAGGTGCCCGTTGGCGAGACTTGCGGCGATACCCGGGAGTGTGAGAGGTCCCGCGGTTTCCTTGGCCATGCGGTGGAGCACGTCGCGTGTGGTGGCGAAGAGTGAATACAGCGAGCTGAGGGCTTCCCGCAACGATCCTTGGTCTGCCTTGAGCGTCTGCACTCCTACTCGGGTGACGAGTTCGATCTGGAGATCGAACGCCGCGGCGCGCTCGACGGTGCCTGGGGGCGCGGGTGGGGAGGCCACTGCCTGCATCGTTGGCGCGGTCACCGGCCGGGAGGCTGTGGAGGCGTGTGTGGGCACGGGGGTCCGAACCGGAAGCACCGGTGTCAGGGTGTGCAGCAGTATGCGCCGGAGATCTTCCTGCCTGGCTGTGTCGGTGTCGTGGCGGCGTACGGCTCGGGCCAGGAGGGGGTGGATGGTCCAGGTCTGCTGCTGCGACTGGTCCGGGCGCAGGGCGCCGGAGCCGAGCAATGTCTCGATCGCTTCTGGGACGAGGGAGGTTACCTCCCAGGGGTCGTACGGGCTGACGGTGGAGAGGACGTCCTCCAGCGTGGCCTGTAGCAGTGGTTCCGGGCTGGCCGTGGCGAGCAGCCGAAGGATGTCGTCGGCGGGGAGGTGGCCCGACAAGGGGCGGGACAGGAAGCCCGTCAAAGGTGCGTTGGGACCGGGTTTCCCTGTGCTGGTGCGAGGGCGCCGGCTTGTCAGGACATCGGTTGCGGGGACGTGGAACTGGTTGCGCAGGCTGATGAAGTCGCTGTGCTCCGCGAGCTCCGCGAGAAGGCCCAGGGACTGCGGATGGCCGTCGACATCGTGAACGAGCGCTGTGGCGGCGGCGCGCTCCAGATCGTCCTGGGGCAGGCGGCGAGCTGTGAGCAGACGAAAACCGTCGGCGTCATCCAGCGGCGGGATGTCGATGGATTCGGCGAACGAGGTGTAGCGCAGGGACCGGGAGGTGATCAGCGTGGCGCTGAGCAGGTGTGGCCCACGCAGGAGGTGCAGTTGATCGTCGGACAGGCCGTCGGGCACGCCGTCCACCACCCAGAGGCAGTGGGTGCCACGTTCCCCCAGGGCGACCGCGAGATGGCTCAGCAGGCCGGGAAGAGTCGAGAGAGGCGGCTTCAGCCCGAGGGCGGAGATCACTGTGGAGATCTGCTCCGTGTAGGAGGCCATGACCTCGGAAGGCTGGGACTCCGCACAGTGGTGCAGATCGAACCAGAAGATTCCGCCCGGGTAGGCGGAGCTGAAGTGCAGGGCGTACTCCTGGGCAAGGAGCGTTTTGCCGATGCCTGGCATTCCGCGCAGTTGTGCCGCCCGTCCTGCGCCGGCCTGGGCGACCAGCGGAGCACGGTGGCGGTGGAGCGCGGAGTGGACGCGCCACTGCTCGGCGAGACGACCGGTGAAGCGGGCCGAGCCGGTACGGGCGGGTGCGGGCAGCCACGGGACGAATGGTGCGTGGGCCAGATCTCCCATAGGGGTGGTGATGGCGTTGACATGGGCGGCGACGCGTTCAGCGAGCCGGCTGACGGCCTTCGGCCTGGAAGGCCAAGGCCAGTGCCGGGCGTCTCGGAGTTCCATGGGGTGTACGTGATCGGCGGAGGGCTCAGGATTGATCACCAAGGTGCGGCGGCGTGGGTCGCCTTCATGCTGCCCGGCGAGGTAGGCATAGGTCAGTTCCCACTGACAAGCGCGCCGCTGCGGGTAGTCGGCCGAATACAGGGCGAGCAGGATCTTGGATCTGGACAGGGCCTCGGTGATCGTCGCGGTGATGGACGTGAAGTCGTCGACGGCTGTGTCGTCGACGAAGACGCGCAGCCCGAGGCCCTGCAGCGCGGGCACCAGGACATCGATCTTCTGCGAGTCCGAGCGGCTGTAACTGACGAATACATCCCACTCGGCCTGGGAGAGGCCAGGAGCCTCCATCAACGCACCTTCCCTGAACCGTCAGAAGACCGGCACTCGACATCCGGGATCAACCCCGAAAACAGCCGGGGGGGGGGTAGGTAGACCGGTCGCGCGACAGGACGCGCGCCGCTGGGTGTCCTAGGCAGGGAGATCATCACCGAACCATCATGCGACACAGTCCGGACTCGACCGAGCTACCGGTCCGGGTGTTCCGCTGTCGATGCGTCCGGGGCCGGACGCTGACCGGGGATCGCGGAAGCCTGATACACCGACCGGGCAGAGCGGCTCAGATGGCCTTCCGGATCGGGGATACCGGCGATCTCGCCCAACCCGACGACGTACGGCCGCAGTCTTTCCTGCAGCGCGCGGAGTTCCGCGCGGAACGCGCCGTTGTCGGCCCACGCCGCCTCGTCCTCATCCGGGTGTGCGTCCTCGAAGGCTTTCAGCCGCGGGTGCCACGCGGCGAGGAAGGGCGCGAGTTCGACATTGAGGATGTCCAGGGCCAACTCGTACACGGAATTGCCTCGTGCCGGAGGGAGCGGGGCAGAGTCGGATTCCAGCGGCTCGCGATAGAGATCGAACAGAGTCTTGAGGGACGTCAGCGCCTCACGGAGATTTCCGGCATTGTCGTCCAGCGGGCGCGTAGCCACGCGGGTCGCCGCCTGGAAGAACATCTGCTGAGCGGCCTGCCGCATGTCGGTCTTGGTCTTGAACGACATTTCGCTGCCCATCACGACAAGACGAACGTCAGTGAGCTGAGCGGACTTGCGGTACAGCTCGGCGCCCAGGACCAGTGCGACTCCGATGAGGCAACCCACCACGATCGACAGCCGCTGACCGCCCGTTTGACTGATCGAGTAGGCCGCGATGCCCACGACACCACCCACGATCCCGGCAAACAGACCACGCACCACCATCCGCGTAACCTGTGCCGCACTTCGCCCCCGCCTCGTCACCAAGACCCCTCACTACGCCAGCCTGTGATCCGCACCGAACTGACCATGCTCACACGGGAGACGGGGCCATGTCAGCCCACTTGAGATGGGAAGGTCATCTTTCCGTTGGGGGCGGGTACCCACTGGCCCTGGGGACGGCAGGTTCGGGGAGGGCAGGTTCGGGGAGGGCGAGGAACCGCTGGCAGCGGGTGACGTCACCTGCCGGGGGATCGAGGGCTGCCGGCGGGCCATGACCTGCATCCAGGGGCTCTCCGACACTGGATGCCGTCGCGGGCTTTCATGGCCCGGAGCCCTCCCTATACGCAGATTCCTCCGTCGCACAGCTGGTCGGGCGGGCAGTCGTGGTCGCCCAGACACATGCCCCTGTCGGGGTAATGCCGGGCGGCCGCGGGATGCGTCGCGGCCATGTACGCGCCCTGGGCGCTGTGCGCCTCGACGAATTGGGTCCACTCCTGATCGTCATGACGCCGGTCGCGTTCGGCCTTCATGCGCGTGCCCCTTTCGATACGGCGTCGGTCCGTCGCGGTCGTGGTGTGAGCGTGACGGACCGGATCAGGTCGCTGTCGATAATGGCGTCGATGGTCCGCCGCTGGTCCTGGGTGATCAGTCGGCTCATGGCCTCCGCCGCGGCGGCGCCGTCCCCTGTGATGACGGCGTCGGCCAACGGGCGGTGCGGCAGAGGCTCGTCGTTCGCGGCCCGGACGACGGTGTCGAGCAGGTGGTATCTCTCGGTTCGCAGCAGGACGTCCCGCAGAGCGCGGTCGAACTCGGCGTTGCCCGTCAGTAGGGCGATGCGCCGGTGGAAGCGATAGTGGCCGGTGACCAGGTCCTGTGCGGACGCCGTGCCCTGCTCCTCCAGGTCGCAGTGCGCCAGCAACGCCGCAGCCGCGTCCTCGGGATGGGGGGCCCGGCGGGCGGCCGCTGCCGCGGCCTGCGGTTCCAGAGCCAGACGTACGGCGAACAGGTCGCGCAGTTCGTTGAGGGTCATCGCCTTGACGCGGTATCCCGACCGGGGCAGGGTGTCGACCCACCCGGAGTGGGAGAGCACGATGAGTGCCTCACGGACCGGTGCGCGGCCGACTCCCAGCTCGTCGGCGAGCGCGGCCTCGGAGAAGGTGCGATCCTGTGCCAGATCGGCGGAGATGATCCGGCGCCGGATCTCGCTGATGGTACGGCCACGCAGCGAACCGGACTCCTCCGCCAGCTCTTCCTGACTCGGCGTCACGACTCGCGTCGAACTCGAACTCGCGCTCGCACTCGGACCTGGACTCGAACCTCGGCCTGCGGCCATTACAGCGCACTCCACCTCTCGTTGACGACCGTCCCGCCGAGCGCCGTACGCAACCCGGCAAGCTGCTCGTCGGACACTTCGCCGTCTCCGCGTCCCTTGATCTCCAGGATCCGCAGCCAGGTGAAGTCGGTCAGTGCCTTCACCGCTTCCGCGGTCACAGAGTCGCAAGCGAAGCTGAGATTCTGGAGGCCGTCAAGCCGGGACAGTTCGGCCACGGTCCGTTCGGTCACGGCCACCGGACCTGTGAGGAGAAGGCTGTCGACGTCACCGGGCCGCAGTGCCACAAAGGCCTCCGCGCCGAGCGTGCCACCGCCCTCGGCCACCTCACGGACGGAGACCCCTACGCTCCAGCCGGCGGGGACCTCGACTGCGCCTCCCGTGGTGATCCTGGTCGCGTCCAGGCCACTTCTGCCGGGCGGTGTGAGTTCGAGGTCGAACGGAAGGGGACCCTCGGGCAAGTCCAGTGTGCGGGCCGGGTGTGGTTTCAGTACGGGATGGGCCGTCGTCGGCGGGCCCGGCAGAGCTTCGGCCACGGCCAGGGCGGGCAGCAGGAGTTCGGCGAAGGTCTCCGCGTCCTGCACACCGGTGCTGCGCCACACCGGGTGGCCGTCCCGAAGAATGACGAGAGTCGGCATGTAGTTGATCGAGAATCGCTGCATCAAGGGGGTCTCGGTGTCGGCGTCGACAGCCAGTACGGCGATGTCGGGCCGCTCGTCCGCCAGGTTCCCCAGCAGCGGCTTGATCACCTTGCAGGGAGGACACCATGAAGCGGTGAAGTCCAGAAGTGTGATGCCCGTGGAGGTGGCGGGGTCCCGATCGAAGTTCTCGTCGGTGATGGTACGGGCGGATCCCAGCACAAGGGTGGTGTCGGCGCCGGCGTCCAGCCTGGCGACGGCGGCTGTGGGCGCCGCACCGCGCAGTTCCGGGAGAGACCACTCACCGGTGACGACCGCGTGCGGTACGGCGTGTGCGGGGGTACCGGGCAGGACGATCTGTTGGAGTCGCGGCAACAGCCGGATGGCTTCGAGCGTGTCCGTGGCGACGTCTTCCCCCTTGGAGTTGAGGAAGAGATACGTCAGCTGGTTCAGCGCGGGTATCTCCATGAGATCCGTGCCGCGGACGTCGCGGTGGGTGACCAGAAGGTAGTCGATGCTGTCCGGTTCGAACTCGCGCAGTACACGCATGTCCAGCGGCGGGTCCTGCCGGTAGTCCGCCCGCAGTTGGACCTCGACGATGTGGCCTTCGGGGACCTCTGCCGTGGCGCCCGGTTCCAGGGTGAGACGGTCCGACGCCCGGTGGACCGGATCCCTTAGCTGGACAGTCGCCGTCGCGCCCAGGACGCCGGGCACGCGTACGGTCCGCCTCGGCCGGTGCGGGGCCGGAGCCGGACTCGTATCGTCCAGCGGGTCCAGTTCGTCCACGGCGTCGAGCAACGACAGCAGCAGGCGGGCGAGTTGCGCGGAGTCGGCGTCCCGCGCCCCCGGACGCTGCCAGACGCGGTTGCCTCGGTGCAGGAGGACCAAGGTGGGGAAGCCGAGGACCTGGTACCGGTACGCCGGCTCGGGATGGTCGTCGGCGTCCACCGACACCACCCGCACCCTGTCCGGGTGTTCGGCGGCGAACTTGTCCAGATGTGCGGCCAACTGCCGGCAGGGTCCGCACCACGGTGTGGTGAACCACACCAGTACGTTGATGTCGGGTCCTCCGGCGATCCGATCCAGTTCCTCGCCTGTGACCCGCTGGATGTGTGGTGTGGGGGGAGGGGCGTCGGTCTCGGTCTCGGTCATGTGCGGCTTCTGTCCTCGTCCGTATACGTGTGATGGTGTGCGGGTGCGGATCGCTCTCGCGGGGTCAGCCTGTGGCGGTCGGCAGGTTCTCACCGACGTACTGATACGACTTGAGCTTCGCGGAGAAGGTGGCGCGGCGTACCGCCGTCACCCCGTCGGGCCGGTCGGTGGTGGGATGCGCGGCGAAGGTGGTGATGCTGTCGAACCCGTTCGCCCGGGACGCGCCCACGGCGACGGCCTGCGCGTTGACGTGCTTGCTGCCGCTCTTCGCCAGCGATGACTTGAGGAAGTCCAACTGCTCGCAGAAGGTCAGGAGCCGGGGCAGAATCCGGTCTCCCGACACGTCGACGTGTGCCTTCTGCGCGATGTCCACGCACTTCTTCGCACCCGGCTTACCCGTTGCCAGATCCTTCTGCTGCTGCACCGGGATCCCGGTGAACGCGTACGCCCAGCCGTAGTTCGTGATCCGCTCGAGGACGGCCTCCGGCACCGAGAACCTGCTCATGAGTATCTCCACGGGCAGGGCGGCACCGAACGCGGCGATCTTCGGCAGATACTTCTGCGAGGCGAACTGTGGCAGCGCGGAGGTCAGCGCGCTCGTGGCGGACTCCCCGGGGGCGACGACGAGACGGTCGTAACCGCCTTGCTTCATCTTCAGGACGAGCGCCAGCGGATCGGGCTTGGTCGAGCTGAGGGTCAGCACGGTGGCATCGGGCGCCCCGGCCGCCGAAAGGTCTTCGGCCACCTGCTTGTTGAACGTGGCGCCGTCGCCGTCACCCGCGAGTACGGCGACCTTGCGCGCTCCGGTGAAGAATCCGGACGACTTCAGCTGCTGGGCAAGCGTTCTGCTGCTTCGCTCGCGCGTGATGGAGCCGGGGGCGAAGGTGTAAGGCGCGTCCTTGAAGGTGGCGGCGGGCACCGGGGCCGATCCCCCCTGTACCTCCACGACGCCCTGCCGGTTCAGGCAACTGCCCAGGCCTCCCGTGTCGTTCGACTCCAGTACGGCGAAGTAGTCGCCCGACTCGTAGGAGGCGCACGTGGCCGCCGTCTGCTGGCTGTTCGTCGCGGTCTCCGACACCTGGACCGGCGGCTGGTTCACCAGCTTGATGCTGCGCCCGGCGATGCCTCCCTCGGCGTTGTACGCCTTCACGACCGCCTCGTACACCGGAACCATGGTCGGATTGTTCTTGGTGTTGAAGTAGTAGTCGGTCAGCGTGATCTCCGACGCCGTCACCCCGGGTCCGTCCTGAGCCGGAATGGTGAGCGTCTTCGCCGAGGATGCCGGCTTGCCCCCGGCGTCCGTCCCGGTCGTCGAACAGGCGGTGAGGGCGAACGTGCCGGCGACCGCCACGGACACGACACGAACTGCACGGGGCACGGACACGGCACAACTCCTTCGAGCGGCGGGGAACTTCCGACGAGCAGCGAACACCAGACCTTCCGAGGGTGTCAATAACAGAACGCCGAACTGACATGTCAGCTCTGTTAATTAACGAATCAGATTGATTGACTGCTGACGGGGAATGAATCAGCATGGCGGCCATGCTGACCGCTGGACACCGACCGATCGCCCGGCTGATCGCCCCTCGCCGCGGGCAACGGCCCATCGTGGAGGCGCCATTCGCGCGCCGGCGCCTCGCCCTGGTCGCCGCCACGACCCTGCTCGCCCTGTCGACCACGACCGGCTGCGGTCGGATCGGTGACCTGAGGTTCACGCAGGACCACCGGCTCGACATCGTCAGCCCGGCGAACCTTGCGACGGTTTCCCTGCCCGTCACGGTCCGCTGGCGGGTCAAGGACTTCACACCGGAGCCGCCCGGCCGACCCGTTCGGGCCGACACCGGTCACTTCGCCGTGTTCGTCGACCGGTACCCGGTCCCGCCCGGCGCGTCGCTCAAGGAGGTCGTCGGGCAGCCTTCCTGCGAGGCGGATCCGCGCTGCCCCAGCTCCGACCTGCTCGCGCTGCAGTACAACGTGTACGTCACGGACCGCACCGAGGTGCGGCTCCCCTCGGTGCCGGCCGGGGCTCTCAACTCCGACGCCCACTATGCGACGGTCGTGCTCATCGACGGCTCCGGCCATCGAATCGGCGATTCCTTCTGGAACGTGTCCTTCTCCGTAAGCGCCTCGGGGAGCGGGAGTTGACGACCCGGGCGGACGACCGCGAACCGCTCACGGATACCCCCGCCACCTACCTGGAGGACGTCGAGCGGCGTACCGTAGCGCTGCGTCAGCGCGGCCGTGAGATCAGCGGCACCGGGGGAGTGGCCGACAAGAGGCCCTTCCTGCGGCTGCTCCGCGAGCAAGGTCTCTCGCTCTACCCCATGCTCGCTGTCTTCGCACTGAGCGTGAGTCAGGTCATGCACGCCCAGGCGTGGACCGTCATGACCCCCGACCTCGCCCGCGCCTTCGGCCTGTCGCCCCTGTTCTTCAACGTCATCGCCCTGCTCAGCCAGGTGCTCAGCTTCGTGGTGCCGCTGGCGGTGGCGCGCTTCGTCCAGCACAAGCCCCGCCGCGCGATGGTCATGCTGCTGGCGGCGCTCGTGTTCAGCCTCGCCACCCCGGTCACCGGGCTTGTGGTGGCCTCGTGGATGCTGGTGATCCTGCAGATCACCGACGACGCCACGACCATGGCGAGCGGTACGGTCAGCGGGGCGCTCATCATCGATCTCTATCCACCGCAGGTACGGGTACGGGTCGTCGCCGTCCTCACCTCGGCCGGAATCGTGGCCGGGATCGTGGCCCAGGGTGTCGTCACCTTGCTGACCGGCCCGCTCGAACTCAACTGGCGCGGCGTGTTCCTCGCCCTCGGCGTGGTGTCGATCATGTGCTGCGCGCTCTCCCTCGGACTCCGCGATCCGGGATACGGCCGGTACGACACGGAAGAACTCCGCAACGTCGTCCGCCGGGAGACGAGCGTCGGCGCACCGACGGACGCCGCCCCGTCCGACCGCGCCTCCGTGGAGCCCCCGAAGCTCACCATGCCGGAAGCGGTCCGGCGTATCTGGATGATCAAGTCGATGCGCGTCATGCTCGTCGGGGGAGTGGTGGGCTCGCTCAGTGGTCCGGTCGCCACCTACCTGGCCTTCTACTATGCCGACCGGTTCAACCTGAACGCCTCGCAGCGCTCCTCGATGTACCTGGTGTCCGGACTCGTGGCGGTGGCCTCCTACTTCGTCCTGGCGCCGGTCGCCGACCGGATCTACCAGAAGAGCCCGGCCCGGATGTTCTACCTCGCGGGCGCGGTCGGCATCATCGGAATCCCGCTCCAGGCCGCCCAGGTGTACGCCACGACCGTGCCGATGCTGCTCGCTCTCCAGATCGCGGGCGCCGCGACCGCGGGCCTGTTCGGCCCGGCCATGGCGGTCGGCACCATGTCGATCGTGCCCGCGCCGCTGCGCCCCCATGTCGGCGCCGTGACCGGGCTGTTCGCCCTGGGCGGCGCCGCCATGGCGACGGCGGTGCTCGGCACTGCGGCCGCGGGGCTCGGTATCGCGGGCGCGGTGGTGATCACCTCGCTGTTCTCCCTCGCCGCCACCGTGATCGGCATGATCGCCGGCCGGACGGTACGCCAGGACCTGGACTCGATGATCGACGAGGTGGTCGAGGAAGAGGTCATCACGCAGTTGCACGCCGCGGGCCGCGCGATACCCATGATCGCGCTGCGGGGCGTGGAGTTCTCGTACGGCCACACGCAGGTCCTCTTCGGCGCGGACTTCTCCGTGGAACACGGTGAGATGGTCGCGCTGCTGGGGGTGAACGGCGCGGGAAAGTCGACACTCCTGCGTGTGCTGTCCGGGCTGAGCATCCCCCAGCGCGGCTCGGTCCGCTTCGAGGGCCGCGACATCACCTACCTGGACGCGAACCGGCGAGTGGCCCTGGGGATCACCCAAGTGCCCGGTGGGCGAGCCGTGTTCGGTGACCTCACGGTGCTGGAGAACCTCCGTTGCTACGGCTACCAGGTCAGGAACCGAAGCGAGCTGGAGAGCCGGATGGACGAAGCGCTGGACGCGTTCCCCCGGCTCGCCGAGCGGCGCCATCTTCCGGCCGGGCTGCTCTCCGGCGGGGAGCAGCAGATGCTCGGTCTGGCCAAGTCGTTCATCATGCGGCCCAAACTGCTGGTCATCGACGAACTCAGCCTCGGCCTCGCACCTGCTGTAGTCGGGCAGTTGCTGGACATGGTCCGGCTGGTCAACGCGACCGGCACCTCGGTCGTACTCGTCGAACAGTCGGTCAACGTCGCGCTGTCGGTGACCGAGCACGCGTACTTCATGGAACAGGGGCAGATCATGTTCGACGGGCCCAGCGCCGAACTACTGGCACAGAAAGACCTGCTCCGGTCGGTGTTCCTGTCCGGTGCGGCCACCCGGGAGCGCGAATGAGCCCGCGAATGAGCCCCCGGATGAGCCCGGGGGTACGGCGGGTCCGCCCGCCCCAGTGGGTGACGGCCGTCGCCGGCGGGACGCTCGCTGTCGTAGCCGGTACACAGGTCGCTCACGCACTGGGGCTGGCCACTCCTTCGTACGTACTGGTGCTCGGCGCTCTGATCGGACTCTCCTACGGCCTGCTCGCGATGTGCCTGGTGCTGGTCTTCCGCACCAGCCGCGTCGTCAACTTCGCCCAGCCGGCGATCGGGACCCTCGCGGCGTCGGTCCTGCCGATCCTGACGGGAGTCGCCCTGCTGCCCTACTGGGTCGCGTTCGTCCTCACCCTGGGGCTCGGATTCGCTCTGGGGGCACTGGTCGACCTGACGGTCGTCCGCCGGTTCCAGGCGACGCCCCGGGTCGTGGTGACCCTCGCGACACTCGGCGTGGCCGTCGCCCTCCTGTCTCTCCGGGGGAGGCTCCAGTTCCTGGGAACCGGATCAGGCGTACCCGGACCGCCAGGGCTGTTCGAGTTCTCCATCGGCCCGTTGCTGGTCACCAGGAGCTATACGGGACTCATCCTGGCGACCCCCCTGCTGCTCATCTGCCTGACTCTGTTCATGACCCGCACCCGGTACGGGCTGGCGATCCGAGCCAGCGCGAGCAACCCCGATTCGGCGCTGCTCGCCGGGATCTCCCCGCGTGCCATGACCGCGACGGCCTGGGGCATAGCCGGACTGTGCGTGACCGTCCTGTCGGTGTTCTACCCCAGCGGGTCCCCCGAGAGCGGTGCGGAGGGGGCCTTCACGGAGTTCGGCATCATCCCGGCCCTGACCGCCGCCGCCATCGCCGGAATGACGAATCTCGCCCGCGCCGTCGTGGCAGGGGTGGTCCTCGGCATGCTCGAACAGGTCCTGATGTGGTCCGACAGTGTCGCGCCCTACACAAGCACCGTCCTGTTCGCCGTCACCCTGGTCGCCCTGCTCGTACAGCGCGGGATACGGGGGCGGGGTGAGGCGGCGGGCAGCTGGGCCGCCCTGTCCGTCGCACGGCCGCTGCCCGAGCAACTGGCCCGCCTGTGGACCGTCCGCTGCGTGCCCCTGCTCGCGACAGGCGCCGGGCTGGCGCTGCTGACCGCGACGGCGCTGCGCTCGGACAGCGACGGAATGCTCATGACGACCGTCGTCGTCTTCGCCGTCGTCGCGCTCTCCTCCGGCCTGGTGACGAGTCTGGGAGGTGACCTGTCCCTGGGGCAGTTCGCGCTCGCGGGGGTCGGCGGCGCCGCCTCCTTCCTGACCGTCACACGCACCGGCAACGCTCTTCTCGGTCTGGTGGCCGCCGTCCTGGTCGCCGGAGCGGTCTCCGCCGCACTCGCCTATCCGGGGCTGCGGATGGGTGGTCTGACCCTGACGGTGGCGTCGGCCGGGTTCGCGGTCGTACTGCCCGCCCTCCTCGAACTGCCCGCCCTCTTCGGCGAGGAGGGCAAACCGGTCGGCCAGCCGGTCCTGGGCGGGTACGCGCTGACGCCGGGCGTCAGATACTTCTGGTGGACGTTGGGCACGGGTGTACTGTGCCTGATCATCGCGTGGAACGTATGGCGCGGCGGGTTCGGCCGGATGGCCGTCGCGACCCGTGACAACCGGCAGGCCGCCCGATCCTTCGGCATCCGGCCGATGCGCGTACGCCTGCGACTCTTCTTCGTCGCCGGGAGCCTCGCCGGCGCCGCCGGTGCCCTGCTCGTCCACTCCGGAACGACGGCGACGGCGGACTCCTTCTCCTCCGGGAACAACGCCCTGGTCGTGCTGGCGGTCGTGCTCGGCGGCGCCTCCGCCCTGGCCGGCGGCCCGCTGGGGACCCTGTGGGTGGTGGCCATCCCGATCTACTTCGCCACAGGCGCGGGCACCGCGGCTTCGAACATCTACGCCGCCACCTACACCGGCGTCCTGGCGATCACACTGGCGGTACCGGCCGGCGCGGCACAGCTTCTCCTGCCGCTGCGCGATCTGATCGCGTTGGGTCTCGGCCGACTGCACGGTGTACGGATGACCCGTGCCGCCCTGCGGAGCGAGCCGGAACCGGCGACGGGGAAACCCGCTCCCCTCAGAGCTGCGGACAGGAGCCCGGAGGAGATCCCGGCGCTCAGGGAGTCGGCCAATCCGCCGGTACGCCCCGACACCGTCGTCCTGGAAGCCCGTCATCTGGCACTGAGCTTCGGCAATGTGCACGCCGTTCGCGACGTGAGTTTCACGCTCCGAGAGGGCGAGACTGTGGGACTCATCGGACCCAACGGGGCGGGAAAGACCACGACGTTCGAGATTCTCAGCGGATTCGCCCGGCCTCGGAGCGGACAAGTGCTCTGCTACGGGAACGACATCACCCGCCTGCCACCGGAGGAACGGACTGATCTCGGACTCGTCCGCTCCTTCCAGGACTCGGTGCTGTTCCCGACGATGTGCGTCCTCGATGTGATCATGCTGGCGCTGGAGCGGCAGCGTCCTACGCGCACCACGCTGAGTGTTCTCGGCCTGGACCCCACGGCCCGTCAACGCCGGTCGGTGGCACACGACCTGATGGGCTACTTCGGCCTGGGCCAGTACCGTGCCAAGCCGATCAGGGAACTGTCGACAGGGACCCGGCGGATTGTCGAACTCGTATGTCTGATCGCCCTCCAGCCGCGGGTCCTGCTCCTCGACGAGCCGTCATCGGGCATCGCCCAGCGGGAGACGGAGGCGCTCGGGGCGCTGCTCGCCCGGGTCCGGGCGGACTTCCATCTCTCCCTGGTCCTGATCGAGCACGACATCCCGTTGGTCATGTCGTTGTCCGACCGGGTGGTGGCGATGGCCGAGGGGGAGGTCCTCACCATCGGCACGCCGTCCGAGGTGCGAGCGCACGAGCGGGTCATCGACTCCTACCTGGGCGGCAGTATCGAGGCCATCCAGCGGTCCGACGTTGCCTGATGTCAGCAAGTCTGATTGTTGCTATGTCCAGTTGGCAGATCTAGCATGTCAATTCGATATCAGGGTTACGAAGGAAGGCGCAGTGATGTCTCAGCCGCTTGGTCCGACCTCAACTTGTCTCACCGGTACGGCGAGAGCCAACTGGGTCGACGCGGCCGCCGAGGCCTGCCCGCGAGAAGACGGCACGTACGCGGTGGTCCTGGCACTGACCGTGCAGGCACCCTGGCACCTGTACGCCCCTGGCTCCACGGTCGGCCTGCCGGTCTCCGTCTCGGCCGAATCGCCGGCGGAACTGGTCCACCTGACGATCCCTCAGACGCCCAACGGCGAACTCACCGGCACGGTGGAGATCACAGGGACGCTCTCGAACGCGGCAGCCGGATCAAGGCTGCGCATCCGGACCCAGGTCTGTGACGGCCCGCGGTGTGAACGCCCGCACACCACCGAATTGCTGCTCGCCTGAACCGCTGAGTCGATGATCACGTGAGCGGCAGAGAGGGGGAGACACTTCGCTGGCCGAAACTCGCCGAGACGCTGTGCCGCGTCCCGGCCGAGGTAACAGGCGATTCGTACGGTGGAGCCGGAGGCGTGTCGCTCGTCGAGGCGCAGAACCTCGCCGACGTGCGGGTCTCACGATGCGGAAGCGAAGGCTGTGACGACCTCGCCCGGGGAGCCCGACCTGCGACCCGGCCCGGGGTGCCTCAGGATGGTCAGCGTGAGACCTCGGGGGGGGGGCTTCCGTAGCCGCCGTCGGCGCGTCTCATGATTGACACCGGCAACTACTACGCCCGACCGAGACGGTGTGATCGACGACCTGGAGTCCGGGTGGGCCCGACGCCGACCGGTGAACCTCGCGCTTTGCTGGAAGTTCCTGAGAACCGGATGTGTTCAGCGAAATCACAGGTCAACCAAAGGGTCCTCATATGAATGACCACCAGGCTCTGCCTCGTTGCCGAGCGAGAGGAACGCCATCATGAACGACTACGACCCGACAACTCACTCACCGGCCGGGCAGGCGCCTCGGCCAGGCGGTCGGCGGTTGCTGTCGACGAAGAAGAGCAAATGGATCGTGGCCGCCGGGCTGGTCTGCGCGGTGGCCGGAGTCACCGGTGTCGGCCCGTCCGCAGCAGGCTCCCCACCGTCCCCGTCGGCCGCGGTCACGTCCTCACCGACTGCGACGCCCACCAAGCCTCCAGGCGGTGGGCCCGTGGCTGAGCCGTCCGCCGGGGGTGCCACCGGCATCGTCGACACCACGTCCACATCGGGCTTCACCATCTCGACAGCGACGGGTGTGAAGGTGACCGTCGCCGAGGCGTCCTCCACGACCTACAAGAAGGGGACCCATCGCGCCTCGGAGAGCGCCGTGAAGAAGGGCGTGAGCGTCCTCGTGCTGGGGACGGTCGACAGCGCGAACGTCGCGGCTACGCAGGTCGTCGTGCAGCCCGGGGGCGACGGCGGGGCCGCGGCCGCCAAGGCGGCCGGGGTGGTCCCCTTCGAGCAGGGGACACCGTCGCCGGCCAAGAGCGTCGGTGAGATCCCGGACTACACCGAGGGAGAGGGGACCATTCTCGCCGGGACGACGGCGTACAAGGCGACGAAGGCCGCGCAGGCCATCGTCCCCGGAGGTGTCGCCAACCGTGTGGTGAAGCTGAGCGGCGGCGAGTACGAGGTCCACAACGTCGGCGTCAACTGGCCCCACCACATCTTCGTCAGCAAGGACTTCAAGGTCCTCGGCTACGAGTAGCCGCCCCGGCGAGACAGCCCTGCTCATGGTCCAGGCCGCTGTGCGCGATGGCTGCGCGAAGCGTGGCCTCGGCGCCCTCGCACACCTGCTACAAGCGCCGTGCGCTCTGCGTAGTATCACGTCAGCTCAGATGACGCGTGGGTCAGCGTGGCTCGGCGCCCATGAGTCCTTCCAGTTCGGAGTCGACACCGGGGGCGTTCCGCCGGCGCGGGGTGCCCCGGGCGCGGGGGCAGCGAGCCGTCCCGCTGGACCAAGCGCACGCGTTCGCCGCTACACGTATCGACCGGTGGAAGCACTGACCCGAGGTGCCGCGCCGGGAGGGGGAACTGGTCGGCGGCTACTGGCGTGTGCGCCCTGAGGATATCGCCGGGCCGCAGCGCGTTCCACGACCACCGTGCGGAGACCCCTCGGTGGTGACCATTCCGGATGGGGGAAGGGAACGCCGACATCGTCCCGCTGGGGCAGCGCATGAACGCCTGAAGTGGGCCGTACCGTCGGGGCGAGAATCCTGGAGCGCCACTTCTCTCTGCGCCTCGCGTCGCAGGCGGGGACGGTCGGTGGACACGGTCGGTGGACACCGTGCCCGCCGAACCGGCCCGGAAGCGGGGCCGGGCCCTGACGGCACGGCCCCGCTGATCCGACGGAGCGTCAGCCCGCCCAGACCTCGGCCTCGTCGGCCGGGACGGTGGTGGCCAGGCCCAGTTCCTTGCGGGCGGCGACGGACTTGTTCGGGTCGATGTCGGTGAACGCCGGGTCGTAGGCGATGTAGAACGCGTCGGCGTCGGCGGCGTTCGCGGCCTTGTTCCAGTTCTCCGCCGCCTTCGTCAGCGTCGCGTGGAGCTTGCCGACTTCGGTGCCCTCGATGTCGTCCAGGCCGTCGACGTGTGCGTCGAGGGCGGCCGCGACGGCCTTGGCCTGCGCCTTGTAGCCGGTGAGGTCGTCCTCGACGGTCTCCTTCACGGGCTGGTTCGCCCACAGGGCCTCGTAGAGCGCGTTCGAACCCTTGAGGTAGGTGCTCTGCTCGGGCTTGAGGGACTTCGCGGTGTCCAGCGAGCCGCTGAACGTGCTCTTCTCCGCGGTGTAGGTGCAGCTCACCGCGCGGTCACCCGTCGCCCAGCTCTCCTTGGTCGGGGTGTAGTAGAAGAGGGCGACGCCCTTCGGGAGCGCCCAGGTGTCCGTGGCGTACTTCTGCGCCTCGACCGGGCAGCGGTCGTCCGCGATCGTCGAGACCCCGTTGTCGCCCGGGTACTCCTCGCCCTTGTCGATCGCGAACTCGCCGACGACCTGGCCCTCGTGCGCCTCGTCGCAGGGCACGATCTCGACGGTGTACGCCATCCCCTCGGCCTTGCCGGTCGGGTTGTAGCAGTCGCCGATGTCCAGCGAGAACACCGAGCGCTGGCGAGCCACCGTCTTCGCGCCGTCCTTGGCGCTGTCGACGGCGTCGGAGACCTCCGAGCATCCCACCGCGCCGATCGCGAGTAGGGCGGCAACGGCTGATATGCCGCGAAGAGAACGATGCGGGGCACGGGTTGTCATGACGTGTACATCCTCTTATGTGATCTTTATGAGGTCAGGCGAATCGTATGCCATTCCTGCGGCCCGGTTGCGCGAAGGCCCTCACCCATCACGGCGTCTCTGACTCGCGACGGGCCGCGAGGGTTGTATCCGGACTGCTCGCAGGTAGGAGTCGGGATGGCCCGGTGGCACTTCTGTGGAGCCGGGGGCAGTTGAGCGTGGAGGGACGTGCGCAAGGCCGGGCGTACCGCGAAGGGCAGATCCTCCAGCAGGACCACTTTCAGCTGCGATACGAGCTCACCTGTCCGCAGCGGGAAGTCGAGCGATACGACGGTTCGCCAGGCCGACGAGCCGGTGCTGCACGAGATGGGTTCTCTCAAGTCCCCGCGTCTGCAACTGCCTTGGCCGTCGATCTGTCCTGCAGGTGTGGAGCTTCGGATCGGCGCTTGCGGCAGGTGTTGCGGGAGACCATGAGTACGAGCACGAGCAGACAGCGCAGATCATTCAGCGTCCGCACCAGGAACTGGACGTCCTGCGCCGCGACGTGAATCAACTGCGCGACGCCAACTCCGAGTTCAAGACGCCCCCGTCCAGATCCGCCGACAGCAAACCCCCGAGGTGGCGGAAGACGCCTCCCTGTGCGCTCGGGCCGGTGGTATCGGCAGCTGTCAGCGGCTGCTGTGTACCGGGGACAACCGCTCTCGTATCGAGGGAAGGACGCCGAGCGCGTTGGTGGCCACGGCGGCCCGCTCGTCGGCGTTCATGAATTCGGAAGCGGCGAGCGACGCCGGCGCGGAGTCGATGATCTCCGGGGCCGCTGCCAGGTAGTCCGTTGTCGTACGAGCGGCTGCCGGTCACCCGCACCGACAGCCAGATGCTGGTGCTGCACGCGGCCGTGCTCGGCAGCGACTCCGCCCGTGCGATGGCCCGGCTCGCCGAACTGACGCCGTGGCCCGACGCGTTACCTCCGGGACGTCGTTCGGCCGGGCGTTACCTGAGCTGCGGGACATGAGCGGCAACGCCCTTGGCGGGTATCGCCGGGCTCGGCGCGCGCTCGTAGGGCCCGAATCGGCCGGCCTCGCCGTCGGCCGCCCGCGACGGGTCCCGGGCTGCGTCGCGAAGAGGTCGCCGCGACTGCTACGTGCGCCTGGACGAGACGGCGACCGGACACCTCCACACGCTGTCCAGGCCCGCCGGGCGGATGCCCGAGCCGCAGACGTTGCGGCTGCTGGCCGACTCGTGGACGGACGTCGCCGCCCTCGTTCGGAGCCGTTACATGGACGTGCTCGCGGCCAATGCGCCGGCCAAGGCTCTCACTCCGGTCTTCCTGCCGGTCCTTCGCCGAGAGTGCCGAAGACCCCCGACTGGCCGAGCCGATCGCCGATGTGAGCGCGGGCAGCGAGGAGTTCCGGCGTCGGTGAGCAAGGTACGAGGTAACTCCCGCGCCCGGCGGCCCTGTTCAGTGCGTCCACCTCCCCGAAGGGCACGCCGAGACCCGTCGCGGACCCCGCTCACGCGGTCGACGCGGACTACGGCCCCACCGCGCCGGCGGGCATCCGCACCTGGTTGTCCGGCTCCTGAGCTCTGACGGCCCCTACGCGAGAGGTCGAGCCCCCCAACAGGGCGGAGAACCGGTCGGTGACCTGGGCCAGGGCCTCGGCGGCACCCGGCGCGACGGTCAGCGTGCCGTCGTCGGCGACGGTGATCTCCTTGTCGAGCGTGAACCAGCCGGGGGCGATGTGGCCGGCCCCCATGGAGCTGAGCACCGGGCGCAGCGCGTAGTCGATGGCGAGGACATGGGCCGTCGTGCCGCCAGTGGCCAGCGGCAGCACCGTCTTGTCGGTCAGCGCGTACTGCGGCAGCAGGTCGAGCAGAGACTTCAACAGCCCCGAATAGGCCGCCTTGTAGACGGGGGTGCCTATCACCACCCCGTCCGCCCGCGCGAACAGCGCCGTGGCCTCGACGATGGCCGGGTGGCGGAAGTCGGCGCCGAGCAGGGCCTCGGCGGGCAGGGTGCGCACTTCCAGTGAGATCACGTCGTGGCCCTGCTGCCGGAGCCGGTCGTCCAGGTGGCGCAGGAGCCGTGCGGTGCGGGAGGTGGCGGAGGGGCTACCGGAGACGGACAGGATGGCGGCCATGTGAGGACCCTTCCAGGTTGGGGGTTCAGAGGTGCCGGGAGACCGGTCGGTCCGGTCACGCCGGCGGAGCACGCCGGTGGGCTGCTCACCGCCGACGCGGCTGTCGGACGACGGCTCTCACCACGCGCTGGATTCCACCGCGACCACCGGTACCAGCTCGTTGCGCAGCGTCTCCAGGAAGGTGACGATCTCGGCCGCCACCGAGCGGTGCTGCACGTCGTTCAGGACGTCGTGGTGGGCGCCGCGGACCACCGAAAGGCGGGCACGGGGCAGTGACTTCGTCGCGCGCACCAGCGCGTCGCGGTCCGCGAGCGGATCGGTGTCGCCGACGAGGAGCAGCGCCGGGACGTCGGCCTCGCTGTCGAACGCCGCCCTGAGCAGTGCGTCCGGCACCGCGTCGCCGAGCGAGCCCCGCCGCACCTGTGTGTCGTCGGTGAGCGTGCCTCGATGGGCCGGGCAGGAGGTGCGTACGTCGAGTTCCTCGTCCCAGGTGCCGGTGGTGGCGACGGCACCGCCCGGGAGCCCCGCGAGAACGACGGCGTCCGGCCGAAAGACGGCCGGGGCCTCCCGGCCGAGGAGCGCGGCCACGGCGACGGCGCCGGTGTCGGCCCCCACCAGCACGACGGGCCGTACGACGCCGTCGTCGGCCGCCGTGTCCGCCACGGCCTCGGCGAGCCGACGGCCGAAGCGGTCCAGCGAGCCGGCCAGGTCGCCGGTGTCGATGCCGGCGGTATCCGTATCCGTATCCGTATCCGTATCCGTATCCGTGTCTGTGTCGGCCGTGCCTGTCTGCGGGGCAGTCGCGGCGCGGGTGTCGATGAACGGGGCGTCGACGACGCGGACGCGGTAGGCGTCGGCGGCGAGCCGCCTCCCGAGGCGGGTGTAGGTCGTGCGGGTCTCTCCACGGCCGGGCACCACGATGATCGTGCCGCGCGTGCGCAGGCCATCGGGGCCGTAATGGTCGGTGTACTCGGTCATTTCACACTCCTGCGGGTTCGGGGACCGGGCCGGCGGCGGTCGCGGGCTGCCAGCCGAGGGCGGGTGCCACCTCGGTCGCGATGAGTTCGAGGGCCCGGAGCGCGGCGTCCTGGTCGAGGATCGCGGGGTTGAACTGGGTGATCAGGTCGGTCGCGACGGGCAGGACCCGCTCCCGCCGGAGCGCCTCAACGATCTCCTCGGGTGCGCCGTAGAAGGAGTGGAAGCGACGCAACGCCTCCTCCACGGACAGGCCCTTCGGGAAGGCGCCACCCTCCGACATGCGGAGCGCCGCCCCGTGGACGTCGTCGCTGATCTGCCGGAGCGCCGTGCGCCTGTCCTTCGCCGGGAAGACGAACCGGGACAGCCCGATCCGCGGGCGCCGCGGCCGGTCCCAGGCGGCGAGGAACGCGTCCGCCCAGGGGCGCTGCACCTCGTCGGTGGGGGAGTCGAATCCGTACGCCGCACGGTTGAGCAGCAGGTTCGAGCCGCCGGCCGCGGCGTAGGCCGCCCCGCCCTCGCTGAAGACGCCCTGCCAGATCCGGTCCGTGAAGCCGGTGGACGCCGGCTGGATACGGAAGCCTGGCGTACGCACCTCCTCATTGGCCAGCGCTTGGCGCAGCACGTCGAGATTCTGGCTGGTCAACTCGCGTTTACGGGCGACGTCCTGGCCGAACGCGGCGTACTCCACGGCGTTGTAGCCGCTGCCCACACCGATCTCGACGCGCCCGCCGCTGAGGGCGTCCACGGTGGCGACGTCCTCGGCGAGGCGGACCGGGTCCTCCAGCGGAAGGACCGTGATGGCGGTGCCGAGCCGGATCCGGGTGGTCCGCGCCGCCGCGTGGGCGAGGAACGTCCACGGCGAGGACAGGCCGCCCCCACCGGCGGCGACGTGGTGCTGGGCGACCCATCCGACATCGAAGCCGAGTTCGTCGGCGGCGACGAAGAGGTCCTGCGCGTTGCGGTAGATCCGGGCCTGGTCGGTCCCGCGGCCCTGGACGTGGGTGAGGAAGCCGAGTCTGAAGCGTGCTGTCCCGGTGGTGGTCATGGTGAGTGCCTTTCGGTACCTTCGATGCCTTTCGGCGCCTCTCGATGCCTTCGCGGACCGGGCGGTGCCGGGGGAGTGGCGGCTCGCGCTCAGTCGTTCACGAGATGGGGCTCGCGGGTGTGGCGGTTGGCGGGGACCGGCAGACCGAGGTTGCCGCGCAGGGTGTCGGCCGCGTACTCGGTGCGGAACAGACCGCGCTTCTGGAGGATCGGGACGACGCCGTCGACGAAGAGGCTGATGTCGTCGTCGGTGCGGAAGGCGAGGTTGATGCCGTCGAAGGTCCCGGCGTTGAACCACTCCTCGATGGTGGCGGCGACGGTCTCGGGCGCGCCGACGAACGGAGACCGGCGGAACTCCCCCAGCGATTCAGCGACTTGACGGAGAGTCAGATCATTGGTCCGGGCCCGCTCGATGATCTTGGCGGCGCCCGTCCGGCCGCCCTTCTCGGCGAGGTGCGCCACGTCCGGGAACGGCGCGTCCAGGTCGTGCCGGCTGAAGTCGTACGCGCCGAAGGAGCGGCCCAGGAGTGCGAGATTACGGTCGAAGTCGTTGTCCTCCTCGAAGATCTCCCGCTCGCGGCGCCTCGCGTCCTCGTCGGTACCGGCGACGACCGGGCCGCCGTGGATGAAGATCTTGATGTGGTCGGGGTCGCGCCCGTACGCCGCAGTGCGCTGTTTGATGTCGGCGTAGTACGCGCGCGCCTGCTCCAGCGCGCCGCCCGGCGCGTAGATGCCCTCGGCGACCCGCGCGGCGAGATCGCGGCCCTCCTCGGAGACCCCGGCCTGGAAGATCACCGGCTGGCCCTGCGGCGAGCGTGAGAGGTTGAGCGGTCCCGCGACGTCGAAGTGCTCGCCGGCATGGTCGAGCGCGTGCAGCTTGGCCGGGTCGAGGAAGACGCCGCGTGCCACGTCGGCCGGGAAGGCGTCGTCCTCGTAGGAGTCCCACAGACCGCGGGCGACCTGCACGAACTCCAGGGCGCGGCCGTAACGGGTGGTGTAGTCGAGGTGCTCGTCGAGCCCGAAGTTCCTGGAGGTACCGGTGTCGAAACTGGTCACGACGTTCCAGCCGGCGCGTCCGCCGCTGATGTGGTCGAGCGAGGCGAACCGGCGGGCGAGATTGAACGGTGAGTTGTACGTCGAACTCGCCGTGCCCACCAGTCCGATGTGCCGGGTGTGGGTGGCGACCGCCGACAACAGGGTGAGCGGTTCGAGGCGGTTGAGGTAGTGGGCCGGGTAGGTGGCGTTGATGAACTGGCTGTCGACCACGAACAGGGCGTCGAAGAGCGCGTGTTCGGCGGCCTGGGCCTGCCGGATGTAGTAATTGATGTCGATGCTGGCGTTCTTGGCGACGCGCGGGTCCTTCCACAGGCCGTGCTGGCCGGGACCGCCGACGCCGTAGGGATGCAGTGCGAGATGGATCGTGCGGGACATGGCTGTTCCTGTCTGTCGTGGACGTGTCTGTCGTGGGCTCAGACGTTCAGCAGCGCGCGCAGTGCTTGGCGCTCGGCCCGGTCGGCCGGGGCGGTGCGCAGGGTGGGCGCGGAGCGGACGAGCAGGCGCGTGTACGGGTGTCGCGGCTGGTTGATGACGTCGCGGGCGGCGCCGACCTCGACGAGTTCGCCCTGGTGGAGGACGGCGACGCGGTCGGCGATCCCGGCGACGGATCCGAGGTCGTGGGAGATGAAGACGAGCGAGACCCCGGCGGCGCGCAGTTCCTTGAGGATCCCCAGGATCTGGACGCGGTTGGCGGAGTCCAGGGCGCTGACGGGCTCGTCGAGGATGACCAGCCGGGGTTCGGTGACCAGCGAGCGGGCCACCGCGACGCGCTGGCGCTGCCCTCCGGACAGTTCCCCGGGCAGCCGGCCGAGAAGTTCCTCCGCGAGGCTGACCCGGGCGAGGAACGCTCGGGCGCGCTCGGCCGCTTCCTTGCCCGGGACGCCCTGGACGAGCAGTGGCTCGGTCAGTGAGTCCTCGACGGTGAGGTCCGGGTCGAGGCTGCGCAGCGGGTCCTGGAAGACGTACTGGATCAGCCCGCGCCGGCGCAGGTCGCGCCACTGCCGCTTTCCGTACGAGCTCACGTCCTCGCCGCCGATGACGATCGAGCCCGCCGAGGGGCGTACGAGGCCGAGTACGGCCCGCGCGAAGGTGGATTTGCCCGATCCCGTCTCGCCGATGACGCCGACGGTTTCGCCGGGCGCGACGCTCAGGGAGACCCCGCCCAGGGCGAGCCGGCGCCGGCGGCGTGAACCGTAGTGGACCTCCAGGCCGGTGACGTCCAGGACCGGTTCCCGGGTCTCGGCGGCGCGCGCGGCGTCCGTGGACCCGGTCGAGCCGTTGAGGGCCTCGTCCGCCAACTCGACTGTCATGACGCCTCCTTGGACGCTTCGGGACGTTCTGGTTTCGGAGCGAGGAACTTCTCCAGGCCGTACTCCTCGTGCCCGGCGATCAGCAGCCGGGTGTACTCGTGCCGCGGATCGTCCAGCACCGACCGCGTCGGACCGCGCTCCACGACCTCGCCCTCCCTCATCACGAGGACCTCGTCGCACAGTTGGGCGACGACGGCCAGGTCGTGGGAGACGACGACGAGGGCCAGACCGGCCCGTTCGCGCAGGTCGGCGAGGAGGTCGAGGATCTCGGCCTGGACGGTGACGTCGAGTGCCGTGGTGGCCTCGTCGGCGATCAGGAGCTGGGGGTCGGCGGCGATCGCCGTGGCGATCAGTACGCGCTGGAGCATGCCGCCGGACAGCTCGTAGGTGTACTGGTTGTAGACCAGCTCCGGGTCACGCAGTTGGACCGCCCGCAGCAACTCCAGTGCGCGCTCGCGTGCTTCGCGCCGCTTCAGCCCCTTCTTGACGCGGATCACCTCGGCGATCTGCGCGCCCATGCGGATCGAGGGGTTGAGGTAGGACGCCGGATCCTGGAAGACGGCGCTGATCGTGCCGCCCCGCAGGGCCGTCCACCGACGTGGCGTCAGCGTCGTGATGTCGGTGCCGTTGATCGCGATCGATCCGCCGGTGACCTCGAAGTGCGGGGGCAGGATGCCCAGCGCGGCGCGGCAGGTGAGGGTCTTGCCGCTGCCCGACTCGCCGACGATGCCGACGGCCTTGCCCGCCGTGAGTTCGAAGCTCACCCCGTGGACGATCTCGCGGCGGGCCGCCTGGTCGCCGATGCGTACGTCGCGCAGGGCGAGCACCGGAGGGACCGTGGGATCGGCGGCCGGATCGGCGGCCGGACCGGCGTTCGGACCGGCGGCCGGATCGGCCGTGTCGGGCGCGGTGTCCTCCCGGGTGTCCTGGGAGGACTGCCGGTCCCGCTGGTCCCGCTGGTCCTGCTGCTCCTGCCGGTCCTGCTGGGTGATGTTCTGGGACAGCGTCGTCATGACGTACCTCCGGCTGGGGCGTGGCCGGCCTTGTCGAGGCGGTTGGCACGGACCTTGCGGTTGTTGACCAGTGCGCGGCCCGCCTCGCCGGACACGTCACGAATGGCGTCGGCGAGCAGATTGGCGGCCCAGACGGTGGCCATGATCAGCAGTGCGGGAGGCAGTGGTGCCCACGGCCGGTGGCTGAGGTAGCCCAGGTCGGAGGCGAGCAGGCCGCCCCAGGTCGGCGCGGGTGGCTGGACACCGATGCCGAGGAACGTGAGACTCGCGACGATCACGAAGCCGACGCCGACGGTCTGGGCGAGCGCGACCGCTATCGGCGGCAGCACCTTGGCCCAGACATGACGGCGTACGACCCAGCCGAGGGAGGCCCCGGAGATGAACGCGGCCTCCACGTACTGGGAGCGGGCCACGGAGAGGGTGGCGGCGCGGGCCACCCGGTAGAACAGCGGGGACACCAGCACGCCTGTGACGAGCATGGCCTGGGTGATCCCGTTGCCGAGCAGCGCGATCACGGCGACGGCGAACAACAGGAACGGCAGGGCGACCAGCGTGTCGGCCAGCCGCAGGGTGAGCCACTCGAAGACGCGGCCCAGATAGACGGACAGGATGCCGGGAATCGCACCCACCACCAGTGCCACCAGGGCGACTTCGAGCGAACCGAGCACACTGACGCGGGATCCGTCGAGCAGCCGGCTGAACACGTCACGACCGAGATAGTCCGTGCCCAGCCAATGGGCACCCGAGGCGGCGGCGAGCGTGTTGTCGCTGGTGGCCAGCGGGTCCTGCGGAGCGAGAAGCGGCCCGAGGACGGCGAGCAGGGCGATCACGGTGAGGATGACCACGGCGATCCGGCCGGAGGTGAGTGAGAGGACGCGGCACACCATGGTTCACACTCCCCGCTGGGACGCGGGCGTCACACGCGCCAGCATCAGGTTGACGATCAGGTTGAAGCCGACGACAAGGACGATCGACACCACGAGGACTCCCTGTACGGCGGGTACGTCACCGGCCTGGGCCGAGTCGTTGGCGAATCTGCCGAAGCCCTGCAGACCGAAGATCCACTCCGTCACGACGGAGGCGCCGACCAGGGACGGGAACTTCAGGCCCAGGGTGGCGAGCGTCGGCCCCAGGCCGTTGCGCAGCACATGGCCGAAGAAGATCCGGCGAGGGCTCAACCCCCGTACCACCGCGCCCGTCACATAGTTCTCGGAGTAGGCGCCGATCAGACTCGTACGCAACTGGCGGGCGACGTCCGCGATGACGTCGAAGCTCAGCGCGACGGCGGGCAGGGTGATGTGGGCGAGCCACGGGCCGACCCCCTGCTCGGCCGGGACGTAGCCGGCGGCCGGGAAGAGATGGAGCCCGACCGCGAGGACCGCGACCAGCACGATGCCGACCACGAACGCGGGCATCACCGAGATGACGGTGACGAAGCCGGTGACCGCCCGGTCGATCCAGGTGGTGCGCCGCAGGGCCGCCAGCGTACCGAGGAGGAAACCGACGACCACGCCGATGACCAGTGCGAATGTCGCGACCGACAGGCTCACACCCAGGCCGAGGCCGATGAGTGTGGAGATGTCGGCGCCGTTCGTCCAACTGGTGCCGAGCTGACCGTGCAGAACGCCGCCGAGCCAGTCCCCGTACTGGACCAGGAAGGGCCGGTCGAGGCCCCATTGGGCCTCCACCCGGGCGATCGCCTCGGGAGTCGCCTCCTCGCCCAGCTGGATACGCGCCGGGCTGAGCCCGCTCAGCGAGCGCAGCGCGAACGTCACGAAAGTCGCGACCAGGAAGACCGGCACGAAGATCGCGACCGACCGGGCGACGACGCCGATGACGCGGCGCAGCGCGTGCCGCGTCCTGGCCGCGGCGACCCCGTGAGGCCGGTCGGGCGCGGGCTGTACAGCCGTCGTCGTCATGGGACTGCCCCCTCTCTCTTCTCTGTGGTGGGCGGATCCGCCGTGAGCGCGGGTCAGTTGGCGCCGGTGACGGTCACGCCGGTCCAGTCGATATGGGCCGGATTCCCCGGCAGGTCCGAGATCGACTTGCTCTTCGCGATGAGGTTCGGCGAGGAGTACGTGAAGACCAGCGCCTCGCTCTTGAGGCCGGCCCGGGTCGCCGCCTGGAGGACCTTCGGGTACTCCGGCGCTTCCAGCGGGGTCTGGCGCACCTTGGCGACGGCCGCCTCGAAACCGGCCGGCTCGTAGGGAGAGCTGAGGTTCAGCGGGCCGTCGGGCCCGAAGTGGGCGGTGAGGGTCTGCGCCGCGGAGTCACGTCCCGTGGTGCCGTAGAGCGAGAACGTCAGGTCCTTGGCGAAGAACGGGGTGGCCCAGTTCTTGTCGATCTTGATCGTGACGGTGATGCCGACCTTGGCCAGCTGCGACTGGACGATCTCGGCCTGTGGGTCCTCCGAGGGGATGACCAGGTCGAGTTTGATGTCACCGGCCCCGTGGCCCGCGTCGGCGAGGAGCTTCTTCGACTTCGCCGGGTCGTACGGGTACGCGTCCCGGGACCCAGGGTCGTAGGCGACGTAACCCTCCGGGAACGGCTGGTTGGTCACCGTGCCGTAGCCGAACGTCATCTTGTCGACGAACTCCTGACGGTTGATCGCATGGCGGACGGCGTCGACCACCCTGCTGTCGTCGAACGGCGCCTTGTTGACGTTGAGGCTGATGTTCGAGGCGTTGAAGCCGGGTTGGACGAAGACGTCCAGGCCGGCCTTCTTGGCGGCGTCGGCCTGGCTGGGCTTGATGTCCGCGAAGTTGTAGACGCCGGTCTGGAGGCCGGAGACGACCGTGGAGGCGTCGGGCGCGGACGTCAGCTCGACGTTGTCGATGTGGATGTTCTTCGCGTCCCAGTAGTCCGGATTCTTCTTGAGCACCGCCTTGGTGCCCGGTATCAGCTGCGTGACGATGAACGGCCCGGCGCCGACCGGGGCCCGGTCCAGTTCCTTCGGGGACTTCGCCGCCTTGGGGCTGGCGATCTGGAGGACCCGCTGACCGAGCAACTGCGGTATCTGGTAGTCGACCTGACTGAGATTCACGACGGCGTCCAGTCCGCCCGCCGCCACCTCCACCGACTCGATCGAGGTCAGGTCGCCGAAGAGGGCCGAGTCCTGCTGCTCCTTGGCCCGTTCGACGGCGGCCTTCACCGCGGTGGCGTCAAGAGGCTCGCCGTCGCTGAACTTCAGGTCGGGACGGAGATGGAAGGTGATCCGGTCGCCCTTGTCGTTGTACTCCCAGCTCTCGGCGAGATCCGGGACCGCATTGCCCTTCTCGTCGGTGCGCGTCAACGAGGCGTAGACCAGGGCGAGTTCGCGGAACTGGGCGCCGCTGCCACCGACCACCGGGTCCCAGTGGGTCGGGAAGTAGGAAGAGGTCCATCTGAGTGTGGAGTCGCCGCCCGAGGAAGCGGCGTCACCGCCGCACGCGGCGAGGGACGGGACGAGCACGGTGACAAGCGCGGTGCCGAGGGCGGCGAAGCGCAGACGGCCGGCCCGTCGGCGGGATCGGAGGTCCAGTGGGCGGCGGAGCGTGAGTCGTCCGGACATCTCATTCTTTCTTTGATGATCCCTGCCCATGACGGGGGCGCCGGGATCGGCGGACGAGGGCCGGGCCGTATCCGCGCGAACGTCGGCTCGTGCGGGGGTGGGCATGCCGACGGAGGCGTCGTTGCGCACGTCGGGGACGCCGCGCCCGGGGCGGGGCAGCGACGATTCGCGGGGCGGGCCGGAGTACGGGAAGAGAGGAGGGGAGTGCGCGAAGATCCGCCGGACAGGTCCTGGGCGCGGATGCGGCGGCTGAGATGGATGCGGCGGCGGAGGCGGCGCGGGGCAACTGACCGGGGACCGATCGCGACCGGCGGCGACTGACGCTACCGGCGCGGCTCAACGGAGCGGCGGACGGGCGATGTTGCCGGGGCGTTCAGGCGCCGGTGGACCGTGGGCGGCCGGCGGCCGGCGGTCAGCGACAGAGAGCGCTGGACGTGCGCCGCAGATCCACGTAGCGGCAGACCACACCGGGATGCGTCGTCTTCATGACGCACATCCTGGCGTCAGATCTCGGCGCCTGTCAATGGACACCAATTGGTGTCTCATTGGGCGGGACGGCCTCTGACCGCAGATCAGGGGCTCGCGGGACCGGAAGAGGTGACGTCCGGACGCACCGCGGCCTCCTCGGGATGCAGCCACACGGGGCCGTTCCCGGTGTCCACCCGGACGGCGCCCGGCGGTGGCCAGGCTCCCTCCGTCAGCACCCGTCGCTCGGGGTCGGTCAGGCTCCGGTGACGCTCCAACGCCCGCGCCGGGGAAGGCGGTTCGGCGAGCTTCAGCAGCCCCGGGCGGAGCTCCTCGACGGCCGCCGCGTACGCCTCGAAAGGCCGCCAGCCGGGCACCGCGCGATACGTCGCGCCCGCGCGGAACAACAGCGTGGGCAGTGCGTAGCGGTGACCACCGTCGAGGGTTTCCTTGGCCGCGCCGGGATGCGGCGACTCGCCCCGTACGGAACGGACTTCGGGCACCGGACGGCGCGCCTCGGCGCGGTCGGCGCGGACCCGCTCCAGCACGTCGTCGGACGCGGCGTCGGCCGCCAGGCGCCGCGGGTCCAGACCGGGTACGCCGCGCGCCGCGGACAGTGCCAGCGCGGTGGTGTCCGCCGGTTCACCGTGTACGAAGACGCTCTCCCGCAGACGCCGCAGTACCCGCTCGGCCACGTCGGGACCCTGGAACTCCGCGGCCTTGGCCACGAGCGAGGAGGGCCAGGAGCCGGCCGCGACACGCTTCAGCAGAACCGGGCGGGGGGCGAGGGTGTGCGCGCTGATCTCTGCCACGTAGCGCGTGTACCAGGCCGTCTCCGCCGCCGGGTCGGGCACCGGATCGTCGTCGTGGTCGAAGAGGATCGCGTACGCGCGCCGCCAGTGGACCGCGCCGGTCAACGACGCCCGCAACGTGCGGAACGTGGGCTCGGATCCCCAGGCCCAGGGGCAGAGCGGGTCGGTGTACTCCACCACCTCCAACGCGGGCGGTGGTTGAGGTGCTTCATGTGAACGGGGTGCACGAGGTGCGTGGCGTACGTGGCGTGCGTGCGTCACGCGGCGCCGACCCTGGAGTCCTGCCCGACCACGCCCGCGGGCAGCAACGAGGCCAGGGTCAGCCCACCCAGCACCGACGTCGCCTGCGCCTCGACCTGCCGCCACACCCCGGGCAGTGCTCCCGCCGGCCCGGGATAGTCGAGCCCGGCCAGCGACTCGCCGCGCAGCGTGATCACCTCGCCGTCGACGGCGCGCACGACGTCCAGCAGGGTGATGTCCTCGGCGGACCTGCCGAGCCAGTAACCGCCCTCGCAGCCGCGCTGGCTGCGGACGAGGCCCGCTCTTCGCAACTCACCGACCACGGACTTCAGGAAACGGAACGGAATCTCCTGCGAGGAGGCGATGGCCTCGCAGGTGAGCGGACGGGCGGGCTCACACGCGAGCTCCATCAGGGCTCGGGTGGCGTAGTCCGCCTTCGCGGAGATATGCATGACCACATCATGCCGGACCGCCCGGCCGAGACGAGAGCGTTCGCCGGTTCGCGCCTTCCATTGCGGCAACATTGCCGCAGGTGAACGCTAATGGACACGTCTTGACATCCTTTCCGGAGCGGCCCTAACGTCCCCGCCATGACCGAGCCGTTGACGTCCCCCGGTGAGGGGTTCCACCCGCACCTTCCCGATACCCCGGACCATCCGGCGGCGCCGTTGCGTACGCGTCTGCACCACATTCGCGCGGACTCGCTCGACGGCGACACGGCGCAGACCGGCGGCATGCGCAGATTCTCGGCCATCAGCGGAAAGACCGTCGGCTCCGAGAAGCTGTGGATGGGCCAGACGCACGTGGCCCCCGCGACCTCCTCCTCCGACCACCACCACGGCGAGTCCGAGACCGCCATCCATGTGGTCGGCGGACACCCGGAGTTCGTCTTCCTGGACGACTCGGGCGACGAGCCGGTGGAGGTACGGCTGCGCACCTCACCGGGTGACTACATCTTCGTCCCGCCGTTCGTGCCGCACCGGGAGGAGAACCCCGACCCGACCGAGGAAGCCGTGGTCGTCATCGCCCGCAGCACCCAGGAGGCGATCGTGGTGAACCTTCCCCGGCTGTACGCGCTACCGAAGGATCAGTGACCCACCGGTCCTCGGACGGCGTGGGCTCGCTCGGCGGGCGTACGTCTCGAAGGAACCGGCATCGTCGTCAAGAGCGTCTGGCGATGCCCTCGGCGCGCACGCCGGCGTCCCCGCGCTCACCGGCCAAGATCTGTCGAAAGTCGGCCCATTAGGGTCGAGGGCATGACGTCACCCCTCGCCGGCAGTGCCTTCGACCTGCTCCGCCTCGACGCCGTGCCCGACCAGGAGGCGCTGCGCCGGGCCTACGAACTCCCCAGCGAGGCGGCCGTGCGCAAGCAGATGACCGAACTCACCGAACAGACCGAGCGGTTGATCGGCTGCTCATCGCTGGTCCTGGTCGCCAGCGCGGACGCCGAGGGCAACTGCGACGTCTCGCCGCGCGGCGGCCCCGCCGGGTTCGTCGCCGTCCTGGATTCACGGACGGTGGCGATACCGGACGCGACCGGCAACAAGCGCCTGGACACGCTACAGAACGTCATCGCCACCGGACGGGCCGGGCTGCTGTTCGTCATCCCGGGGCGCACCACGACGCTCAGGGTGAACGGCCGGGCGTGCGTCTCCACCCGCCCGGAGCTGCTGTCGCAGCTGACCGCGGTGGGCAAGCCGCCGGCCAGTGCGCTGGTGCTGGGGATCGAGGAGGTCTACCCGCACTGCCCCAAGTCGCTCCTGCGCAGCGGGGCCTGGAAGCCGGAGCAGTGGCTGCCGGCGGACGCCCAGCCGGCCTCGGCCGAGGTGACGCTGGCCCAGCTGCGGATGCCGGAGCTGACGATCGCCGACATCGAGCAGGCGGAGGCGGACGCGCTGAAGTACCGGTACGAGTGACAGGCCGACCACCAATCGCTGCCCACCGGCCCGCCGAACCCCCGGACCAGCACGCCCCAAGATCAATTGCGGGGCAGCCCATTGCGCCCGGCCGGTGATCGCGCGGCGCGGTGCCGCGCATGATCGAGCCGACGTCGCTGCCCGCTCCGAGAAGGCTCAGGTAGTCGCGTCGCTCGGCCGCGTCCAGGTGGGCGAGAAACCGTCGGTAGGGCTCGACGATGCGACCACAACGACGCTGTTCTGAGTCAGGAGGAGCAAGCATGACCACCACGTCGAACCACTACGTCACCGTGCTGTGGGAGGCCCGGGCCAAATCCGGGAAGGAAGCCGCGATGAAGGCGTTCATGACAGCCGCCGTCACCGCATCACGCTACGACGCGGGCAACATCGACTACGAGGCTCACCAGGTCGAGGGACAACCTGGCGCGTTCGTCATCTTCGAGCGCTGGGAGAGCCGCGAGGCACTCGAAGGCCACCTGCAGGCACCCCGCATGCGGGACCTGGTGCCCCAACTGCTGGAACTGACGGACGGCAGCATCGAGAACGGGATCCGCTTCCTGCAGCCGTTCCGCCCGGCACGGTAGGCCGACCCGGAGCACGGCGGTCGTGATCGTCGTCCTCCGACGCTGAGCGGTTTCGGGCAGCAAGACGGCGGCGCGGGCACGGACGTCCTTCGTGATCACTGAGCGTTGAGACTCCATGATCACGTGGACCCGTGCCTGCCGCCTACAACAAGCCGCGACGCCTACGACAAGCCGCGCCGCCAACGGGTTGTGCCCGTCGGCGGATTGGACCCGCGGATGGGTACCCGCACCCCTGCGGCGGCGCGGGCGCCTCATCCAACGCCAGTCGGGCGCCCACTGGTGAACCGACGACGGATCTTCGGCGCGGGACACCAGTCACCCCGCGACCCGCGCGCGCCCGTACGTCCGCCGTCCTCGCTCTCCGACCTGTTGTCGCGCGCAGCGGACCGCAGCGGACCACAGCGGACCACGGCGGACCGCCGGGTGCCGACGGCTGGGACGGTGACACATCGTCACTCCGTGTCGTACGCTGACGATCCCCCGTCGTATGGCATGCACATGATCATCACTCTCAGCGTCATCCCCCCACGAGAGGCGATCCACATGGGCGTCCGTCCATCACCCGGTATCCGGTCCGTGTCCGGCGCTCGTTCGGCGTCAGTTGTCCGCTCCGCGTTGTCCGCTCTCCTCCTGGCCCTCGCCTGCGTGCTGGCCGGAGCCGCCGGCCCCGGGGCGCAGGCGGCGGCCGCCGCGGAGCGCACCGTCACCTTCGTCAACCAGTCCGGTCAGCGCGTGTGGATCGGCAGCACGGTCAACGCCGACGGATCGGCGGTACTCACCGGTCTGCCCGTGCTCAACAACGGGCAGTCGGCCACCATCACCGTTCCGGAAAACTCCGCGCCGGGACACTGGCGCGGCAAATTCTTCGCACGCCAGGGCTGCAGCGGCGAGTCGGGCAGCACATTCCGCTGCAAGGTCGCCGACTGCGGGCCGTACGCCGACCGCTGCAGCACCGGCGAACAGCCCGCGAGCCTGGCGGAGTTCAACTTCGACCCCTCGGACGGGCTGGCGCCCTGGTACAACGTCAGTTACGTCAACGCGGTGTCGCTGCCGGTGACCATCACCCCGGCCGGTGTCGCGCCCCCGCCGAACGGCGGCGAATGCGAAGAGATGGGCTGCTCGAACGACCTGCTCTCGTACTGCCCGCCAGAGAACCTGACTTCCGACCCCGCCACGGGCGCACCGATGCTCTGCGTCAATCCCAACCGTGACGCGCAGACCAGCTACAGCAGCGCCGTCAACGCCCACTGCCCCAAAGCCTATGCGTGGTCGAAGCAGGACACGATTCCGGGCAACCAGGTGATGCGCCAGTGCCGGGCATGCAGCGGCTTCACCGTCACCTTCCACTGACACCGAGGGCCGGCCGTATCCCGAGTCCCACACACACTGTTGGAGCAAGCTCCGTGAGCGGATCCTCTTCCTTCTCTCCCGCCCCGTCCCCCTTCCGTCGGCCGCTGATGATCCTCGCGCCGCTGCTGGCTCTGCTGTGCGCGTCCTTCTTCGGCCCCGCGGCGAGTGCCGAGGTCGCCGCGTCGTCGCGCAAGGGCGTGAGCGTGAACTCCGTCGCGGGCGCCTCACAGGCGCTCGCCGACCTCGGTGCGTCCTGGTACTACAGCTGGTCATCGAATCCGGGCAGCGTCGCCAAGCCGACGGGCACCGAGTTCGTACCGATGATCTGGGGAGCCGGTTCGGTCACCGACGCCGAACTGGCCGAGGCCAAGGCGCAGGGCACCCAGCTCCTGGGCTTCAACGAGCCCGACATGACAGCACAGGCCGACATGACGGTCGAACAGGCGCTGGACCTGTGGCCACGCCTGCAGTCGACCGGCCTGCGGCTCGGCGCACCCTCCGTCGCCTACGGCGGCGACACCCCGGGCGGCTGGCTGGACCGGTTCATGTCCGGGGCCGCGGCGCGCGGCTACCGCGTCGACTTCATCCCGTTGCACTGGTACGGCGGCGACTTCAGCTCAGCCGCGGCCGAGCAGCTGCGCGGCTATCTCCAAGCTGTCCACGACCGCTACCAGAAGCCGATCTGGCTGACCGAGTACGCCCTGATCGATTTCTCCGGCTCCACACCCCGCTACCCCAGCGAGCAGGAACAGACCGCCTTCGTGCGCTCGTCGACGGCGATGCTGGAGAGCCAGCCGTACGTAGAGCGCTACTCCTGGTTCACCCTGTCCACCGAGACCAGCCGGACCGGGCTCTACAACGGCACGACTCCCAACGCCTCCGGCCTCGCCTACCGCGAGGCGGGCCGATGACCCCAGAACTTCACCTGGCCGTCCAGCCGTCCGAGGTGGCCGCGCTCCAACCGTAAGCGCCTACGCGCTCCCGTCCAGGCGCCACAGCTCACCGGCAGACGCGCCGGCGTGCGGGTTTGCCGGTATCAAAGCGAACAGGAAGTCTGATCTAAAGGCCGGTCTACTAACGCTATTGATGTGCTGAGTGTTCGAAGATACGTTGAATGGCCTCGTATGCTTGATCTCCCGGGGGCCTGTCTTGTCACGAGCACTCGCCGCCGACGGCGGCGCGGCCACGCCGTCCGCGATACGGACGGTGGGGGACTCACCGCTCTACCGCGGGGCGACCCTCGCGCTTTTCCTGTCCGGGCTCGGCACCTCGGCCGCCGCCCCGCAGATCACACTCTTCCTGGTGGACGAGCTGCACGTCTCGCTGACCACGGCCGGCCTGTACTACCTCACGAGCCTCACCGCCCCGGTCGCCGGATATCTCATCGGCGCACGCTCGGACCGTACGGGCAGACGGCTCGGGTTCTTCCGGCTCTGCGCACTGACGGGATTCCTCGGCTGGTCCGCCATGGCCCTGTCGGACCAGGTGTGGATGCCGTTCGTGATCGGTACGGTGATCCTCGCCTTCTCCGGCGCCGCCGGGTCGCAGCTGTTCGCCGCCGTCCACGACGACCTGCAGGCCACCGAAAGCCCCGTCGGTGACGGGGTCGTCTCGATCGTGCGCATGGCGCTGACGGCAGGATGGATCGTGGGCCCGGTCGCGGGCTCTCTGCTGGCCACCGCCGCCGGACCGCGCGCGATGTTCGTGGCCACCGGACTGTGCACTCTCGCGCAGATCGTTCCCATGGGTTTCGCCGGCACCCGCCTGGCACGACCTGACGTCACGAACACAGCCGCACCACAGCCGCAGGCGCCGGCCGAGTACGCCGGACGGCGCCCGGGAATCCGGGCCATGCTGCCCCTGCTCGCCTTCACCGGGCTCTACGTGCTGGTCTACGCGGGAGAGCCGATCAAGTACGGCTACCTGACGATCTACATGCACAACGACATGGATCTGCCGACGGCGGTCAGCGGCGCGGTGATCGGCATCCAGCCCTTTGTGGAACTGATCCTGATGCCGGTGGCCGTGGTCGTCGCTCGCCGAATCGGCATGATGCGCCTGATGGTCTTCGCCGCCGCCTTCGGAGTAGGGGCGAACCTCTGCTTCGCCCTGACCGGCAACGCCGCCGGCATGTTCGCCGGACAGATCCTCATGGGCGGGGTGTGGGGTGTCTTCGCCGCCCTGGGAATCATCGTCGCCCAACGGCTGCTGCCCGAAGCCGTCGCGACCGCGTCGGCCGTTTTCATGAGCTCCACCGCCCTCGCCAGCGCTCTCGGCGGGCTGACGGGCAGCCTCGGCGTGGGCCTGCTCGGACTGCCGTACGTGTTCCTCGCACCGGCCCTGTACGGCCTGGTGGCGACCATCGGTATCGCCGTCATGAGCCGCTCCCGGCACGCCGTGGGCTAAGACTTGGCGTATGCCCTTCACCGCCTCACTGCCTGCCGCCCGCCGCCCGCCCGGAAGTTCACACCCGGCGCCGCCTCCGGGCCGGCCAACGGTCTGTCACCCAGGGCCTTCCAGCAGGCTTCCCCACTGGGACTCGCTCGTTCGCGGACCGGCCGCCCACGGCCGCCGCCCGACGCGTGGGTGAACGGCCGGCCCGACACCGCTCCGTCTCCCGCGCATCTCACCGAAAGCCGTGAAAGGAAAATCCGTGCTGTCCTCTCTGCCCTATCTCGACCCCGCACTGACCATCACCGAACGGGTCGACGACCTTGTCGGCCGTATGACACTGCCCGAGAAGATCGGCCAGATGCTGCAGTTGAACGCCAAGGAGGGCGTACAACATGTTGCGGAAATGCACGCGGGGTCCATCCTCCACGCCTCGCCCGAACGCGTCCTCGACGCGGCCGAACTCACCGAGCACTCCCGGCTGCGCATCCCGCTGCTGGTGGCCGAGGACTGCATCCACGGCCACTCCTTCTGGGAGGGCGCGACGATCTACCCCACTCAGCTGGGCATGGCGGCGACCTGGGACCCGGCCCTGCTCGAGCGGGTAGCCAGAGCGACAGCGGTGGAAGTGGCGGCGACCGGTGTGCACTGGACGTTCTCACCCGTGCTGTGCATCGCACGCGACCTGCGATGGGGCCGCGTCAGTGAGACCTTCGGCGAGGACCCCTTCCTCATCGGCGAGTTGGCCTCCGCCATGGTCCGCGGTTACCAGGGCGACGGGCTCTCCGACCCGACGGCGATCCTCGCCTGCGCCAAGCACTTCGCGGGATACTCCGAGACCCAGGGCGGCAGGGACGCCAGCGAGGCCGACATCTCGCGGCGCAAGCTGCGCTCCTGGTTCCTGCCTCCCTTCGAACGTGTGGCCCGCGAAGGGTGCCGTACGTTCATGCTCGGTTACCAGTCCATGGACGGTGTCCCGATCACGGTCAACAACTGGCTGCTCAACGACGTACTGCGTGGCGAGTGGGGTTACACAGGCACGCTCGTGACCGACTGGGACAACGTCGGCCGCATGGTGTGGGAGCAGCGGATCCACAGCGACTACGCACATGCCGCGGCGGCGGCGGTCCGCGCGGGCAACGACATGGTGATGACGACGCCGAAGTTCTTCGGCGGCGCGCAGGAGGCGGTCGAGCGGGGCATGCTCGACGAGGCGGAGATCGACGAGGCGGTCCGCCGCGTCCTGACTCTCAAGTTCGAACTCGGACTGTTCGAGGAGCCGCGGCGTCCCGACCGTGCCCGCCAGGCCCAGGTGATCGGCAGCGCGGAGCATGCCGCGCTGAACCTGGAGACGGCCCGTCGCTCGCTCGTCCTGCTCACCAACGACGGCACCCTGCCCCTGGCGGGGGGATTCGAGGCGGGTGCCGAAGGCCGGGCCGTCGCCGGCGCGGAGACCGCGCCGCGTACGGTCGCCGTCATCGGTCCCAACGCCGACGACGCCCAGACCCAACTCGGCGACTGGGCGGGCTCCTCGGGCCAGGCCGACTGGCTTCCCGACGGGCAGCCGCGCGCGATGATCACGACGGTGCTCGAAGGGTTTCGCGCACATGTCCCCGAGGGCTGGGACGTGTCGTACGCCCGCGGCGCGGACATCCTCACCGTCGACAGCGACCCGGAAGGCGCGTTCTTCCCCGACGGGCAGCCCCGTCCCGAGGTCGTCGTCCCCGCGGAGCCGTCGAAGACGCTGATCGCCGAAGCCATGGCGCACGCGGAGGCCGCGGACTACGTCGTCGCCGTCGTGGGCGACCGCATCGAACTGGTGGGGGAGGGCAGGTCGACGGCAACCCTGGAACTGGTCGGGGGGCAGGTCGCCCTCCTCGACGCGCTCGCCGCGACCGGCAAGCCACTGGTGGTCGTGACCATCAGCTCCAAGCCATTGATCCTGCCGCCGTCGGCGCACGGGGCCGCGGCGATCGTGCACGCCTTCAACCCCGGCATGCTCGGCGGACGGGCGGTCGCCGAGCTGGTCCTCGGCCTCGTCGAGCCGACCGGCCGTCTGCCGATCTCCTTCGCCCGCCACGCCGGGCAACAGCCCACGTACTACAACCAGGTGCGTGGTCAGCACGGCAGCCGCTACGCGGATCTGACGCAGAGCCCGGCCTTCGTCTTCGGCGAGGGCCTGAGTTACTCGACCGTCGAGTACGCGGACCTGGAGATCCCTGCCGCGGAACTCGGAACAGGCGACACGCTCCACGCACGGCTCACGGTCTCCAACACGGGTACGCGCCCTGTCCTGGAAACCGTGCAGGTCTATGTCAGCGACACCGTCACCTCGGTGACGTGGGCGGAGAAAGAGCTGAAGACCTATCAGCAGGTGTCGCTCGCACCAGGTGAGTCACGTGAGGTCCTGATCGAGCTGCCGGTCGCCGCGTGCACGCTCGTGGACGCGCAGGGCGAGCGTGTTGTCGAGGCCGGTGCCTTCGAACTTCTGGTCGGTCCGTCCTCCCGTGAGGAGTCGCTGCTGCGGGCGGGATTCACGATCAAGGACTGACCGCGGGCGCACACGGCTGCCCTTGGCCGCCGACGCCGGCCGCTCGGATTCCTTCCACGGGCAGGGACAGGGATCCGAGCGGTAGGTGTCCATGGTGCCGCGCGAGGTGCGGGGTGCGGGGTACGGGGTGCGGGACCCGGGGTCAGTGGTCCGTAGTGCCTGCGGAGTGGCCCCGGGACGAGCGTCTTCGTCGGCCTCGTCCCCGCGACGGCCGCCTCGCGGGACGGCGCCTGGCAGGGGCCCGGAGGTCAGGACCGGGCGGCCGCGACGTTCCTGGCCTTCCGTGCCGCTTGGGAGACGATGCTCGCGAACGAGGAGTCGCGTCGGCAGCGGTCGGCGACCTGTGCGGCCAGGTCGAGAAGCTCCGGGCCGCCGGGGACCAGGAGCAGCTCAACTCCTGCCTGAAGACTCGCGAAGGTGGTCTCGCACAGCGTGCGGCCGTGCAGGATGCCGGGCGCGTCGAGTTCGTCGCTGACGACAAGCCCCTCGAAGCCCAGGTGCCGTCGGAGTAGATCCATCACCGCGGGGGACGTCGAGGCAGGCTGCGAAGCGTCCACGGCGCTGACCACCGCGGGACCGGTCATCACAGCTCCCACTCCCGCGTCCACCACACCCCGGAAGGGGACTAGGTCGTTCAGGTGCGACGACTCGGCGGCCATCGATGTGTCCTCCAGGGCGGGATCCAGCGTCAGGCTGGGGAAGCCGGGAAAGTGCTTCGCCACGCAGAGGACCCCCGCCCCTTGCATCCCTTGCACGACAGCGGCGGCCACGCGTGCGACCTCGTCGTGTCCTCCGGGCAGAGTGCGTCCCTCCAGCCAGGGGTTGGGGCCCCGGAGGACGTCGAGGACGGGGGAGAGGAAGGTGTTGACGCCGAGCGCGAGGGCCGCGGAGGCCACCGTGGCGGCGGACTCGCGGATCTCTTCGTCCGACAGGCCGCGGTAGTCGGCGGGTGCGGGGAAGGAGGGGACGAGCCTGTGCAGGCGTCGGGTGCCCCACGGCTCCTGATCCACCGCGACGAGGACGGGCGCGTTCGCCGCGTTGCGCACCTGGGAGATGAACCCGGAGACGTCCCCCGCACTCTCCGACGACTGCCGTTGCTGCGTCATCTCGCGTGCCACGTACTCTTCCCGGCTCTCCCCGCACAGGACTGCGACGGTCCCGGCCTGAAGAAGGGTGAGCATCCACGGCCGCAGGGACAGGTCGGGGATTGCGGGAAAGAGAATCGCATGCGCGTCGCGCACCGTGTCACTCACAACGGGTCTCCTGGAGATCTGGATCGGAACCAGGTGGCGTCCCCCTCGTGCCGGTGCGCCTCCGACGCCGCCCCGGCTGCGACACCTTCATGGCACGGGCACGGTGCGGTGAGACACCGTCACCGTGCGGGGAACGCCCGTTACCACCCGGACGGCAACGCGGCACGGCGCCGAATGGCCGAAGCAGCGTGCGCGGCCCGCGAACCTCGGTGGCGCGTTGAGGATCGAGGGGCGTTGCCCGTACTCCCTGGGATACCTCTGAGCAGATCTGGAGACGTTCGACCACCCACCCTCACCGCCCTCCGGGCGGTGAGGGTGTTGTGAGGTGCCTCAGATCATGAGCAGTAGCCGGGTGTGGGCGACGAGCTTGCGGTTGACGCTGGTGCTCTGGACGAAGATGGTGAAGTCGTCGTTGTGGTCCGGCTTGACGCGTACCTCGGCGGCGGGCAGGCCGAGCAGGGTTCGGGCCGCCGGTCCGGTGTAGACGCGATCTGTCTTCTTCTCGAGCACCGCTATCTGCTTTCCTGCCTGGACCTTCTCCGACTTGCTGAGCTGGTAGAACGCGCAGCCGGTGCGGTAGGTGTGTCCGCACTCGTTGACCCAGTCCCGGATTCCCGCTTCGCGAGCGACCGGAATCAGCTGGTACTCGGATGGTTTCACCGGGGTGAGGCCAGCCGCTTTTATGGTGTCCTTGTTGACAGCGTCGGCACCGGTGGAGAACACCGCCCGCGACCCGCGGATGCCCTTCGCGCGGCCCACCATGAAGTTCTCGGTTGCCTGCTGGATGACCTGCCCGGCCTCCTCCAGACCCTGCGTGCTCGTGGCGTCCCAGATGGCGATGTTGTCCTTGGGGAAGCCGCACTGCATGGCCTCACGCTTGCCCATCTGATCCGGCACCAGCACGGCCAGCGTCCAGTTGTCCGCCTGCGTCCGGGTCAACTCGGCCACCGCCTTGATCAGTTCCTGCGGATCCGTGGTGGGGGCGTCCGGGGAGCGGTGGCTTGCGTTCTCCTGTCCGTCGGTCAGAACGAACGTCAGGAAGCTGTGGTCGCCGTAGAGTTGAGCTGTCTGCGCCAGCTCGCTCTGCGACTTCAGCGTGGCCGCGAGCAGAGCCGTCATGCCGCCGGCCCGGTAGAGCTGCTTGAGGGACGGCATCCGCAGCACGTCCTTGTCGTAGACGACGCACTCCACCTTGTTCGCGAAGACGTACACCGTGACACGGGTTTCCTGGTCCAGTTCCTTGGACCGGCGGGCCAGGTAGGCGATCTGCTGGTCGGCGACTTCGACGACCTTGCCGCTCAGGTGTGACATGGACGAACTGGCATCCAGCACAAGAGCAACGTGGTTGATGTAGTTCTGAGTTCCGGACATGAAAAGCTCCCCCTCTTTCCGGCTTGATGTACTGATTCTCTCACCCACCACTGACAATCGATCTTGGTCCGCAGGAGGGTGTGGACAGCAGACACCGGGGGTGCACGTGCCGAGGGGGGATTGGGCGGGCGGTTGCAGTTCGGTTGGCGACAGCGCCCGGTAGGCGTCGCCGGCCTGGTGAAGACGCAGCTGGGCGTCACGGAGATCGTCGGGGAAGTCGGCGTGCTCGACCAGCCAAGCGGACGGATTCGAGCACGCATCAGGATCCTTCCTTCTGTACGGCTCGGACGGACCGGTCGGGTAGGGGGACCGGCCCGTCCGGGCCGCTTGCGGTGCAGCTCAGGCGGCACGGCTGGCGATGGCCTCCGCCAGCCGGCCGGCCTGTTCGTGGGACGCGGCCAGGGACGTCCGGTGAAGCGGGACGAGCTCGGCCATTGCTGGGACGTCGGGCGCCATGGTCAGCTCGGGGGTCACCGTGGTCACGTCGAGTCCGAGCATGTGGGACCAGCCAAGGATGGTCTCCAGCGTGGGGATCAGGTAGTCCTTGCCCTCGTTAGGGCTGCCGGGGCCGTAGCCGCCGCCGCGGGCGGAGATCACGACGGCCGGGCGGCCGGCGGTAGGGGCGCCGTCGGCGAAGCCGAAGGTGCGGCCGGCGACCATGATCTGGTCCAGCCATGCCTTGAACACCGAGGGCATGGAGAGGTTGTACAGCGGCACCGTGAACAGGTAGGCCCCGGCGCCGAGGAACTCCTCGATGAGCTCGTCCTGAAGCCCTGCGGCCTCGGCCTGTTCCGGGGTGTGCCGGGCGGGGTCGGTGACCCGGGCGGAGACGCCCGCGGCGGTGATGTGGGGCACGGGCGAGGAGGCGAGGTCGCGGTGGACGACCGGGCCGCGCCACGCGGCGCGGAAGGACTGGGCGACCTTGCGGGAGACGGAGGCTTCGCCGAGCGAGGAGGCGTCTATGTGCAGCAGGTACGACATGGGGATGATGACCTTTCAGGAATGATGCCGAGGTCGAAGCCGGAAGGCCGCGTGCCGGAGAGATCGGTGAAGGGGAAGGCGCCGTCGGCGTCAGGCGCATTCGGGGACGGCGCAGCCGTCCGGGCCGCGGACCGGGGCGTCGCCGGCGACGGGGGTTACCGGGCGGGTGTCGGCCCAGGGCGTACGCGGCAGGTCGAGCAGGGTGTAGCTGACCTGCGCGCCGGGGACGGCGTAGCGGCTGTCGATGACGATGAACGGGGCGCCGCGCTCGCCCAGACGCTCGGCCCGGCGGGCGTTGTTCTGCACCCGCTCCCAGGCTGCGCGGTTCTTGCCGTGGGCGGAGGCATGGGCGAGGAACTCGTGTGCCAGATCGGTGTTGCCGACCTGGTTGTCCAGCACCGGCTTGCGGGTGGAGAAGATTCGGCCCTCGGGGAAGCTGCCGCTGATCGGGAACGAGTGGTGCACCACCTTCACCTGGTCACCGTGCTCGAACCGCTCGACGGCCCGCTCCACGCGGTGGTGGCCCAGGCCGCACCGCGGGCGGATCACCTCGGACCAAGTGTCCAACTTCATCACGCACCTCCATTTCCGACGACTTGTGCGTAACGCCATGATGGACCAGTATGGAGGCCGATACAAAAGGCACAAATCTGTGCGTGCCGGAGAGGAATGTGCGTCATGGGGACGACCAGCGAGGACGACATCGTGGCGGCTGCGGCGATCGGGCCGTGCGCGGCGATTCCCGTCGAGCAGATGGCGTTCGTCCGGCTGATCCTGGACCGCGTCGGCGACAAGTGGAGCGTGCTGGTGATCGCCGTCCTGGAGTCCGGACCGCTGCGCTACACCGACCTGCAACGCCAGGTCCCCGGCATCTCCCAGCGCATGCTCAGTCTCACCCTGCGCCATCTCCAGCAGGACGGCCTGATCATTCGCACCGCCTACGCTGAGGTGCCGCCACGCGTCGAGTACACCCTGGCCCCGCTCGGCCGCAGCCTGCACAAGATCGTCACGTCCTTGATCGGCTGGGCCGCCGACCACCACGACGAAATCCGCGCCAGCCGCGACCGCGCCGCAACCCTCGGATCCTGACGGGCATGGCACCCGGAGGCGGGGCGCGTTTCATAGGTGGTCGCTCATGAAACACCCGGCCGCGCAGTCGTCCACCTGCGGCGATCATGTTTCATGAGTTGTTGCAAACGAGCTGGACATCTGAAACACCCTCATACGGGTGGTGTGAGTGCATCCAGTCGACCTTCTGGGAGGGGTCGTGGACCGGTCGCCATACGGGTGCGGCCGGCCCGTGTTCCAGAAGATCGGCGAACGGGGCGGCGAGGGCCGGGACGGCGTGCAGGAAGACGGTCACCGCGGGGTCGCGGGTGTGGGCATGCAGGGCGCGGATGCGGTTCTCGATGCCGGTGGGGCCGGCGCCGTCCAGGACGAACAGCAGCCTGGGGAAGAGCGGATACCGCTGCCGCCACGCTTCTTCCGTGGCCTGGGTGGCGGTGTGCCAGCGGCGTCCGGGAGTGGGGCCGGGTATGTAGCGGTGGAGGCGGGCGTAGGCGGTGAGTTTGGCGGCCAGGCGCTCGCGGGGCCCATGGTGGCCCGGTCGACTTCGAAGAAGGCCCGCCGCATCGTGTTGCTGGACCGGTAGTAGAGCAGGGCGTCGGGGATGACGGCTTCGTCGTTACCGATGGGGTGGTGGAGCTACTCGTCACCTCACTCGCTCCGGCGTTCAACGACGTGAGGGGTTCCCAACGAGCGCCTTGCGGGACGGGACTGCCTGCGACCTCAGCCAGTAGGGTCTGGGCATGGTCAAGCACGTGCCGTTCACCGGCGGCGAGAAGGAAAGCCTGCACATTGCCCTAGATCGGCACCGTGACGCGGTGCTGTGGAAGCTCGCGGACCTCGACGACGACCAACTGTGCCGGCCGGTAGGCCCGTCGGGCACGAGCCTCCTCGGGCTGCTCAAGCATCTCGCCGGCGCTGAACTCGGCTGGTTCTGCCTGACGTTCGGCCGCGAGTGCGAACCCCTTCCCTTCGAAGTCGAAGGCGACGAGGCGTCCGACTGGCACGTGGCCGCTGACGAGCCGACCAAGGACATCCTGGACTTCTACGCCCGCGCCCGGACCGCCGCCGACGAAGCGATCCGGGGCCTCGACATCGACGCCACCGGCACCGCCTTCGCGTTCTTCGACGGCGCCACCGTTTCACTACGCTGGGCACTGATTCATATGCTCGAGGAAGTCGCTCGCCACGCGGGTCACGCGGACATCCTGCGCGAGTCCATCGACGGATTCACCGGAGATCACAACTGGGGCTGACGCATCGAGCAGGTGTGTGATCACCTTCGAGCAGGGGGTCGGTTTGAATGAGTACCAGCCGCCCCGTCAGGGCGGCTGGCCGTCGACGCAGGTAGCGGCGGAAGTCAACCGACCTTCGCGGATCCCTCGGCTCGTGCCCGGGTGCTGGCTGGGCAGTAGGAGTCGGTGCCGGTCTCGATGATGCTGCCGTTGAAAGTGAGGCGGTCGACGATGGCCGCGCGGAGCCGCGGGTCCGTGAACGTCTTCGTCCAGCCACCGAAGGACTCGTTCGAGGCGACGGCGACGCTGTTCTTCTCCTCGCGTTCGGTCAGGACCTGGAAGAGCAGTTCGGCGCCGCGGCGGTCGAGTTCCATGTAGCCGACCTCGTCGATGCAGAGAAGGTCGACGCGGCCGTAGCGGGCGATGGTCTTGTTCAGCTGCTTCTCGTCGGCGGCCTCGACCAACTCGTTCACCAGCTTCGTGGCGAGCGTGTAGGGGACGCGGTAACTTGGGCCGACCTCCAGCGCCCCAACACCGGTGTCATGCGCTTCGACCACGACCACTACCTCAAAATCTGGGCACTGACCGGCCCGAGAATCGACACCGACTTCCTCCTCCTCGACGAAGCCCAGGACACCAACCCCGTCCTCGAACAGGTCTTCACCGCCCAACGCGACCACGCCCAGCTGGTAATGGTCGGCGACTCCGCCCAGGCCATCTACGGCTGGCGCGGCGCCCGCGACGTCATGACCGGCTTCGACGGCCACACCCTGTCCCTGTCCCGGTCCTTCCGCTTCGGTCCCCGCCTCGCCACCGAAGCCAACCGGTGGCTCACCATCGCCAGCGACCCGATCCGCCTGACCGGCACCCCCGCCCTAGCCACCGAAATCGGCACGGTCGAGCGCCTGGACGCTGTGCTGTGCCGGACCAATGTCGGAGCCATGGTCGAAGTGATGGCCCGTCTCAAGAACGGTCAACGTGTCGCGCTTGCCAGGGGAGGAGGGAGCCTACGGGCCCTGGCTGCGGCCTCCCGCGACCTCACCCCACCTGCAGCCGGAGGGCCGGGAAAGGGGCGGAGCGACGGGTTCAGGCCCGGCGGCAGACTCTCTCGATCAGGGTCTGCCAGCTGTCCCTGAGCGGGCGGGCATGCCGCTCGAAGGCGGCGTCCGCCTCGACGCTCGGCTCGGGTCCGGTCCCCGGCAGCGCCAGGAAGATCATGAAAGGGCCTTCGAGGGCGCTGGTGAGCTGGACGGTCAAGCTGTCCAGGTCGGCGACGCCGGTGCCCGCCTGGCCGAGCAGCATGCGGATATGGGCCTGAGTGAAGGTGCTGCCACCCTCGGCGGGGACAGGCCGGTGGCGGTCCAGAGCGGAGCGGACAATTGTGATGTGGCCGGTGAGGAAGGCGATCCGGGCCCGACCGTAGGCGACCAGTCGCTCCAGAGGGCTTGCGCCGGGGCCGAGCGGAGGCGGGCCGGCCAAGACCTCGCGCTGGAAGGCGTGCTCGTCGTCGTCGAGCAGGGCGTGGAAGATGCCGGCGCGGGTGCCGAAGCGGCGGTAGACCGTGCCTTTGCCTAGACCGGCGCGTTCGGCGAGGCCGTCCATGGTGACTTTGTCCGCCCCCAGCTCGGCAACCATCTCGCGCGTCGCAGCCAAGAGCTGCTCTCGGTTACGGGCGGCGTCGGCGCGCTCAGCGCGCGGCCGTCCAAGAGACAGGGGCGTTCGATCCATGCGGCAAATCTATCCCTGCTTCACGATCTGTCCCGGGCGACGGGTAGGTAACCGGGGTGAAGTCCGCTTATGCTGTGTGAGGCTTCGCCGCCGGCTCCTTGCCCCGAGCTCTGCACCCTCCAACGCAGCGCTCGGCGTGCGGCGGCCCGCGCAGGGCCACGTCCCCTCCCACCGAACGAAATCGGACTCCGACATGCATGTCTTCCTCTGGATCCTGCAGGCTCTGCTCGCCGCCGGGATGCTTGCCGCCGGCGGCGGCAAGCTCGCCCAGCCCTACGAGAAGACCGCCGAGTCGATGGCCTGGGCGAAGAGCTTCAGCGCGGGCCAGGTCAAGACCATCGCCGCACTGGAGGTGCTGGCTGCACTCGGCCTGATCCTCCCAGCCGCGACCGGTATCGCCACCGTGCTCACGCCGCTTGCGGCCGTCGGCGTCGCACTGATCATGATCGGCGCGGTGGTCACCCACGGCCGCCGCAGCGAATGGCCGAACGTCGGAGTCAACATCGTCCTGCTCGCAATTGCCATCGTGATCGCCTGGGGCCGCTTCGGCCCGTACGCCTGGTAAGCCGCCCGAAGGCATCCATCCACCCCCCACCCAGTTCCTCCTCCGAAACGGAGCCCCGCTGTGTCCGCCGTCCCGGGCGCCGAGCCCGTCACCGCCGAACGGGCCGTCGTCGAGGCGGACCTCGTCATCCTCGCCCTGCCCCTCGGCAAATACCGCAGCGTCCCAGTGGAGGCACTGCGCGGCAAGCTCGTCGTCGGCGCGATGAACTACTGGTGGGAGGTGGACGGAATCCGCGACGACCTCACCGACCCGGGCACCTCCTCCAGCGAGCTAGTCCAAGCCCACCTGACCGGCTCCCAGGTCGTGAAAGCCTTCAACCACATGGGCTACCACGACCTGGAGGACGGCGCCCGCCCCGATCTCACCACGGGGCGCCCGTCCGCCGCGCCATCGCCGTCGCGGGAGACGCCCCCCAGGCCGTGGCCACCGTCACCGCGTTGGTGGATGCCCTCGGCTTCGATCCGGTTCGAGGCCGGAGCGCTTCCCGTCAGAATGAATTGTGATGGCTTGAGTGCAGGCGTGGCCGGCCCGACCTCCGTAGCGGATGTGGAGTGCGCGCCATCCGCAGGCGCGCTGGTCACCCTGGCGCTGAGGCGTCAGGGGCACTCGCTACCGTCCGTGGCACGGCACCAAGTGATCATCTGCCTGACCTGATCCAGATGAGACCGGAGATCGAGCTGCTGCTGCGGCTCAGCAGGACCACGGACCCGTTCCTTTGCGGGATGCGGATCATCGCCATGGTGCCGGAGGACGGCACCGGACACCTCATGAACTGCGTGATGTTCCACGACAGCCACAAGACCGATGAAATCACCAGGAGAACGAAGAGGGTGCCCGCCGTGACCGCACCCTCGGCGCTGACGGCACCCTGAAGAACACACCGACCGCTTGAAACAGGACCGAAGCCGGGTCAGAGCCTCATGCCGGGGCGACGGCGCCGGGCGGGCAGGCTCGCGATCCACGCCGGCCCATCCCTTCGTGTGCGGCATACCGCTCCAGAACGATCCTCCACGTCCAGCAGGTGGGCAGATGCTTCATCAAAGCGGTGATGCAGGTTGAACGTTGAGCCACTGGCGATGCGGCAAACCCGCCGTACTCTCCCTGATGGTGCCGCAATCCCCGCGAGGGTTCCCCGGATTCCAGCTCCAGTTCGCAACGAACCCGCTCGCTTCGACGGGAGGAGAGGAGAGGACGACGCTCGGTCAGCGGCCCCACTGCACGTGATGTTTCGACAGGTCGCGATTGGCGGCCTTCCAGAAGCCCCCCGCTTCCTTGGAGTGGTCCGCCATCGCGGCTTCGGACGCGGCCTCGTCACCGGCCGCGAGAGCTTCGTAGATCCTCTTGTGCGCGGCCAGGACCGCGGCGCGCTGGGCGCGGCTGTAGGACTCGGTGCCAGAGGGGCCGAAGGCGGTGCCGCCGGCCACCGATTCGACCGCGAGCATCAGCAGCCTGAGCACGTTGCTTCCCGACGCCTCCGCGATGACTTCGTGGAAGACCAGGTTCTCGCGCTGGAAGACCACCGACTCGTCAAGGTATTCCTCCATGCGGAGAATCGTCTGCTGGAGGCGGGCCAGGGCGGGGGCCCGGATCCGGGTCGCGGCCATCGCCGCCAGCCGCGGCTCCAGCGCGTGCCGGGCCTCGAAGACATCGCTGAAAGACGCCCCTTCGAACTGCAGCAGCATCGTCAGCGCCTGGCCCAGGTCAGACGGGCGCGGGTGGCGCACGATCGGGCCGCCGGCCCGTCCGGCGCGGATGGTCAGAACGCCGTGGCTCTCCAGAATCCGCAGCGCCTCACGCAGAGTGCTGCGGCCGATGGCCAGTTCCTCGGCCATCACCTTCTCGGTGGGCAGCCGAGTGCCTTCCGGCAACTTCTCGGCGACGATCCGATGGAGGAGTTCACGTGCGACCACTTCGGACTGTTTCGCGGCGCGAGGTGACGACCTGCGCGCGGTTGTGTCCTGAGCCGCATTCATTAAGACCCCCGCCGACATAAACAGTGAATACTTTTAGGATATCAGGGCGGTCGGCGGCCCCCTGAAATCATCCGGATGCCCTTTGGACGTCCCAGGTGGTGGCTTAAATCGATCGTAAGCAGGGTTTTCCGCCATTCGTCCCGCGGCACGCTGAACGGGATATTTTGCGCGCCGGGTACGTGTCCGCTCCCGGTTCAGCCGGCGATGGTGACGTCGAACGCCGAGAACCGGTCGCCGGCGTGTTGCGACTGCTTGGAGTGGCGCGCGGGATCGCCCACCGCCACCCGCTCCGTGAGCAGGCACTTGAGCAGTCGCGCCAGGTAGCCCAGCGCCGGCGGGTCGCCGCGCTCCCAGTACACCAGAGGGCGGCCCAGACAGGCGTGCGGGCCCCCGCCGAAGGCCAGCCCGAAGGGTTTCACCCGGGGGGCGCTGACGGCACGAAGAGGGTCGAATTGCGAAGCGGTCTCTCCGAAGATCTCGGGATCGCGGTTGGCGGGCCCCACATGGAGGGCGACCCGTTCACCGGCTTTCAGGTGGCGTCCGGTGCTCAGTTCGACATCCTCCAGGACCGCGCGCAACAGGTACGGGTTCCCGGTCCGGTGCAGCCGCAGGGTTTCGCGGACCACGTCGTTGAGGAACGCGTCGTCGTCCAGACGGTGGGCCTCCGAGGGATTCACCGCAAGCCAGCCGGACAGTTCGTTGACGCAGTTGGCGATCTGGGACACGGGGTTGTTGACCGAGGCGGCGAACAGCACGACGCACTCGCGGAAGATGGCGTCCTCGTCGAAGCCGCCGTCCGGCGACGACAGCAACTGGGTGATCAGGTCGCCGGGAAGCCGCTCCGCGTCCTCGCCGCCTTGCTTGATGGCGGCAGCGCGGCGGCTCAGGCTGGCGTCGAAGAACTCGGCCTTGAGGCCCTGGCGCGCCGCCCGGGATTCGCGGGTGATGGCCGCGAGGTCGCGCAGGGTGAACTCCGCGGTGAGCCCGCCGATGATCGGCGTCATGAAACTTTCCAGCCGCTCCAGCCGCTCGGCACTGTCCACGCCGTCGATGCCGATCAGCGCGGCGGCCATCCGGCCATAGACCTGCCGGGCGAACGGGATGAGGTCGAAGTGGACCGTCTCGCCGCCCGCCGCCCGCTCGCGCAGTGGCGCGATCAAACCTTCGAAAAGTTCTGTCAGGAGCGACCCACGGGGTCCCCAGGGCTGGGAGATGTCCACGATTTTCGCCAGCAGCCGTCGGCGCTGCCGGTGGTCTCCGCCTTCGAGACCGACCACGGTCCCGCGGGCGAACTCCTCGGAGTCGCCCTTGGTGTCGGCGAGGCTGAACTGCTGCGGCCGGGCGAGGATCTCTTCGACCTCCCGGTAGGAGGTGATCTCCAGGTTCCCCGCGCCCGCCGACCCGTCATAGGGGCACCCGCTCGCCGCGGCCGCGTGCGACAGGCCCTCACCGTTGGTTCCACTCACCGTCGATCTCCTTGCCGTAGCCCGAATCCGTCCGGACCGTTGCCGGATCCTTATCGACCACCTACATTTATATAGTAGCATAATAAGCATGATTGGTTGTCACGACGAGGAGACTTCCATGCCCCAGCACGTGGCCGACACGGTCTCCACTACGGTTGCGGTCGACTCATCCGAGGGCTTCGCGGTGCGGGTGCTCCGTAGGGTGGCGCTCGCCGACGATGTCGCGGGCCTGACCCTGGCCGGCGAGGACGGTCGGCCACTGCCTCCGTGGGAGCCGGGAGCCCACATCGAGGTGGTCCTGCCCTCCGGGCTCCGTCGGCACTACTCCCTGTACGGCAACGCCGACGACCCCACGTATGACATAGCCGTCCTGCGGGAGGAGAACGGGCGCGGTGGCTCCCGTGAACTCTACGAAGAGGTCACCGAAGGGGCGACGTTGCGCATCGTCGGCCCGCGGAACCGTTTTCCGTTCGATCCGACGGAACGCTACGTGTTCGTGGCCGGAGGGATCGGCATCACGCCGATCCTGCCGATGATCCGTGAGGCGTCCCGGCGGGGCATTCCGTGGACCCTCGTCTACGGAGGGCGGACCCGGAGGTCGATGGCCCTGCTCGACGCGCTCGACGCCATGGACGGCGGATCGGTGCAGCTCGTACCGCAGGATGAGCAGGGCATGATCGACATCGAGGCCGTCGTCGCGGAGGTCGACGACAACACGCTGCTCTACGCCTGTGGGCCGGAGGGTCTGCTCGCGGCTCTTGAGGGGGCCGTCCTGCCCGGCCGGCGTGAGCGGTTGCGCGTCGAGCGGTTCGTGGCCGCCACTGCCGACGACGAGGCCCGAGCCGGCGGCCCCGCCGACAGCGAGTTCGAACTCGTACTGGCCCGAACCGACATGACCGTCACCGTTCCGGCCGATCGGACGATGATGGACATCGTCCTGGAGCACACCCCGTTCGCACCCTTCTCCTGCGGAGAGGGCTATTGCGGGTCGTGCGAGACCCCGGTGCTCGACGGCGTCCCCGACCACCGGGACGTCGTGCTCACCGACGAGGAGCGGGCAGCGAACGACACCATGATGATCTGCGTCGGCCGTTCGCTCTCCAAGCGGCTGGTCATCGACCTGTAGCCCATGCCGTGGGGCGAGCCGGCCGCCCCGTCTCGCCATGAAGGGTGGTACACCACCCCGATCGCCCACCAGGCCCGCGACGCGGACGGGTTCGGCGAGCGGCGTGTCGTGGGGGTCGGCGGCGACGGAATACGCGATCCCCGTGGGGTCGCTCTGGCTTCGACGGGCCAACTCCCGACGGCTGCGGCCAGGTCCGGGTCCGGGACTGTGGGCTGTCTCGCGCAGACCCGGCCGTACGTTCGCGGGCCCTTCGCGCCGTCGCCGCGAGACACTCGTGTCCACGCCGCAGGTGGTGGGTGGCCGATCAAGGCGTCGATCCACCAGAAACCGGTCCTCGCGAGAGCGCGTCGCGACTTTGCCACCCCGACGACATAACCGACACCGTGTTCCTCGCGCGCGCCGGAACCTGGAGTCTGTCCGAACGCCTCGTCGGCCGCGCCCCCCACCGGCTCCCGGCTTCAAGGACGCGGGCGCTCTCCGACCTGGTGGCGAAGGCCCGCCCGGCGGGGATCCGCGCCGCATCGCACCGCGCGCGGTTCCCCGTCCACGACTTCGGCCGGTAGGGCTCGCTCGGCCAGCGCCCGCTCACGGCGGGCGGCGTAGGCGGCGAACACCCCGATTCGGCAGTTGTCGATCTTCAGCGAGCGTATGTGTAGAATCCGCGCCCGCTCTTGCGGCCGAGCAGTCCGGCGGCGACCATGCGGCGCAGCAACGGCGGTGGGGCGTAGAGCGGTTCCTTGAACTCGTCGTACATGGCCTCGGCGACGGCCTGGGCGGTGTCGAGGCCGATCAGGTCGAGCAGGCGCAGTGGGCCCATGGGGTGGGCGCAGCCCAGCACCATGCCGTTGTCGATGTCGTCGGCGGAGGCGAAGCCGGATTCGAGCATGCGTACCGCGGAGATCAGGTAGGGCACGAGCAGCGCGTTGACGACGAAGCCGGAGCGGTCGCGTGCGGTGATGACGGTCTTTCCGAGCGCGTCGCGCGCGAACTCCTGGGCGCGTGCGACCGCTTCGGGTGAGGAGAGTTGGGTGGGCACGATCTCGACGAGGGGTTGTACGGGGACGGGGTTGAAGAAGTGCATGCCGACGACGTTCTCGGGTCGGCTCGTGGCGACCGCGAGGTCCATCACCGCGAACGAGGACGTGTTGGAGGCGATGACGGCGCGGTCGTGGACGAGGACCTTGTCGAGTGCGGCGAGGGTGTCGAGTTTGGTCTGTCGGTGTTCGGCGACGGCCTCGATGACGATGTCGCGGTCGGCGAAGTCGGCGAGGTCGGTGGTGAAGGTGATGCGGGCGAGCGTGGCGTCGCGGTCCGCGAGCGTGAGTTTGCCGGCCTTGACGCCGCGGGCGAGCGAGGTCTCGATGCGTGCGCGGCCGTTGTCGGCGGCGGCCGGGGTGACTTCGCCGACGAGGACGGGCAGGCCGGAGCGGGCGGCGACTTCGGCGATTCCGGAGCCCATGAGGCCGCAGCCGACGATGCCGACCTTGGTGGGTTCGGGCATGGTGGTAGTCCTTTCGGCCCCGGGGTGTGGGGCTCGGTGATCGCCCGAGGAGGCGGAGGCGGGGGTCGGGATCAGACGTTGCGGCGGTATTGGCCGCCGACTTCGAAGAAGGCGTCGGTGATCTGTTCGAGGCTGCATACGCGGGCGGCGTCCATGAGGACGGCGAACACGTTCTCACCGCGTGTGGCGGCGCGCTTGAGTTCGGCGAGCGCGGCCGTGGCGGCGTTGGCGTTGCGGGTGGTGAAGTCGTGGACGCGGGCGAGTTGGGATTCCTTCTCGGCCTCGGTGGCGCGGGCGAGTTCGACGACGGTCGCGGGGGCGTCGGCGGCGTGCGGGTTGCGGAAGGTGTTGACGCCGATGATGGGCAACGTGCCGTCGTGCTTGCGCTGTTCGTACAGCATCGACTCGTCCTGGATCCTGCCTCGCTGGTAGCCGGTCTCCATGGCGCCCAGGACGCCGCCGCGTTCGTTGATGCGGTCGAACTCGACGAGTACGGCCTCCTCGACCATGTCCGTGAGTTCATCGATGACGAACGAGCCCTGGAGCGGGTTCTCGTTCATCGCCAGGCCCCACTCGCGGTTGATGACAAGTTGGATGGCGAGGGCGCGGCGTACGGATTCCTCGGTCGGGGTGGTGACTGCCTCGTCGAACGCGTTGGTGTGCAGGCTGTTGCAGTTGTCGTAGATCGCGATGAGCGCCTGCAGCGTGGTGCGGATGTCGTTGAAGTCCATCTCCTGGGCGTGCAGCGAGCGGCCCGAGGTCTGGACGTGGTACTTGAGCTTCTGCGAGCGCTCGTTGGCGCCGTACCGCTCCCGCATCGCGACGGCCCAGATGCGCCGGGCGACCCGGCCCAGGACGCTGTATTCGGGGTCCATGCCGTTGGAGAAGAAGAACGACAGGTTCGGAGCGAAGTCGTCGATGGCCATGCTCCGCGCGAGGTAGGCCTCGACGTAGGTGAAGCCGTTGCTGAGGGTGAAGGCGAGCTGGGAGATGGGGTTCGCGCCGGCTTCGGCGATGTGGTAGCCGGAGATGGAGACCGAGTAGAAGTTGCGCACCTGGTGTCGCACGAACCATTCCTGGATGTCGGCCATCACGCGCAGCGAGAACTCGGTGGAGAAGATGCAGGTGTTCTGGCCCTGGTCCTCCTTGAGGATGTCGGCCTGTACGGTGCCGCGCACGTTCGCGAGCGCGTGGGCGCGGATGGTGTCGGCCTCGTCGGGGGTGGGTTCGCGGTTCTCGCTCGCGCGGAACGCGTCCATGCGCTGGTCGATCACCGTGTTGAGGAAGAACGCGAGGATCGTGGGCGCGGGTCCGTTGATCGTCATCGACACGGACGTGGACGGCGCGACCAGGTCGAAGCCGTCGTACAGGGCCTTCATGTCGTCGAGGGTGGCGACAGAGACGCCGGAGGTGCCGACCTTGCCGTAGATGTCGGGGCGTTCTCCGGGGTCGCGGCCGTACAGGGTGACGGAGTCGAACGCCGTGGACAGACGGGTGGCGTCGCCCTCGGCGGACAGGAGCTTGAACCTGCGGTTGGTGCGGAAGGGGTCGCCCTCGCCGGCGAACATGCGTGCCGGGTCCTCGCCGTCGCGCTTGAACGGGAACACGCCGGCGGTGAACGGGAAGTAGCCGGGAAGGTTCTCGGCCCGCAGGAAGCGCAGGAGTTCGCCGTCGTCGACGTAGCGGGGCAGCGCGACGCGCGGGATGCGGTTGCCGGACAGGGATTCGCGGGTGAGCGCGGTGCGGATCTCGCGGTCTCGCACCTTGACGACCTGTTCGTCGCCGTCGTACGAGGCCGCGACCCGGGGCCAGTCGGCGAGCAACGCCGCCGAGTCCGGGGAGAGTTCGGCCTCGGCGCGGGCCAGGAGGGCGTTCAGGTCGGTGGGGCTGTCCGTGCCCTCTCCCGCGTCGGCCTCCGCGCGCAGTTCGTCCCGGACGGCCGCGAAACGCTGGCGGCGGCGCGCGACGGCGACCTGACGTCCGGTCAGGGCGTGGTAGCCGCGTACGGATTCGGCGATCTCGGCGAGGTAGCGCACGCGCGCGGGCGGCAGGATCTGCGCGGCGCCGGTGGAGTGGCGGACGTCGACCGGGTCGAGTGTGCCGTCGTCGAGATGGAGTCCGGCGCCCGTGAGTTCGCGGGCGAGTCGTCCGTAGAGGGCGGTCACGCCGTCGTCGTTGAAGGTGGCGGCGGATGTGCCGTACACCGGCATGTCCTCCGGCCGGGACGTGAACGCCTCGCGGTTGCGCACGAGTTGGCGCGACACATCGCGCAACGCGTCCTCGGCGCCGCGCCGTTCGAATTTGTTGATGGCGACGACGTCGGCGAAGTCGAGCATGTCGATCTTCTCCAGTTGGGAGGCCGCCCCGAACTCGGGCGTCATCACGTACAGGGAGACGTCGGCGTGCGCGGTGATGCCGGCGTCACCCTGGCCGGCGCCGGGGGTCTCCAGGATCACCAGGTCGAATCCGGCGGCCTTGGTGATCGTGAGGATGTCCTCGACGTGCTCGGGGAGTTCGCGCGCGCCTCGGGTGGCCAGGGAGCGGAAGAAGACGCGGTCGCCGTCGAGGCTGTTCATCCGGATGCGGTCGCCGAGCAGCGCGCCGCCGCCGCGCCTGCGGGTGGGGTCGACGGCGAGCACGGCGACACGCCGCCGGTCGCCCTGGTCGACGCGGAGCCTGCGCACCAGTTCGTCGGTGAGTGAGGACTTGCCCGAGCCGCCGGTGCCGGTGATCCCGAGGACGGGGACGCCGCGGGCCGCCGCGGCCTCGCGCAGGCGTTCCCGGTCGGTGTCGGTCAGGGCGCCGGACTGGGCGACGGTGATGGCGCGGGCGAGGGCGGTGCGTTCGCCTGTCAGGATGGCGTCGACGTCGAGGGCCCGCGCGGTGAGGTCGGTGTCGCAGTCGCGGATGAGCCGGTTGATCATGCCGGCGAGGCCGAGTCGTTGGCCGTCCTCGGGTGAGAAGATCAGGACGCCGGCGGCGGCCAGGCGCTCGATCTCCTCCGGCACGATCACTCCGCCGCCGCCGCCGAAGACGCGCACGTGTTCGGCGCCGGCCTCCTTGAGCGAGGCCGTGAGGTATTCGAAGTACTCGACGTGGCCGCCCTGGTAGGAGCTGACCGCGATGCCTTGGACGTCCTCCTCGATCGCGGCGTCGACGACCTCGCGCACCGAGCGGTTGTGGCCGAGGTGGATCACCTCGGCGCCCTGCGACTGGAGGATCCTGCGCATGATGTTGATCGCGGCGTCGTGGCCGTCGAACAGGGCCGACGCGGTGACGAAGCGAACCGGGTTGACGGGTATGTGCAGTTCGGGCTTGGGCGGGGTGGGTGGGGCCGTGGCGGTCATGTCGTCTCCGTGGCAGGGGCTTCGTCGGTTGGCTCAGTGCGCGGGGACCCGAAGGATCAGGGCGTCGCCCTGTCCCCCGCCGCCGCACAGGGCGGCTGCTCCGGTGCCGCCTCCGCGTCGGCGCAGTTCGTGGGCGAGGGTGATGGCGAGTCGAGCTCCGGACATGCCGACGGGGTGCCCGAGGGCGATCGCGCCGCCGTTGACGTTGATCCGCTCGGCGGGCAGGTCGAGTTCACGTGTCGAGGCCAGTGCGACGCCGGCGAACGCCTCGTTGATCTCGATCAGGTCGAGGGCGTCGAGCGTGAGGCGGCCGTCGCGGCGCAGCGCGTCGCGGATGGCGTTGGCGGGTTGCGCGACGAGGGAGGGGTCCGGGCCCGCGACGGTGCCGTGGGCGCCGATCTCGGCCAGTACGGGCCAGTCTTCGGCGGCGGCGCGTTCGGCGGTGGTGATCACGACCGCGGCCGCCCCGTCGGACAGTTGCGAGGAACTCGCGGCCGTGATCGTGCCGTCGTCGCTGAACGCCGGGGCGAGTTGGGCCAGGCGTTCGACGCTGGTGTCGGGGCGGATGCCCTCGTCGTGGGCGAGGTCGGCGCGGCCGGTGCGCACGGGGACGATCTCCTCGCCGAGCCGGCCGTCCGAGCGTGCGGCGGCGGCCAGGCGGTGTGAGCGTGCCGCGTAGGCGTCCTGCTCCGCGCGGGTGATGCCGTAGACGCGCTGGTAGCGCTCGGTCGCCTCGCCCATCGGGATGCCGTCGAAGGCGCACGTGAGCGCGTCGCGGTCGAGGGCGTCGGAGACGACGACGGGGCCGTACTTCCAGCCCAGGCGCGAACCTTCGATCAGCTGCGGGGCCCGCGTCATGGACTCCATGCCGCCGGCGACGACGACCTCGTGCTGCCCGGCACGGATCAGCGCGTCGGCGAGCGCGATCGCGTGCAGGCCGGACAGGCACAGCTTGTTCACGGTGCTCGCGGGCACCGTCATCGGGATGCCCGCGCGTGCGGCCGCCTGCCGGGCCGGGTTGGGGCCCACACCGGCCTGGACCACGGTGCCCATCAGTACGGCGTCGACCGCGTTCGCGGGCACGCCGCCCGCGTCGAGGGCGCCGGCGATGGCGATACCGCCCAGAGTGGGCGCGGAGCATGTGCGCAGGCCGCCGAGGAGTTTTCCGATCGGCGTGCGGCGGCCGGCGACGATGACGGTTGCGGACATGGTGACAACCTTCTGATGGGCCTGAGGACATCCGGTATTCGGACGTCCTAGTAGTTGGGCGGAGGGGTGCGCGGAGGAGAACCGGCGGGGTGGGGAGGGGAGGGGGCTTCGGGTGGTGCCTTTCGGCGCTGCTCGGGCCCGGCGGCGGTACCGGCCGGCCGGTTATCCGCAGTCGCCGTGCCGTCCGAGACCCCGGTAGGGCGCGGCGAGTTCCAGTCCGCAGACGTCGCACCGCGGGATCGGCACCGGCTCACCGAGGCTGTCCAGCCACTCGTCACGTGCCGCCAGTTTGGCCACGATGGTGGAGGCGGCCACCGACGCCAGGGGAAGGACGAGCCCGCGCTGCCCCGCGGCCGTCGCCGCCGCCGACAGGTCCTTGAGCATGACGGTCCCGACGGGCGCCGTGCCCGGGGGCTGATTCCGGCGGATCCGGTCGTGGAAGCCCCACGTGCGGATCGCCTTGGAGTCGGCTGAACTCTTCACCAGCACCGAGGTGACCGCGTCCTCCTCCAGGCCGTACGCCTGCGCCAGTTCCATGGCTTCGAGGTGCAGCGCGTAGGTGCTCATGGTGGTGAAATTGACGATCAGCTTCATCGCTGAGCCCGCGCCGACCGCGCCGACGTGGAAGATCTCCTTGCCGATGCTGTCCAGTACGGGACGGATCGTCGACACCGCGCTGTCCGAGCCGCCCACCATGACCGTCAGCTCGCCGGTGCGGGCCTTGGCCACGCCGCCGGCCACGGTGGCGTCCACCACCTCGACGTGATGCCCGGCCAGCCGGTCGGCGAGCTGCCGCATGAACAGCGGTGTGACGGTGCTGTGCACGACGAAGGTCTTGCCGTCCGCGTCCAGACCGGTCAGGTGGTCCGCGACTTCGCTGACCTGGGCCTCGTTCAGGACCACGACACAGATGATGTCGGCGTCACGGCACACGGCGTCGGCGGACCCGGCGGCGAGGGCGCCCGCCGCCACGAGGTCGGCGACCGCCTCGGGGCGGATGTCGTGGACCAGGGTCGGCAGGCCGCCGGCGATGACGGCTTGGGCGATGGCCGCCCCCATGTTGCCCAGTCCCACGACGCCGACTGTCGGCTGCTGCCCGGGGATGTGCGCTGTCATTGGTGACTCCTTGTCGGTCGGTGCCCGTTGTGCCGGGCGAGGGGCGAGGAACAGGACGAACTCAGCTCGGGCTGGTGGGCTCGGCCCACCAGATGTCGTCGTCGCTGAGGAAGTTGACCGCCTTGACCTCAAGGAACTCCTCGATGCCCAGGGCGCCGAACTCCCGTCCTCGGCCCGAAGCCTTGTAGCCGCCGAAGGGGGCGGCCAGATTGAGGCGGCCACCGTTGACACCGACCATTCCCGCGGCCAGCCGGCGGGCGACGGCGGTGGTCACCGCCGGGTCGGGAGGACCCCACACCGCAGAGGCGAGGCCGTACGGCGTCCCGTTGGCGATGGCGACCGCCTCGTCCACGTCGTCGTAGGGAAGGAGGCAGAGAACGGGTCCGAAGATCTCCTCCTGGGCGACCCGAAGATGACTGCGCACATCGCTGAAGACGACGGGGGACACGTAGAAGCCCGAGTCGGGCAGCCGCCGCTCACCGGGGAGGGCGACCGGCCGGGCGCCCTCGTCGATGCCCGACCGGATGAGTGCCTCGACCCGGCCACGCTGCGCCGCCGACACCAGCGGTCCCAGATCGGTGCCGGCGTCGAGCGGGTCGCCGATCGTGAGCGCCCCGACGGCCGCCGCGACACGTTCCTCCACCTGGGCCAGGAGGTGCCGGGGCACGATCAGGCGGGTGAGAGCCGCGCAGGTCTGGCCGGAGTTGCCGAAGCAGCGTGCGACCGTCCCGGCGGTGGCGCGGTCGAGATCCGCCCCGTCCAGGATCACCGAGGGCGACTTTCCGCCCAGTTCGAGGGTGACGCGCTTGACCCCATCAGCCGCGGCGCGTGTGATCGCGGCGCCGACGGCGGTGGAACCGGTGAAGGTGACCACATCGACCTCCGGGTGCACGACGAGCGGCTCACCGACCTCGTCGCCGTAGCCGAGGACCATGTTCAGCACCCCGCTCGGCAGGCCCGCGTCCCGGAAGACCTCGATCAGCGCGTAGACACTGAGTGGCGCCAGCTCCGAGGGTTTCAGCACCACCGTACAGCCGGCCAGTAGAGCGGCCCCGATCTTGGCCGCGGTCTGGTGCAGGGGATAGTTCCACGGCGTGATCGCCACCACGACGCCGGCCGGTTCCCGGACCACCAACGTGTGCCGGATTTTTTGCTGCCAGGGGACATCGTGGGCAACGTCGCAGAAGGCGCGCAGCACCCGTACGGGATATCCGACCTGAACGGCGCGCGCCAGCGTGAGGGGAGTGCCGACATCCTCGGAGATCGTGCGGGCGACGCTGTCGGTGCGCTCTTCCAGCAGTTCGGCCGCCCGTCGAAGCAGTTCGACGCGCTCCTTGAGCGGCGTGGCGGCCCAGGCCGGGAAGGCCGCCCTGGCCGCGCGTACGGCCTGCTCGCCGTCCGCCGCGTTTCCGCGGGGGACCCTGGCGATCACCTTCTCGGTGGCCGGGTTGACCACCTCGATGTACGACTCGGAGCCGGGCCGGACCCATTCCCCGCCGATGAACTGGAACTCGTAGCGACTGTCCATGCGCCCTCCACGTTTGTTCGTCCGATGCAGTACCCGGTGCGGGCGGCGGGGATCCGTCGCGGCGGGGCCGAATCCACCGTTCGGCGCGAGGTACCCACCGAGGTGACGGCGACGGCGGGATCCTTCCGTGGCACCATGAGGGGCCTCGGGCTCCCTAGTGCAATCTATGATTATGGTATCTACTATTTAAGGCTGCAACAAGGAGTCGGCCCCGCCTTCCCCGGTGGGCACGGACGACGAAGGACGGTGCGATGGGCAGGACACTTCGCTTGGCATTCGGAGGTCGCTACGACCGGGTCGAGGACATCGAGCAGTGCGGCGTACGCCACGGGCTGGATCTGCGGTTGTCTGTGCTGAACGGTCCCAAGGAGGCATTCGCGGCCATCACCGACCCGGCGGCCGGGTTCGACGCCGGCGAGATGTCGATCTCGTTCTACATGACACAGCGTTCGAAACTCGGGCCGGACTCGCCCCTGACGGCTCTGCCGGTCTGGATCTCCCGCGCCTTCCGGCACGGCAACGTGTACGTCCGCGCCGACTCCGGCGTCAAGGACTTCGCGGACCTGCGCGGCGCGCGGATCGGGTTGGCGGAGTACGGCATGACGATGGCGGTCTGGCTGCGCGGTGTCTTCGCCGACGAGCACGGTCTGCGGCCCGAGGACATCGAGTGGTACACCGGCCGTGACCCGGCCGCGCTGGAGGACGACACCGTCCGGTACCCGCAGGGCGTCCGTATCCGTGCCGCCGACCGGTCCTCGAGCCTGGCCGAGCAGCTGGCGCGGGGGCGCCTGGACGCGGTCATCGGCGCGACCAACAGCCCCATGCTGCCGGGCACGCGCCGCCTGCTGCCGGACTTTGCCGCCAGCGAGCGGGAGTACTACGGCCGGACCGGGATCTTCCCGATCATGCATCTGCTCGTGGTGCGGACACAGTTGCTCGCCGACGATCCAGGTCTCGCGAGACGTATCGCCGCCGCGTTCGAGGACGCCAAGGCGGAGGCGATGCGGCGGCTGTGGTCGGCGAGCGTCCCCAAGGTCACGCTGCCGTGGCTGCTGGCCGCCGTGGAGGAGCACGTCGCGCTGATGGGCGAGGACTACTGGCCCTATGGTGTCGCCGCCAATCTGCCCACGCTGGAGGCGTTGCGCCGCTACATGCGCGAGCAGGGACTGATCTGGGACGACCTTCCCCTCGGCGACTACTTCGACGGCGGAGTCGAGTGAACGGTCTTGCGTACATGCTAACTAGTAATATAGTTAGCATACTTATTGAAGGGTGGCGCCGTGTCCGCTGACGATCAAGTACGAGCCGCCGCCGATCGGCTGCTACGTGCCGCACAGACCGGAATCGCCTGTCAACCGGTGCGGGAACTCATCGGCGCCGCCGACATCGCCGCCGCCTACCAAGTGCAGCAGCGACTCGTCGCGGCGCGGATCGAGGCGGGCGCGGTCGTCGTCGGACGCAAGATCGGGCTCACCTCGAAGGCCGTGCAGAGCCAGCTCGGGGTCGGCCGGCCGGACTTCGGTGTCCTCTTCGACGACATGGAGTTCGCCGAGGGGCAGACCATCCCGATGTCCCGGCTCCTCCAGCCCAAGGCGGAGGCGGAGGTCGCCTTCGTGCTCGCCGAGGATCTCGCCGAAGGCCCGCTCGACCCACCCCAGGTCCGCGCGGCCGTCGCCTACGCGGTGGCCGCCCTGGAGATCGTCGACTCCAGGGTGGCGGACTGGGACATCCAGTTCGGCGACACCGTCGCCGACAACGCGAGCAGCGGCCTCTACGTACTCGGAAGCGTACGAAGGACGCTGGACGAGTTCGACCCGGTACTGGTCGAGATGGTGATGACGATCAACGGTGAACCGGTTTCCTCCGGCACCGGAGCGGCCTGCCTCGGCGACCCGCTCAACGCTCTCGCCTGGCTCGCCAGTACCGCCCGCGAGTTCGGACAGCCGCTGCGGGCCGGGCAACTCGTCCTTTCCGGAGCGCTCGGGCCGATGGCGACGGTCGATCCCGGAGCCACCGTCAGCGCCGACATCACCGGTCTCGGCACGGTCACGGCCAGCTTCGGCACCGCGCCCCACCACGATCAGGAGGAGCAGTCATGAGCGGACCCGGTCGCAAGACCAAAGTCGCGGTCATCGGGTCGGGCAACATCGGAACAGATCTCATGATCAAAGTTCTCCGGTTGTCGAAAGACCTGGAGATGGCCGCGATGGTGGGCATCGACCCGGCCTCGGACGGGCTGGCCAGGGCGGCCCGTCTGGGGGTGCCGACCACCGCGGAGGGCGTCGAAGGCCTCCTCGCCCTGCCCGGATTCCACGACATCGAGATCGTCTTCGACGCCACCTCGGCCAAGGCCCACATGGCCAACGCGCGGGTACTGGAACCGCACCGCAAGCGGCTGATCGACCTGACCCCGGCCGCGATCGGCCCCTTCGTCGTCCCTGCGGTGAATCTCGACGAGCACCTCGGGGCAGCCAATATCAACATGGTGACCTGCGGCGGCCAGGCGACCATCCCCATCGTCGCCGCTGTCTCACGGATCGCCCCGGTCGCCTACGCGGAAATCGTGGCCTCGATCTCCTCACGGTCCGCGGGGCCCGGCACCCGCGCCAACATCGACGAGTTCACCGAGACCACCTCCCACGCGATCCGCACCGTCGGCGGAGCCGAACGCGGCAAGGCGGTGATCATCCTCAATCCGGCCGAACCGCCGCTGATCATGCGGGACACGGTCTTCTGTCTCACCTCCGCGCCCGATCCGGCGCTGCACGACGAAATCCGCGCCTCGATCGCCAAGATGGTCGGCGACGTGGCCGCCTATGTGCCCGGCTACCGGCTCAAGCAGCACATCCAGATCGACCCGATCCCCGAGGACCAGCCGGTGCACACCCTGCTCGCCCCGGACTCCCCGCTCGTCCCCACCCACCAGGTGTCGGTCTTCCTCGAGGTCGAGGGCGCGGCGCACTACCTGCCGGCCTACGCCGGGAACCTCGACATCATGACGTCCGCCGCCCTGCGGGTGGCCGAACGCATCGCCCAGCAGGACGGAACCCCCCGATGACCGAGCGCCGACTGTACATTCAGGACGTTACTCTGCGTGACGGGATGCACGCCGTACGCCACCGGATCAGCACCCAGGACGTCGGGCGAATCGTCGCGGCCCTCGACGCCGCGGGCGTCGACGCCATCGAGGTGGCCCACGGTGACGGGCTGGCCGGCGGGTCGGTGAACTACGGACCCGGATCCCACACCGACTGGCAGTGGATCGAGGCCGCCGCGGCCAACATCACTTCCGCGCGGCTCACCACGCTGCTGCTTCCCGGCGTCGGCACGGTCGAGGACCTCCAGCGGGCGTACGGCCTGGGAGTACGGTCGGTGAGGGTGGCCACCCACTGCACCGAGGCCGACGTCTCCGCCCAGCACATCTCCACCGCGCGCGAGATCGGCATGGACGTGTCCGGGTTCCTGATGATGAGCCACATGGCCCCGGCCAAGGAACTCGCCGAGCAGGCCAAGCTGATGGAGTCCTACGGCGCTCACTGCGTCTACGTCACCGATTCCGGTGGACGGCTGACCATGGCCGACGTCGGAGAACGCGTACGCGCGTACCGCGACCTTCTGGACGCGGAGACCGAGATCGGCATCCACGCCCACGAGAACCTCTCCCTCTCCGTCGCCAACTCCGTGGTCGCTGTCGAGAACGGGGTCCGCCGCGTCGACGCCTCCCTCGCCGGGCACGGCGCCGGAGCGGGAAACTGTCCCATCGAGGCCTTCATCGCGGTGGCCGACATCTACGGCTGGAACCACGGCAGCGATGTTTTCGCGCTCCAGGACGCCGCCGACGACATCGTCCGCCCCCTCCAGGACCGCCCGGTCCGGGTGGACCGGGAGACGCTCACCCTCGGCTACGCCGGCGTCTACTCGAGTTTCCTGCGTCACGCCGAGGCCGCCTCGGCGCGTTTCGGTATCGACGTACGCACCCTGCTGCTCGAAGCGGGCAGGCGCAGGCTCGTCGGCGGCCAGGAGGACATGCTCATCGACATCGCACTCGACCTCGTCAAGGACCAAGTCAAGGACCAAACATGAGCGGCGGCGGCGGAAGCCCGCGCACACCCTGGCATGTGTGCTTCGTGGTCACTGACGTGGAGGCGGCGGCCCGCGAGTTCACCGACGGCCTCGGCGTCAGCTGGGGCGAGGTCACCGAGTACGACGAGATCATCCAGGACGCCGACGGGGCGAGTCTGCGCCTGGCGACCCGAGGGGTGTTCTCGCGTGAGACACCGCTGGCCATCGAGCTGATGGAGCCCGTCGCGGGAACCCCCTTCGTCCAACGCGGCGACTCGCCGTTCCACCACATCGCCTACTGGACCGAGGACGTCGACGCCGAGACACAGCGGCTCGACCAGCTGTCCCTGCCCTGCCTGGCCCTCGCCGGCAGCGCCGCCGGGCAGCCGAGGGCCTTCCACGAAGGCCCCTACGGCGTGCTGCTCGAAGCGTGCGGCGTCTCGGCGCCGCCACCGGGCATGGAGCAGTTCCTACCGAAGGGGATCAGGCTGTGATCTGGCACGTTGCGTTCGCCGTCGACGATCTCGACCGGGCGATGCGGGAGTTCGGTACGGCGCTGCTGCTGGACTGGCGACCGGTCAAGCACTACGTCGGTGTCACCAAGGACGAGTTCGGCACGGTGCACGAGATCGACACGCGGCTCACCTTCGCCACCGCGGGAAGCTGCGCCTTCGAGCTGTTCGAAGCGACGCCCGGCACTCCCAACGCCCCACGCGAGGGGACGGCGTTCCACCACCTCGGCTACTGGGCCGAGAACCTCGTGGACGAGTCGGAGCGGCTGCGGCAGTGCGGCTGGGTCTGCAAGGGCGGCCCCGAGAAGCCAGATGCCGAGTCACGGGCGATGTTCAGCGCCGGACCCCTGGGGGTGTTCATCGAGGCGTGCAACGTGACACTTCCCCGGGCGGGCCTGGAGAAGTACTACCCCACGCGCTGACCCGGCCCACGTGGATGTCCGCACAGCGCAGGGAC